>CBDTVI010000041.1:0-13655 GCA_965364065.1 uncultured Yoonia sp. | reverse complement strand
GATGCGGCGACTGACAGCTACATCAGTAAATACGCAACCAAGGACATGAAAAGTGCGGGATCGTCGCTCAAGTTCTGTCTGATCGCGACCGGCGAGGCGGATCTTTACCCGCGCCTTGGCCGCACGATGGAATGGGATACCGCAGCAGGTCATGCTGTTTTGCACGGTGCTGGGGGGCGTGTTGTGCGCTTTGATGATCATAGCGATCTGGCCTATGGTAAACCGATATTTGAAAACCCGTTTTTTATTGCCTACGCCCCAGGCGTTGTGTTGGAGAAAGCTTAATGTCAGTCCTCATCGTCATTCCTGCGCGCTTCGCCTCGACCCGGTATCCTGGAAAACCGCTCGTCACCCTGCGCGGTGCGACTGGCGAGGCAAAAAGCTTGATCAAGCGGTCTTGGGATGCGGCCTGCGCGGTCAAAGGTGTCGATAAAGTCGTTGTGGCAACCGACGATGACCGAATCGCAGATGCTGCAACGGCGTTCGGAGCGGAAGTTGTGATGACGTCCACAACATGCGCCAATGGAACCGAGCGATGCGCAGAAACGTTGACGCGAATGTCCGGTGATTTCGATATTATCGTGAACCTGCAGGGCGATGCGCCTTTGACGCCTGCATGGTTTGTCGAAGAACTGGTGCAAGGTTTGCGTGACAATCCAACAGCACAGGTTGCAACGCCGGTTTTGCGCACCGAAGGGCGCGCGCTGAATGGCTTGCTGCAAGACCGCCGCGAAGGGCGTGTTGGCGGTACCACGGCCGTTTTCGGAACCGATCACAACGCACTATATTTTTCAAAAGAAGTGATCCCCTACACAAGTAAACCCTACGATGATGATGACGAAACCCCCGTTTTCCATCACGTTGGCGTTTATGCGTATCGTCCTGATGCCCTGATGGCGTATCCAAATTGGCAAAGTGGCCCGCTGGAACATCTTGAAGGCTTAGAGCAGTTGCGGTTTCTAGAGCGCGGTGTGCCAATGCTTTGCGTCGAAGTCGCAGCAAATGGCCGCCAGTTTTGGGAGTTGAACAACCCCGAAGACGTTCCCCGCATTGAGGCGATGTTGGTAGAGATGGGCCATGAATAGGCAAAACCTTACCTACACACGCTGAATTTTGAAGCATTCCAGTTAGTTTTGCCTTAATATCGCGCTGTTAACTCGTTACTTTCTCATTACCCGTAAACCGATCATCGAAGGCACTCACATGAATAGAAAAGTCTCAAAAGCGATTTTTCCCGTTGCGGGCCTAGGGACGCGTTTTCTCCCCGCGACCAAGTCCGTGCCCAAAGAGATCATGACTTTGGTCGACCGTCCTCTGATTCAATACGCCATTGATGAGGCCCGTGCGGCCGGCATCGAAGATTTCATTTTTGTGACCTCGCGCGGCAAGTCTGCCTTGGAGGACTATTTCGACGTGTCCCCCGATCTTGAGGCGTCGCTGGAAAGCTCTGGTAAAACTGAGTTGCTTGAGATTTTGCGCAATACCAATATGGAAAGCGGTACAATTGCCTATTTGCGCCAACATAAGGCGCTCGGCCTTGGGCATGCCGTATCTTGCGCGCGCAAACTGATTGGGGATGAACCCTTTGCGGTTATTCTTCCTGACGACGTTATTGCGGCAGAAAAGCCGTGCTTGCAGCAAATGGTCGAAGCTTACCAAGAAACAGGTGGTGCAATGGTTGCAACGATGGAAGTGCCCCCAGCACGGACGTCGTCATACGGTGTGCTAGATGTCGCCAGCCAAGACGGGCCAATCGTCTCTGTCAAAGGATTGGTTGAAAAGCCTCCATTTGGTACTGCGCCATCCAATTTGGCGGTCATCGGACGTTATATTCTGACACCGCAAGTTTTGGCAAATTTGGATAATATTGAACGTGGTGCCGGTGGAGAAATACAATTGACTGACGCGATCTCGGCAGAAGTTGCCGCGGGTCGCGATGTTTTTGGCTACCGATTTGAAGGCCAAAGATATGACTGTGGGTCAAAAGCAGGATTCTTACAGGCGACGGTTGCATTCGCACTTGCCCGTGCTGAACTGCACGATGAATTTGCCGCGTTTTTGGCGGATTTGCATGCTGTGAAGCAAGCCGCGCAATAGCGGGCGCATGCCATGACAACAACCCGCGCAAAAGGCCTGTCGGGGTTATGGGGCGCATACCGATTGCGTTGGAAACGGCGCCGGTTCTTGTTTCGGGTCTGGCGCAAACGCAAGCAAATTCAGCCCGCCCATGACCGGACCTCAGAATTTCCTGCTGACGCAATCTTGGTGTTTTCGGCTGTGCGCAACGAAATGTTGCGGCTCCCTTATTTTCTAAAACATTACCGTGCGCTGGGCGTCGATCACTTTCTGATTGTCGATAACGACAGTGACGATGGAACCGCGGAATTTCTTGCAGCCGAACCAGACGTCTCTCTTTGGACAACAAAGCATAGCTATAGGCTGGCCCGTTTTGGCATGGATTGGTTAGGTTGGTTGCAGGCCATGTACGGGCATAATCGGTGGTGTTTGACCGTCGATGCGGATGAGTTGTTGATTTATCCCGAGTATAAATCACGCGATCTCAAAGCGCTGACCAGATGGCTGACTGAAAAAAACCTGCAATCGTTCGGCGCGATTATGCTGGACCTTTATCCGAAAGGGCCGCTTGGGGATGCCAAGTACCTGGCAGGGGATGATCCGACAACGACGCTTTGCTGGTATGATGCGGACAACTACCGCCACCAATACCACCCGTACTACGGCAACTTGTGGATACAAGGCGGGGTCCGCGACCGGATGTTTTTTGCGTCTGAACGGGACCGCGCGCCGACCCTCAATAAGACACCGCTGGTTCTCTGGAACCGACGCTATGCCTATGTCAGCTCAACCCATCAAATCCTTCCCCGTCATCTGCATGATGTGTTTGACCCAGAGGGGGACAGCAAGACGAGTGGGGTGTTGCTGCATACCAAGTTCTTGCCCAACGTAGGCGCGAAATCACAGGAAGAACTTGCGCGTAAACAGCACTTTGAAAGCAGTGAGATTTATGAAAACTACCATCAACAATTGATTGAGAACCCAACACTGTGGCATCAGGGTTCAAAGCCTTATGTGGGTGAAGCAGATTTAGTCGCACAAGGGTTGATGTCAAAAGGGTCTTGGGCCTGATATGCGTCGATCAAAGCGCAGGAACAAGAAGCGATAGCTTTGAGCATTTGGACATCATATCGGCTGCGATGGCAGCGCAAGCGTTGGCGGATGCGCGCACTACGCAAAGGCCGCGCGTTGCGGCCCGTAGCCGATCGGACCAACCGGGTCGGTCCTGACGATATCTTGCTGTTTTGCACCTTCCGCAATGAAGATGTGCGGTTGCCTTACTTTCTAGAATATTATCGCAAACTGGGGATCAACCATTTTTTCATGATCGATAACGATAGTACGGATGACGGCGCTGCATTTGTGCTGGACCAACCGGACGTATCACTTTGGTCTACAAATGCCGCATATGGCGACGCGCGCTATGGCATGGATTGGTTGACTTACTTGCAGGGCAAATATGCCCCCGGGCATTGGGCATTGACTGTCGATGTAGACGAATTTTTTGTCTACCCGTTCTGTGACACACGCCCGATCAGTGCGTTGGCCGATTGGCTGGACGCGTCCCAATTACGATCCTTTGGTGCGATGCTGTTGGATATGTACCCCAAGGGTCCGGTTGGACAGACAGCTTATGCCAAGGGCGCTGATCCATTTGCCATTGCGCGTTGGTTTGACCCGGGCAACTACATCATGACCAAAAACAAGCTGCTGCAAAACCTGTGGATTCAAGGTGGCCCTCGCGCGCGCACATTCTTTGCGAGCAAGCCCAAACAGGCCCCCGCGTTAAACAAAGTACCCTTCGTGAAGTGGCGCAAACCCTACACATACGTCAGTTCCACCCACATGATTTTGCCGCGCGGATTAAACCTCGTTTATGATCAACAAGGCGGGGAAAAAACCTCTGGCATTTTGCTGCATGCGAAATTCCTGAATACCTTTGGTGATCGCGCCGCCGAAGAAGCATCTCGCGGCGAGCATTATCAGGCGGGACGGGAATACAAAACATACGCTGATCGGCATGGGTCTGATCCAGACCTGTGGTGTCAATGGAGTGAGCAATACATCAACTGGCGCCAACTTGAAATTCTTGGCCTGATGTCAAAAGGAAACTGGGCATGACGCTAGGTGTGATCATGTTGATCCATACCGGTTTTGACCGCGCCGAACAGATGGTGCGCCATTGGAACGCTGCGGGCTGTCCCGTTGTTATTCACATCGATAGCAATGTCAGCCGTGCATCGCATGACCACTTTGTCAGCGCCTTGTCTGATCTAAGCATGGTACGTTTTTGCACACGTCAGCGCTGTGAATGGGGAACATGGGGGTTGGTGGCCGCCTCGCAAACTGCGGCGACGATGATGCTCGAGGAATTTGCTGATGTGTCGCATGTTTTCTTGGCCTCAGGATCTTGCTTGCCGCTGCGTCCAGTGCAGGAATTGCGGGCCTATTTGCTAGAGCATCCGGATACCGATTTCATTGAAAGTGCGACAACGGCTGACGTGCGTTGGACCGTCGGAGGCTTGGATCGCGAGCGCTTTACGCTGCGGTTCCCGCTTGCTTGGAAAAAACAGCGCAAACTGTTTGACGCGTTTGTAAAGCTACAGCAATTTGTGGGGTATAGACGCAAAATTCCTGACGGGCTTGTCCCGCATTTGGGGTCGCAGTGGTGGTGTTTGACCCGCCAAACGCTTGATGCGATTTTGCAGGATCCGAACCGCTCTACTTATGATAGGTATTTCCGTCGCGTTTGGATCCCCGACGAAAGCTATTATCAAAGCCTTGTACGGCTGCACGCCCGTACCGTCCAAAGCCGGTCACTGACGCTGGCGAAGTTCGACTATCAGGGTAAACCGCATATATTCTTCGACGATCACCTTGAGCTTTTGCAGCGATCAGACTGCTTTGTAGCGCGCAAAATTTGGCGTGATGCAGAAGGTCTATACGCGATGTTCCCCCAGACCACCGATCCAGATCGGATGGGTGCTGCGCCGAACACTGGCACCGTTGACCGCCTGTTTTCGCACGCGGTTGAACGGCGAACATTGGGACGGCCGGGGCTTTATATGCAAAGCAGATTCCCGAGTACTGATCGCGAGAATGGCGTTGCTGCGGCGCCTTACGCTGTGCTTCAGGGATTCGATGACGTCTTTCCGGACTTTCAAAAATGGCTCACCGAACGCACAGGTGCAGAGGTGCACGGGCATCTTTTTGCAAAGGATCGCGTGCATTTTTCCGACGAAAGCAAGATCTATCGTGGTGGCCTTTCGGACCACCCGCGCTTGCGTGACTATAACGCCAAAATGTTCCTGACCAATCTGATCTGGAACGGACGCGATGATCAGCATTGCTTTCAATTTGGTCCTGCCGATAGCCAAGAGGTGCAGTGGACGCTCGCGAGGGATACGAACGCCAGCATTTGGGTGATCTCAGGCGCATGGTCGATACCGCTTTATCGGTCAGGGCGCACTGCCAGTGAGGTACGCGCCGAAGCTGCCCGCTTGCAGCGGATCGAAAGCAAATTCCTCAAGACTTTGCGTGGACCGCATGCACATGCACGCATCAAGATCATGACCTTGGCTGAATTTATCGAAACACCGATGGATGTGTTGCAAACGATTATCGACGATATCGCTGGCCACAAAGGCAGGGCATTGACGCAAGCGCCTAAGATGGCCGACCTGACGGGGCTTGCCGATTTCTTACAGGACCTGCGCAACCAAGGCATGCACCCGTTCCTGACCGGTGACATCACCCAAGGTAATCTGCGCAGAGCACAGGCAATGCCACGTCGCAAACCTTACATTATTGCACAAAAATGACTAAATTTGATTACTTCATTGTGTTGGCGGAAATGCGCACCGGGTCTAATTTGCTTGAAGCAAACTTGAATATGCTTGCGGGCGTCAGCTGCCACGGAGAGGCATTCAACCCGTCGTTTATAGGCCATCCAAAAGCCGAAGAACTGCTAGGCATTGATCACGCAACGCGCGATGAGAACCCGGAATTGTTGCTAGAGCGTATCAAAGACAGCGACGGGCTGGCGGGCTTTCGATTTTTTCATGATCACGATCCGCGCATATTGCAGACCTGCTTAGATGATCCTCGGTGCGCCAAAGTTATCCTGACCAGAAATCCAGTGGATAGTTTTGTCAGTTGGAAAATCGCGCAGGCCACAGGGCAGTGGAAATTGACAAATGCGACGCATGCAAAAACCACTTCAATCGACTTTGAGCCAGACGCTTTTAAAGCACATCTCGAGGCGCTATTGACCTTTCAAAGCCGTCTGCAGCACGCACTTCAGACATCTGGTCAAACCGCCTTTTATATCGGGTACGACGATCTGCGGGATGTGGATGTTGTGAATGGACTGGCTGCGTTTCTAGGCGTTGAAGCGCGCCTTTCGAACATCAACAAGAAACTGAAAAAGCAAAATCCTGAACCGTTAGATCAAAAGGTCAGCAACTTTGACGAAATGCAGCAAGCGCTGCGTGGGCTGGATCGCTTTGATCTTGGGCGCACCCCGAATTTTGAACCAAAGCGCGGGCCGGCGATCCCGACCTATTTTGCGGCACCCAAAAGTGGGTTGCTTTATTTGCCCCTTCGTTCTGGGCCGGATGCGGCAATTTGCAATTGGCTTGGGGCATTGGATGGGGGGCAGGATGTCATCGCAAATTTCTCCCAGCGATCCTTGCGCGACTGGCAATCGAGCCGCCGGCTGCACCGCAGCTTTGCTGCTTTGCGGCATCCAGTTGCGCGTGCGCATGCAGCATTCTGCGATCGGATTCTGTCGAACGAAAAGGGCAGCCTTCCTGAACTCAGGGCGAACCTGCGTAAGATACATAAGTTGCCAATTCCGCCAGATGGCACCGATTTTTCACCTGACGATGGGTACGACCAAGCCGCGCATCATGCCGCATTTTTGGCGTTCCTGGAATTTCTCAAGCCCAATCTTTCGGGGCAAACAAGCATTCGGGTCGATCCATCATGGGCCAATCAACACACCTTGCTGCAAGGAATGGCCCAGTTTGCATTGCCAGATGTGATCTTGCGCGAAGATGATTTGGCTCGTGATCTGCCGCATTTGGCGTCACAAATTGGGATCGATAATTGCCCCGATTGGGTCGCAGGTGCACACCATGAACATGACCGTCTTGCGGCGATTTATGATGCACAAATTGAGGGCGCCGCACAAAGTGCGTACGCGCTTGACTACCGTGTGTTTGGGTTTGAAAGCTGGGCCTAGGCGGCCTGCGACGCCTGCACTTCGGTCAGAATTGTATGCAGAGTGCCGGGGTTGGTGTTGGCGCGCAGTTTAGCGCAAACCGCATCGTCGCGCAGCGTGCGTGATACCAATGCCAGCGCTTTGAGGTGATCAACACCTGCATTTTCGGGTGCAAGTAACGCGAAAACAAGATCAACAGGTTGGCGGTCAACCGCATCAAAGTTTAGTGGCTTTTCAAGGCGCAAAAACAGTCCCACAACGCGATCAAGCTCAGGCAGGCGGGCATGCGGCAATGCGATGCCTTGACCGACACCCGTTGGGCCAAGCCCTTCGCGTTCGATCAAAGCATCAATGACATTAGTTGAAATCAAGTTATAGCTTGCCTCGGCAAGCTCGCCCAGATCATGAAAGAGACGTTTTTTGCTGGTGCAGGACGAAATCGTCTTAACCGCGTCATGCTCGAGGATAGTGCCAAGTTGCATCAACTTTGTCTCTCATCAGTCGGCTGCTTCCTACCCCGAGGTTTTCGGGTCGACCCAGCCAATGTTTCCGTCATCACGCCGGTACACGACGTTAACTTCGTTATTCTTTTCGTTCCTGAAAACCAGAACTGGTGCACTCGCAATTTCCATCTGCATCACGGCTTCACCAACCGAAAGCGACGGGATCTTCGATTCCATCTCTGCGACGATGATCGGCGTCGCGTCATCTTGCCCAGCGTCTTCAGTCTCTTCTCTTGATTCGAGGATATATGACCCCGCATCCGAAAGTTCAACAGGCTGTACACGATCCCTATGATGGTCCTTTAGACGGCGTTTATAGCGGCGAAGTTGCTTGTCCATCTTTTCGGAACTGGCATCAAATGCGGCATAAATTTCTGTCGCCTTTCCAGTTGCTTGCGCATTTAGGCCCGTTGAAAGATGAACGACGGTTTCGCAGACATATTCATGGGCAGATTTTGAAAAGACCACATATGCTTCGGTCGGTCGTCCTGCGTATTTGCTCAGGATTTCGTCCATCTCGGTCTTTACGTGTGTCTGAAGTGCTTCGCCAATGTCGATTTGCTTGCCGCTGATTTGGTAACGCATCGTTTCTCCTTTATTAAGCCACGAGGTGTCGAAATACGGGTCAGCCTAAGCTGGCCTGCGCACGAAACCTCGACATGTCTGAGTATGATAACACCTTGATTTCTTTTGGCTAATCCCAAAGTGCCAGCACTGTGCCGGCAAAGATACGGGAAAAGATCTAGGGTTCGTCATCTTCTACAGTTGGCGATAAAACCCTAGGCATTGTCAATGACACAGTCGCGCGCAGTACGAAAAGAATCAGTTCACGCGGAAATTATTGCCCAAGTATACGCGGCGCACGTTGTCGTCTTGAACGACCTCTTGGGTTGTCCCGCTCATCAGCACTTTGCCGTCGTGCAAGATATATGCGCGGTCCACAATCTGCAGCGTTTCTTGTACATTGTGGTCCGTGATCAGAACGCCAATGCCGCGGTTCTTAAGGTCGGAGACCAAGTGCCTAATTTCACTGACCGCGATTGGATCTACACCGGCAAAGGGTTCGTCTAGCAGTACGTATTTTGGACCCGCAGCCAAACAGCGCGCGATCTCAACGCGGCGGCGTTCGCCCCCGGACAAAGCCATAGCAGAGGCACGGCGCAAATGCTCGATTGAGAATTCCGAAAGCAGTTCTTCAAGCCGCTCGCGCCTGCGGTGTCGATCTGGGACTGCGATTTCAAGGAAAGAAAGAATATTGTCTTCGACTGACATACCCCGAAAAATTGACATTTCTTGGGGCAGATACCCGATCCCAAGCTGGGCGCGGCGGTACATTGGCAAGCTTGTCACATCGCGCCCGTCAATAATGACGCGCCCGCCTTCGGGTGTGACCAAACCTGCGATCGCATAAAAGCAGGTGGTTTTGCCGGACCCATTTGGGCCAAGTAAGGCGACAACCTCGCCCCTTCCAAGAGTAATGCTGACGTCGCGTATGACGGGACGCTTGCGATAACTCTTGCGCAAATTAGTGATTTGTAGCCCGACGTCGCCGTCCTGAACTGAAAGGTTAGCGGCCGTTTCCATCAATTGCCGCCCTGTTGCAGAACTGTGCGCACGCGGCCATCCATCGTGGCGGTTCCGTCGGTGACGTTGATGCTCATCCGGCCCGCAGAAATTGCGCTTGCCCCTTGGGTCAACAGAACTTCACCCGTTAGAACCAGCAATCCAGTCGTGATGTCATAGTCTGCTTGCTGGGCCTCTGCTGCCTCTGTCGCTGTCACAAATGTCACGCCGTTTGAGGCAAGCAATCGCGCGATTTGTGTCGTATCGCTGCCATAAATCACCTCGACCCGTCCGGCGGTGATCCGCAGATCGCCTTGGCCGATGATGACATTGCCGTCAAAAACTGCCGTGCTGGTGTCTTGGTCAATTGAAAGGCTATCGGCTGAAACCTCAATCGCGGCACTGGTATCAACCGACAGCCCGCCCAATGCGACACTTGTCTGTGCAAACGCACTACTAGCCAAGAAAAGGCTGGCGCAAAAAGCGAGTAGTTTCATCATGCGGCGCTTGTCCTTTGTCACTGGGTGTTGGGTTTATATAGCAGGTGGACGCCATTGGTGAATAGCATCTGTTGGCCCGCGTCGGGTGTTGCGACCTGAAAAGTGACCATACCTGCCGTCAAATCACCAAATGGCGCGCGAATTTCAAGCAAACCATTTGAAGTCACTCGCCCGGTTTGAAGTTCAGCCACCAAGCCGTTCGTTTCCATTTCATAACCGTTTGACGTCTGCAGGCGCGCCAGTCCTAGAAAGCTCGCGATGCGGGCGCGGCCGTCGATTTCGCCTTCTACTGCGGTTACTTCAACAAAGCTGCCATCTGTCGTGTCCAACCGCATGCGAATATCATCGATCTGGATTGTGTCTGGGCGCTCCACACTTGGTTGCGCTGATTTGGCTGCAATGATGATAATGTCGCCGCTATCTGTGACGCCTGCGAATTCGGGGGCGGTAACTTTTTGTTCGCGCGCGATTTCTTCGGCCTGCGCTAAGGCTGCATCATCCGTTGTGTTCGCGTCGCGGGCGAACAAAAACAAGGTTGATAATAGCGCTAAAGCACTCATTGGTAGGATGATCTTGGCCCACCCAACCAGCTGAGAATGAAGGTTATCGGCCACCAACATCGTTAAACAATGCCTGCCCTTAGGCAGTCATGGATATGCAAAAAGCCTGAAACTTGACCTTCATGCGCGGGATCTACCGCGAAAAGGCACGTGATTGTCTTGGCGTTCATCAGCGCGACAGCTTCTTCGGCCAGTGCACTTGGTGCCATTGTTGTGGGGTTTGGTGTCATCACTTCGCGGGCAGTGCGATCCAACAGGCCTGACATGTGCCGCCGTAAGTCGCCGTCGGTTACGATGCCGATCAGTTTTTGATGCGCATCGGTGACGCCAACCACGCCAAAGCCTTTTTGGCTGATTTCCAATAACGTATCGCTCATCGGGGTGTCTGCAAGGACAAGCGGGATCGCGTCCGCTTTGTGCATCAAGTCCGATATTTTGGACAACCGTGCGCCCAACTTACCGCCGGGGTGGAATTCGCGAAAGTTTTCGGGCGTAAAATCGCGGTGTTCCATCAGGGCCACGGCCAGCGCATCCCCCAAGGCCAATGTCATGGTGGTTGATGTGGTTGGTACAACGCCCGTGCCGCATGCTTCGCCCAAATCAGGCAGAACAATGCTAACGTCGGCCCGCGTCAAAAGGGTGCTGTTTGGCTTGCTTGCCACGCCGATCATTGGGATGGAAAAGCGGCGTGTGTAGGCCACAAGGTCTGCTAATTCAGGGGTTTCACCAGAATTGGAAAGCACCAAAACAACATCGCCACGCGTCATCATACCAAGGTCGCCATGGCTGGCTTCGGCGGGATGTACAAAATGGGCGGGGGTTCCGGTGCTCGCGAAGGTCGCAGCTATCTTGCGCGCAATGTGGCCAGATTTTCCCATACCGCTTATGATCACGCGGCCTTTGGCATTCAAAAGCAGTTCAACGGCTTGCGCAAAACTATCGTCTAGCTGGTCCGCCAGTTGCGTCAGTGCATCGGCTTCGACTGTGATCACCCGTTTCGCTGAAGCGAGGAATTTTGCATGATCAACCATCAGTGCGAAAAAATATCTGTGTCCGGCCAGCCGGCCAGATCTAGGTGCGCACGGGTCGGTAGGAAATCGAAACAGGCTTGGGCGAACTTTGTGCGATGTTCGCGTGCAAGCAGGTCGTCAAATTTTGCCTTTAGTTGGTGTAGATAAAGAACATCCGAGGCTGCATAATCCAACTGCGCCGGGGTGAGCGTTGCGGCACCCCAGTCGCTTTGTTGTTGGTGTTTGGAGATATCGATGCCGACCATATCTTGCAGTAGCGTTTTCAGCCCGTGGCGATCCGTAAAAGTCCGCACCAGTTTGGACGCTATTTTTGTGCAATACACAGGTGCAGTTACTGCGCCAAATGCATTCAAGAGGGCGGCGATATCAAAGCGGCCAAAGTGAAACAGTTTGAGAATTGCAGGGTTTTCAAGCATTGCGCAAAGATTGGGCGCCGTGGTTTGACCAACGGCGACTTGGACTAGATGGCAGTCACCGTCGCCGCCTGACATTTGGATCAAGCATAAACGATCCCGATGCGGGTTAAGCCCCATCGTTTCGCAATCAATCGCAATGATCAGGCCGAGGTCCAGACCGTCCGGCAGATCATTTTGATAAAGGTGATTGGCCATGCGTCGCTCGTTTTCATGAAAGTTTCTGCTTCTCAGATACGGCTTGTCGGACTGATCCTCAAGCCCGGTATGCGATAGTGGGGGTTTCTGGTCCAGCATGCAGCGTCTTGGCGGCATTCAGCGCAAGCCAAACTGTAAATTCTTTCGCGGGCATCGGCCTGCCAAAGCCATAACCTTGCCCAATGCCGCAACCACGATCGCTAAGGTGTGTGGCTTGTGCGGCTTCCTCCACGCCTTCGGCAATGACAGTAAGTCCAAGTTCACCTGCAAGTGCAAGAATGGCGCGTACAACACTGTCGGCTGCGCGATCTGGCAGTGGCGCGATCAAAGATCGATCCAGTTTCAGTCCGGCAAGCGGGAGCTGGATCAGTTTCGCAAGCGAGGCATACCCCGTGCCAAAGTCATCAAGTTCCAGTGCAATGCCGCATTCCGCAAGGCTGTCGATGTTGATCGCCGCCATGTCATCGTTGCCATTTATCAGAGTTGTTTCCAGCACCTCGATTACCACTTGATTTGCGTCCAAGCCGGACAGCTGGAGTGCAAGCAAAAACCGTTCGATCAGTTGAGGGTCAGAGATTGTATCGGGCGCCGCATTCAAGGAAATAACGGGATGCCAAACTTTGCTAAGCTGCCATTCACGGGCCAAAGCCATCGCAGATTTCCAGACAGCGTGGTCCAGTTCAATCATTAACCCCGCCCTTTCAGCGGCAGGCAAAAACAGGTCCGGCATCAAAAGCCCGCGCGTCGGGTGCCGCCAGCGCGCAAGAACCTCGGCGCCATGCAGCTTTCCATCTGACAAACGCACTTGCGGCTGAAACCAAGGTTCTATTTCGCCTTTTTCAATCGCTTCACGCAAATCAAATTGCATTTTCTGCATGAGGTGGGTGTTGTGGCGCAGGTCTTCGGTGAATTCTTGTGTGCGATCCCCACCTTCGTTTTTGGCAAATTGAAGGGCGGTGGCTGCGTCCGCGACAATATCCATCGGTTCTCTGACTTGGGTGCCGATGAAAACATGCCCGATGCTGGCATGAATTGAAATACGCCGCCCTTTGACGTCAAATGTGCTGGCCAACGCATCCTGAATGCGACGCAAAACGGCCGGTGCCGATTCTGCTGATGTCAGGACAAACTCGTCGCTGCCGACATGCGCAACAATATCGTCGTAGTCGACACAACCCTTGAGTGCGCGGCTCACAGCAATCAAAAGCCCGTCACCGTATGCATGCCCCAGCATGTCGTTGATCGATTTAAAGTCGTCGATGCCAACCAGATAAAGCTGCCATTCAGAAGCCTGTTGATTGCTTATCGCATTCCCAAGAAATGCTTCAAGCGACGTGCGGTTAGGCAATTCAGTCAGCGCATGATGGTTCACAAGATGCTTAAGCTTGCTATCCACCTGCATTAGTCGCGTCTGCGAACGCCGTAGAATGTTCGTCAGCCGTTTCATTTTAGTCTGAGCTGATTGAATGGCATATTGTGCAGGCCAGAAAACAAAGACCACTTCAGCAAGAACAACTAGCGCGGTTGCGCCAACAAGCAGCCTTTGTAAACGCGTGAAAAAGGCGGTTTCCATTTCGAGTTCGTTGG
>CBDTVI010000040.1:0-14240 GCA_965364065.1 uncultured Yoonia sp. | reverse complement strand
GCGCGCAAACCGCGCCCTAAGCGGTACAAAATCCAAGAAGTCGTCAAAGTTCGCCAGATCCTTTTGATCCAAGTCGTCAAAGAAGAGCGCGGCAATAAGGGCGCAGCCCTGACCACATACCTATCACTGGCTGGTCGCTACTGCGTCTTGATGCCAAACACGGCCCGTGGCGGCGGCATCAGCCGCAAGATCACAAATGCCGTTGACCGCAAGAAGCTGAAAGAAATTGCTGGATCGATGACTGTGCCCGAAGGTGCTGGTCTGATTATCCGGACCGCCGGATCACAGCGCACCAAAGCAGAGATCAAGCGCGACTATGAATATCTGCAACGCATGTGGGAACAGATCCGCGAGCTGACGTTGAAATCGTCTGCCCCTGCGAAAATCTACGAAGAAGGCGATCTGATCAAACGGTCGATCCGCGATCTCTACTCGAAAGACATCGACGAAGTGATCGTGGCAGGCGAGGCGGGCTACCGCACCGCAAAAGACTTCATGAAAATGATCATGCCGTCTCACGCCAAGAACGTGAAGTATTACACAGAACAGATGCCGCTTTATGCGCGCTATCAGGTCGAAGGCTATTTGAACGGTATGTTCAATCCAACGGTCCAACTGCCATCCGGTGGTTATATCGTGATCGGGATCACCGAAGCACTGGTTGCCATCGACGTGAACTCTGGTCGTGCGACCAAAGAAAGCTCGATCGAGCAGACGGCGTTGAAAACCAACCTTGAAGCCTCTGACGAAGTGGCCCGCCAGTTGCGCTTGCGTGACCTCGCTGGCCTGATCGTCATCGACTACATTGATATGGACGAGCGTCGCAATAACGCTGCTGTTGAAAAGCGTTTCAAAGACAAACTCAAGACTGACCGCGCCCGCATTCAAGTGGGTCGGATTTCCGGCTTTGGCCTGATGGAAATGTCGCGTCAACGTCTGCGTCCGGGCATGCTAGAGGCGACGACACAGATGTGTTCACATTGCCATGGCACGGGTCTGTTGCGGTCCGACGATAACGTTACATTGTCGATCCTGCGTGCTTTGGAAGAAGAAGGCGTGCGTGGCCGCTCAAAAGAGGTGCTGATCAAAGCGCCGATTTCGATCTCCAACGCTCTGATGAACGGCAAGCGCGAACATATCGCTGACATCGAAGCGCGCTATGGCATGTCCGTGCGGATCGAATGTGATCCGACGCTGGTGTCGCCTGATTACGCGATTGAAAAGTTCAAGACAGCGACCCGTGTGGTTCCTGACGCGGCACCTGTTGTCGCCTCTGTCGTCATGATGGACGATGATGTCGACGACAACACTGGCGTCATTATTGATAGTGATGATGAGGTCGAAGAAGTCGCTGCAGCAGTCGTTGCAGACGCACCAGAAAACGCGGCAGCTGATGATGAAGATCGGCCCAAGCGCAAGCGCCGTCGGCGTCGTCGTCGTCGGGGCGGTGCAAACCGCGATGGCGAAGGTCAGCAGGCTGAGAATGGCGAAACCGAAGAAGGTGCCGCTGAAAATGCTGATGCTGCACCTGAAGTCGCCGCTGTTTCAGATGCTGAAGCACCTGCTGCCGACGAAAAGCCAAAGCGTACACGCAACCGCCGCAGAAAGGCCGATCCCGCGCCTGACGCAGAGGCCGCGCCAGTCGCCGAAGCTGTAGTAGAAGCTGCACCCGCCGAAGCCCCAGAGGCCGAGGAAAAGCCTGCGCCGAAAAAGCGCGTGCGCCGCAAAAAGGCAGAGCCTGTCGCAGAACCTGCAGCAGAAGATGCCGCACCAATCGATGCGACAGCAACAGATGCCGTTGCAGCACCAGCCGCGGAAGAAAAGCCCAAGCCAAAGCGCAAAAGCCGCGCCAAGCCAAAAGCCGAAGCCGCACCTGTCGCTGAAGCAGCACCTGAGCCTACGGCTGTAGTCGCAGAGCCTGCACCCGTTGTGGCAGCACCTGTGCCCGCGCCAGTGCCTGAACCAACTCCGGCGCCTGTTGCTCAAGCAGAACCTGCCTCTGACAAGCCTAAGCGCAAGGGCTGGTGGTCACTCGGGCGCTAATGACTGGGAGTGTCGTCATCACAGGGGGCTGCGGCTTTCTTGGCGCGGCACTTGCGAGAAAGATCCGTGAAGACGGTGTGACGCTGCCCAATGGGCAGCGTCTTTCCAATCCAAGACTGCATTTGTGGGATCGTTCCGGTTCCGTTGTGCCCACAATTGAAAACGCGCTTTTTACAGCTATTGATATTTCTGATGTCGATGCTGTGCGCATGCAGATGCCCGATGATGTAGTTTTAATCTATCACCTCGCTGCAGTGGTCAGCGGGCAGGCAGAGGCCGACTATGATCTGGGAATGCGGGTCAATCTGGGCGGCACGACGGCTGTTTTAAAAGCCGCAAAAGACGCCGCACCCGGGGTTCTCTTGATTGGAACGTCGTCATTGGCCGTTTATGGTGGCAGCCCCGCAGAGCCTTTGACAGAATTCACCCAAATCCAACCGCAAAACACCTATGGCGTGACCAAAGCGATGGCGGAACTGGTCATGGCTGATTACCGCAGGCGTGGGTGGGCCGATGCGCGCACACTGCGTTTGCCGACGGTCACTGTGCGTCCGGGCAAGCCGAATGCGGCGGCGTCATCATTTGCGTCGTCCATCATCCGTGAACCGCTTGCAGGCCTGCCTGCGATTTGTCCCGTTGATCCGCAGATGGCTATGTGGGTCACGTCACCTGACGCGGCAGTCACCGCCTTGTGGCATGCGCCATCGGTTCCCGTGGCTGATTGGCCAATTTACGGCGCGGTCAATGTACCTGGCTTACAAGTCCGGATTGCGGACATGATCGATGCTTTGCGGGCATATTCCGGGGCTGCTGCTGATTTGATTGATTTGGCACCTGACGAAAAAATTCAAGCAATCGTCGGCACGTGGCCTACACTTTTTGATACGGCGCTGGCGGAAAGCGTGGGCTTTTCAGGTGACGCTAACTTCGACGCAATCCTTAGTCAGGCTTTGCGGATGAAATAGACCTGCGTGGCATCCAAGTCTTGGGTGCTGACCAGCGTATGACCCGCCTCATTACAGAAATGCGGCACATCGATGATCGCGGCCGGATCATCTGCCTCAACCCGCAAAACCTGACCTACTTCAAGCGCTTGCAACCGCTTACGCGCTTTCAAAACGGGCAGGGGGCACAGCAAGCCCTTTGCATCAAGATCAGCATCAAATTCCATGATATTGAACTAAGTGTGATGTTTCATTTTGTCCACCAACTTGTGACCGGTTTTGCAGTGACCTCTTGGCTTCGCTCGCTTAGATAGAGGGTAAGAAGGAACACCCATGCTTGATACTGCTCTGATCTTTGATGCCGCTTTGCTGCCCGCGATGGTGATCGCGATGCTTGCGGGGCTCTTGTCGTTCCTAAGCCCCTGTGTGCTGCCAGTTGTGCCGCCATATTTGGCTTATATGGGCGGTGTGTCCGTCAGTGAAATGGAAGAAGAAGGCAAGGCGCGCCGCCGTGTTTTCGTCTCGGCTGTATTTTTCGTGATGGGGCTTTCGACCGTATTCTTGCTGCTAGGTCTGGCCTTTTCGACAATGGGTCGGATGATGCTGCAGGTGCAAGAATATTTCATCATCGTTGCAGGTACGATGGTGATGATCCTTGGCGCGCATTTTGTAGGTGTCTTTCGCATCGGCTTTTTGGACCGTGAATTGCGCGTGGATGCGGGTGACAAAGGTGGATCTGCCTTTGGGGCTTACTTGCTCGGTCTTGCCTTTGCGTTCGGTTGGACGCCGTGCCTTGGCCCGATTTTGGGTGCGATCCTAAGCCTTGCTGCGTCAGAGGCCGATGTGGCGCGCGGCACAGTGTTGCTTGCGTTTTATGCCTTGGGCCTCGGTATTCCGTTTTTGCTGGTCGCCGCCTTCTTTCCACGCCTCAAAGGTGTGATGGGATGGATGAAGCGGCACATGGACCGGATTGAACGTACCTCTGGCCTGCTTTTATGGACCGTTGGCCTGATGATGCTGACCGGACAATTCGCTGCATTCAGTTACTGGCTGCTCGAACGCTTTCCAGCGCTTGCTTTGGTCGGCTAGCCCTTATCCTTTCCGCCTTGATCCGCTAACGTGATGCCACGCATCAGCAAGAGGCAGGGATGAGCGCAGATATCACGCGGGTCAAAAAGAGACGGGTTTTTCATATCCCTGGCTATGATCCCATTCATCCCCGCCGCTACCGCGAGCTGTACCGCAAAGAAGGCAGCGCACAGGCGCAGATCAGCGGCTACGAGATTGGCCTGCAGGCGGCACCTTCCCAAGATACATTTCGCTGGAACGTGACTGCGCGGATTGCAGGGCAGGACGTGTCGGCGCAAGTCGATGTTCTGGTTTGGTCTGACATTGTGCGCAACAGCATGGCGCAGTCGATCCCTGCGACGTACCTGCAACTGCTTCAAACCGCGTGGATTTATATCGCGACTGGCACCCTTCGCCGTTTGATGTGGATGCGCAAAGGGCCAGTGATTGCGGCCCTTTACCCTGTGCTGATGCTTTTGGGGCAATTGGCCGCTGGACTTGGCGCTGGACTATTTGTCGGTGAAAATGTCGGGCGGATGTTGCACCGCTTCATTGGAACTGGTGACAATTTGTTTTTCACGATCGCTGATTGGAGCATTTGGGCAATCGAATGGGCGTTACTGGCTGTTATCACTGTCACCATTCTGCGGTGGTTCAAATCCATCGACAACAAACTATTTGCTTACTACCTGATGCATGACTACGCATTTTCGGCGCATCACAAAGGGGCTATTCCACCCGCGCTTGCGGCGCGCATGGCCGATTTCGGGAACTTGATCGCTGATGCCCTGTCCGAAGATATCGAAGAGGTTCTGATCGTTGGGCATTCATCAGGCGCACATCTGGCCGTGTCGATCCTTGCCGATTTGATCCGCGACGGGCGGGTCCCAATTGATGGGCCAAAGCTCGCGTTTTTGTCGCTGGGCCAAGTAGTTCCGATGGTGTCGTTTTTGCCAAAAGCCGACAAATTGCGCCGTGACTTGGCGTTTTTATCCACTGCATCAAATGTGACTTGGGTGGATGTGACCGCACCAGGTGACGGGTGTTGCTTTGCGCTGTGTGATCCGGTTGCGGTGACGGGGGTTGCGCCTGACAACAAACAATGGCCGCTTGTGATCTCTGCGGCCTTCACCCAAAGCCTTTCGGCTGCACGCTGGAAAGCACTGCGCTGGCGGTTTTTCCGGCTGCATTTTCAGTATCTCTGCGCCTTTGATCAGCCTAAGGACTATGACTATTTTCAGATCACAGCGGGGCCAATCCTGCTGCAGGATCGATATGCGGAGCGTAAACCATCAAAGTCACGCATAGATGTGCCTGTGTCAAAGTACAGGTCGATGAAGCCGTGATCGATGCACCGCCACCACTGCCGCCAAAACCTGCGGCACGGCCTGATAAGGTGTCGCTGTGGCGGTATATGCGGCTGTTCCGCAAAGATATCTTATCTGCACAACCTGCAAAGTTATATCGCGCATGGATGGCAGAATTTCGCACACCGTTCTTTCGCAGCTACCTGATAAATGATCCCAAATTGATCAAACAGGTTCTTACTGAAGACCCTGATGCTTTTCCAAAGTCCGACCGCATTAGCGCAGGGCTGCGCCCCTTGTTGGGCAATAGCGTTTTTCTGACCAACGGCGAGGTCTGGAAGCGCCAACGTCGGATTATCGACCCTGCGTTTGAAGGCGGGCGTTTGCGGGACACATTTCCGGGAATTCTGGCAGCAGCAGATGCGGGTGTGACGCGGCTAGGTGCCAAAGCAGACGGCACCCCACAAGAATTCGAGGCGATCACCAGCCACATTGCTGCCGATGTGATTTTTCGGACGTTATTTTCGATCGAGATTGAGGATGAAACGGCGCAAGAGGTGTTCCATGCGTTCCGCGCGTATCAGCGCACGCAGCCGATCTTGAACTTGGCCGCATTTGTGCGCGGACCTGCATGGATGCCGCGTTTCTTTCGCTCTGAAACACGCCAGACGGCTGCGGCAATTCGGCGGTTGATTACGAAACTGACCAAAGGGCGCCTAACGATGATTGCCGCTGGTAACGCACCTGATGATCTGGCGACCAAAATTCTGACCACTAAGGACCCTGTCACAGGCGATACCCTTGATCTTGATGAGATGGTCGATCAGGTCGCAATCTTCTTTTTGGCAGGGCATGAAACAAGCGCGTCGGCGTTGGCGTGGGCGCTGTATCTGCTCGCGCAGAACCCTGCGTGGCAGGATAAACTGGCGGCTGAAGGGCAGGGCTATGATGGCGCATTTGCGGGGCTGTCAGGCCTGAAAGACACCCGTGATGTGTTTCGCGAAACCCTGCGGCTATATCCGCCTGTGCCCATGATGGTTCGCGAGGCATCAAAGGCCGAAAATTTCCGTGGACGTACGATCAAAGCGGGCGCGCAGGTGGTTTTATCGCCGTGGCACCTGCATCGTCACGCCCGGCTTTGGGATGCGCCTGACGCCTTTGATCCTGCCCGTTTCGAAACCGAAAATGGCAAGGCGGGCCTCCGCGATGCTTACATGCCGTTTTCTGCAGGTCCACGCATTTGCACCGGTGCTGGGTTTGCCTTGATCGAAGGCGTTGTGCTGCTTGCGCGGCTTTTGCGCACCTACGAATTTTCTGTGTCTGATGAACATGTGCCTGTCCCGGTAGCCCATCTGACTGTGCGCGCAAAAGATGGAATTTGGCTACGTATTACCAAGCGCGACTCGCGTTAGGTTTCCATTTCGGAAACAATTATTGATCTTTGTTGCCAGTGTGCGCTGTGAGCATGTAGCGATCTCTAGGTGCGTTTGGGGCAGTGGGCGACAGTGGCAAATTAATTTGCAACAAATAAAGGGCCTTAGGCGAAAAGTGGCGGAAATACGCCCATTTTGTGATTTACGTGTGACCTAAGGTTGTGGCATAAAGCTTGTATAGGCGAGTAACATCTTTTTTTTAATGATTTGAGTTTATTATGACGACATCAGTATCAGGATCCAAACGTCGCGGTTTCGCAGGACTCTTTGGACGCAAAAAAGTACAAGAAACAGTCGAACCAACAGCAAAGCACCAACTCGACGGATCACAGGTTGCTAGGCTTTTTGATAAGACTACAGCTGCTGCCCCTGATCTAAAGCCCGGTGCATTGCAATTGAGCGAAATTCACGATCGCAACGAGATTTCGACACTGCGCGGCGCGCTTTATTCTGGCAAGTGATCACGGGCCAAGGCACATTCTAACACATAAATTCGCATTGCGGAGGCAAGACCAATGTCCCCGCGTGCAGCGTCAATCTCTGCGGCAAGTCCGTTGATTGTGCGCCCTTGGGCCTCGGCATAGCCCCTAAATGCATCCCAAAATATATCTTCAAGTGACACGCTTGTGCGGTGACCGCGCAATGTGAGAGACCGTTTGACTGGCCGCGTGTGTGCCATCAATCGTCCTCGAATTTTAGCTGTGACAAGCGGTGATTGGCATGCTCAGCTTGCGCTGCTTCAAGGACTTTTTGCGCCTTGGTGCGGCCAAAGCGGACGGCATTTGCGTCTGCTTTGGCCTTTGTTTCGGCGCGCGTCTTTGTCTTGCGCGCCTGATTCAAATTCACTGGCTTCATTTGGGACCAATCATGTCCTCGGGCCGAACGACATCATCGAAAGTGGCGGCATCCACAAAGCCCAGCTTGATCGCCTCTTCCTTGAGGGTCGTGCCATTCTTATGCGCCGTTTTTGCGACTTTGGTCGCGTTGTCGTAACCGATAGTGGGGGCAAGGGCCGTGACCAGCATGAGCGATTCACGCATCAGTTTTTCGATACGTGTGCGATCAGCTTGAATGCCTGCGACGCAGTTGTCGGTGAATGTGACGGATACGTCGCCCAAAAGCTGCATAGATTGCAAGACGTTATAGGCCATCATTGGCTTCATCACGTTCAACTCAAAGTGCCCTTGTGAGCCTGCAAAGCCAACAGCGGCATCATTGCCCATGACATGTGCGCAGACCTGCGTCATTGCCTCGACCTGTGTCGGGTTCACCTTGCCAGGCATGATGGACGAGCCGGGCTCGTTTTCAGGCAACATCAATTCACCCAAACCGCAGCGCGGACCGGACCCCAGCATCCGAATGTCGGACGCTATTTTGTAAAGGCTGGAGGCGACTGTCTTTAAAGCGCCCGACATTTCGACCAATGCGTCGTGTGCCGCCAATGCCTCAAATTTATTCGGCGCCGTAACGAAGGGCAGTCCTGTGATCTCGGCCATATGTGCCGCGACGTTTTCGCCCCAACCCTTTGGTGTATTCAGGCCAGTTCCGACGGCTGTGCCACCTTGAGCAAGCTCGTAGATCGCGGGCAGGGCGGCTTTGATGCGGCGGATGCCCATTGCGACCTGATGAGTGTAGCCAGAAAACTCCTGACCCAAAGTCATTGGTGTCGCGTCCATGGTGTGGGTGCGGCCAATCTTGATAATATCGTTGAATTCTTGCTGCTTTTGCTCAAGTGCTGCATGCAGTTTTGCCAATCCTGGCAGCAGGACATCATGTGCAGTCATGGCCACAGCGATGTGCATCGCGGTCGGGAAGGTGTCGTTTGACGACTGCCCCATGTTGCAATGATCGTTGGGATGCACCGGATCTTTGGATCCGATCGAGCCGCCCAGCATCTCAATCGCGCGGTTCGAGATGACCTCGTTGGCGTTCATATTCGACTGGGTGCCTGATCCTGTTTGCCACACGACCAACGGAAAATGATCGTCCAGCTTGCCTGAAACAACTTCAGCGGCGGCGGCGATGATTGCATCTGCCAGTTTAGCGTCCAGTTTGCCACGATCTTTGTTCGCAATCGCACAGGCTTGTTTGATCACACCAAGTCCGCGCACAATTGCGATGGGCTGTTTTTCCCAGCCAATCGGGAAATTCATGATCGAGCGTTGTGTTTGCGCGCCCCAATAACGGTCTGCTTGGACCTCAAGTGGGCCAAAGCTGTCGGTTTCTGTACGTGTCTCGGTCATGGTGGTGCCCTTCGTCAAAATGTCGATTTATCTATAGGTAGCAGTGGGATGAACCACAATGTCGCAATGGGCCGCTGCATGGTGCAGGATGGCTAGACCACTGTTCTAAGGGTCACTTTATTTGCGAAACTGATCAAGGCTGACAACTTCGGCCTCATGTGGCGTGTCATCATTTTCTTCTTCGACCATTTCGTCCATCGGGGCTTCTTCGACTTCGTTGGCAGTGCTGTCTGCCTCTTCGTCTTGGCTTTCAAAGCGCAGGCCAAATTCGACCGACGGGTCCACGAACGTCTTTATCGCATCGTAGGGGATATAAAGCGTCTCTGGATTGTCGCCAAAGTTCAGCGTGATCGTAAAGCCTTCGTTTGTGACGTCCAGATCGGCGAACCAATGCTGGATGACGACTGTCATCTCACCGGGGTAACGGTCAGACAGCCAATCGGCGATTTCCACATCGGGATGCATCGTATCGAAGGTAATAAAGAAATGGTGCTGTCCCGGCAGGCCGTCTTTTTTAATCCCATTCAGGACCTGTTGAATTAGTCCGCGCATGGCGCGGTGCATCAGGTTGCCGTAGTCGATGGTGGTGTTCACGGGTGCAACTCTCCTTGGCGTCTGGAGGTAGCATAAGGGATTCGGTGGTAGTGAAAAGGGGCAGGCTTAGATCAATCCGGACAGACCGCTGAAAAGGAGGCTCAGTGCCGCACAAACAGGCAATACCAGCGTTAGCGACCATTGCCGCCACAACAGTAAGTAGCCTGCAATCAGTGCGAGTAGGGCCGCAATGGGTTGCAGTGTTGTTAATTGCGGAACGATGCTTTGGATTGGGCCAAAATTGACCGGATCAACGGTGCCAAAAAACACATGCAGGGCAAACCACACAGATAGGTTGGCAATGACACCTACAACTGCTGCCGTAATCGCGGCCAATGCACCGCGCAGGCGGGGCCGTCCTTCTAACCAGTCAATCAAAGGCGCGCCCGCGAAAATCCAGATAAAGCACGGCACAAACGTCACCCAGAGGGTCAAAACACCTGCAACAAGCGCCATAGGAATGCCGCCTTCGGCCAATCCTGCAATCATGCCCACGAACTGCGTCACCAAGATCAGTGGCCCGGGCGTGGTTTCTGCCAGCCCCAGTGCGTCCATCATTTGCGCGGTGCTGAGCCAGCCAAACGTCACCACGACCTCTTGTGTCATGTAGGCCAGCACCGCGTATGCCCCGCCAAAGGTGACGACCGCGAGTGTGGAAAAGAACACGGCGACTTCCATCAGGAAGGGATTTTCAGAAATGGCAATCGCAACGACTGGTGCGGCCCACAGCATGCCGCCTATGCATAGGATAGCGGCACTTTTACGCAAACTGCCTGATGGCAGTGGGATGTTTTCTTCGTCCGTGATCTGGCCCATTGCGCCAAACAATGCGGCAACCAAGACGACCAAAGGGAAGGGGAGCGCAAAGAAAAACAGCGCCACGAAAGCAGCTACAGCCAGCCATTTATGAAATGGCTTGGTCAGCGCGCGCTTGCCAATTTTCAGGAGTGCGGCAATCACGATGATCACAACAGTTGCTTTCACGCCCAGAAAAAGCGCCTGAACCACGGGCAAATTGCCATAGGCCCCGTAGGTTAGCGCAAGCAGTGCAATGACAATCGCACCGGGCAAGATAAACAAACCGCCACCGATTAAGCCGCCGATGATGCCGCCCTTTTTCCAACCCGCGTATGTGGCCAGTTGCATTGCTTCTGGGCCGGGCAAAAGCATGCAAAACGACAGGGCACGCAGGAATTGTGCCTCAGACAGCCAACTGCGTTTCTCGACCATTTCTTGATGGATCAACGCGATTTGTGCTGCTGGTCCGCCAAACGACAAAAGCCCGATACGCCCAAAGACGCGCACCATCTCATTGATCATTGCGCGGTCCCGCTTGGCCAATTATGACCCTCGTCTTGGCCATCTCGGGCCCACCGATAAAGAGCATCGTAAAGTGTCATGCCTACCTCAAGCTGCTGCGTGTCGTCACGGTACATCCGCGATAGCCCGACAGATATCGCCAGCAGACCAGCTGCTTGTGGCGCAAGATCGTGGCGGTCCGTATCAGCGCCACGCACAATCAAAGCCAGCGCTTCAAGGGCAGGATGGGTAAGGCCGAAGGCCGCGATCATCACGTCAAAGGTGCATTTTTCGCCGTCATGGGTCCACGGGGCAATGTCGGTATCAAAGGGCGTCGCGCCGAATTTTTCGGCTACTCCTGCCACAGCCGAAGGTGGTACAAAAAGGAACTGCGCTTGAGGGTCGATGAAACGGCGGATCAACCACGGACAAGCGATCCGGTCAATTTTGGGACGGTGCCGTGTGACCCAAAGCGACGCAGGAATTTTTGCCGCTGGCACGCGCGGCAATCCCGCATCGCGCCATGCAAGGTTGCCACCTGCCACGACTTGGGCAGGGGTCCCTTGGGTACGCAAAAAAGCGGCGATACCGTGCGAAAGTTTCAGCCCCTTTTGGCAAACTACGACAGCATCGTGATCACCTAGCCGTGCTGCCAACCCTTCAAGATCGCTATGGGGATGGCGAAACGCGCCGGGAATGAAATGCGGGTCATCGGCAAAGTCTTCGTCAATACAGACATCGACGATTGCGGGGCATTGGGGGGTCCCAATTAAACGCATGAGGTTTGCGGGTGAAATTTCGTTATAAGCAGCCATGGTGCATCCTTTCTGAAGTGGTCAGTGGATGCGACGCTTTGGCCGGAGCCTCACGGGGCGTTCGCGAAACCCCATCGCTTAGTAATGCGAGAAGTGATGCGCGAGGTCAAGTCTAGCCAAAAATTCGGCTGATCTCGCGCAGGATTTTCGCCTGCAAAGTCGCGGGGTATTCGCGGTGGGTGCGGGCGGTCATGACAAAGCCGTTGCGTGTTATGACCGCGCCGCGAAAGAAGTTCGTAATTGCGAGTCCCATTGATTCTATGGCAATCGCGTTGATCGTCACCCCTTGGCGTTCGGCCAGATTACGTGCCGCGCGAACGTCAGTGCCGGCATTCGGCGTGCCATCGCCCGAGATATCGATGACTTTACGTGCGCATTGCGGGACCTGATCAAATAGCCGTAATGAGAAATAAATTGCCTCTGCCGGTGCCGTGTCTGACAGCACAAAAGCACGTTCCAGCAGACGTGATTGTCTGGACAGGCTTTGCACATCCAATGCGCTGCGCACATGTGTCCAAGGGATTGAAACGGTCTGTTTGTCCACACCCGACCACTGCACAACCGCGACCGCGGTGCCGCCTGCGACCATCGCATCGATAATTTCAGGGTCTTGCAGGGCGTCGGCCAGACCGTCGGTTTGCAAGCGGTACTCGGCCGTATCAACAGAGTTCGAGACATCAATCGTCAGTATCAATGCCGTGTCACAGGCCTGCGCCATGATGGGGGCACAGGATACAAATGCTGCAAAAACAAGGCGATTAAACGTCATATGTTCATCGTGCGCACAGCTTCGATCCATTGCAAGTCATAACAAAGTGCATGCTCTGAAATGCTAGTTGTCTGTATAATTGGGGGGATTAGGTGCAGGTTTCTGTTGCCAGGT
The DNA here is from genome assembly GCA_965364065.1 of uncultured Yoonia sp. Lineage (GTDB taxonomy): Bacteria > Pseudomonadota > Alphaproteobacteria > Rhodobacterales > Rhodobacteraceae > Yoonia. Next base: position 1,611 of record CBDTVI010000040.1, on the reverse strand, counting down.
ACCTGCGGACCCCGCCTTAGGTCGCAAAACCCAAGGAGTTAAGGTTCGATATTAGGCACAGCTTACGCTGCGACTGCCATCGGTGCATTGTTGTCATTTGCAACTATACAATTTGTACCGATAACGGTGGTAACTCACCGAGCCAAAGCAAACTCCTTTAGACGTTCGTCGATCCTATTTCGTCCCCTCGCTGGCCAAATGAGCCGTGATGGTGGAGACGCCGGGTACCGCCCCCGGGTCCGATCCGCTTATTACGAGCGCGTTTATGTCCATAGTCCCGAAGGACACCTTACAGATAGGCAACTGGATGAGGCGGCGCAAGGGCCTGCGGCATTGATTGCACCATGTAGCCGTGCCATTTTCAGGGCATGTGTAACCTTTATTCCATGACTTCCAGCCAAGCGGCGATCACCGATCTGGTTAAACTTTGGCGCGATGATACAGGCAATTTGCCTAGTCTTCCTGCGATTTACCCCGATTATCCGGCTCCCGTGGTCACTCAAGAGGCACAAGGCCGCGCGATGCGCATGATGCGTTGGGGCATGCCATCGCCTGAATTTGTTCTCAAAGGCAAGAAGACCGACAAAGGTGTGACGAACGTGCGCAACACGACTTCGCCGCATTGGCGGCGGTGGTTGGGACCTGCCAATCGCTGCGTCGTGCCTTTCACCAGTTTTTCGGAATATCAGACTGTGAAAGGACAACGCCCCACACCTGTTTGGTTTGGACCAACCGGTGTGCAGCGCACGTTATTCTTTGCGGGTATCTGGACTGAATGGACGTCCGTGCGGACCCTCAAAGAGGGCGAGACGACAAACGATCTATTTGCGTTTTTGACGGTTGAGCCCAATAATATCGTGGGCCCCATTCACCCCAAGGCGATGCCCGTTATTTTGCGCAGCCCGGAGGCAATTCAACACTGGTTGACCGCCCCCGTTGAAGACGCGTTGAAACTGCAACGACCATTTCCCGATGACGGTTTAGAAGTGATCGAATATCCGATCTAGATATTGAGCAAGATCGCGGGAATACCTACGCCAGCTTCGACAATGAAATAGACCCATTTCTTTTGCGATGATCCATCAAGGACAAGCGACGTCAGCCGCCCCATAGCTGCACCGCACCAACAAAATCCAAGCATGACATACGCCTCTGGGGTGCCGAGCAATAAGGCACCGACGCCCATGCCGACAAATAGTGCGCCCACAGAAGCACGAATTTCGGACGCGCCCATCGTGGTTTCGCCCATCGTAAGATCCAGCGCACCAAGGGTATAGCGCGGCGCCAGCCAACCAAAGCAGCCAAGGCCGATGCTGAGGATCGCAAAGATGATGTTGATGATGTCCACGGCCGCGCCCTTTTTATGCTAAGTCGAGACTTGGCCCAAAAGGACGGGAAATCAAGACGCCTGCGAATACTGCGCTACGATATCGCTGAACCCGTCATAGCGCTGTGCGATAATTCGTGTCAGTGGACGGCCCGCAGGGGTGATCGTGATCTTTGAACCTTCTTGGACCACGCAACCAGCGAAATCCGCCACAATACCCGCATGAACAGGCGCGAGGTCCGCCGCATCGGCATGCGTCGCTAGAACGTCCAAATCAATTTCAA
>CBDTVI010000039.1:0-14653 GCA_965364065.1 uncultured Yoonia sp. | reverse complement strand
GGCGAACTTTGACGACTTCTTGGATTTTGTACCGCTTAGGGCGCGGTTTGCGCGCGGGGCGTACATCGTCGGTGTCGTCTTCTTCGGCAACGCTTTCGATGCTGTCGTCTTTGCTGCGTGGATCGGCCTTTGGGGCGTCCCCATCATCATTGCTGTCGTCATCGTCGCCGTCAGCATCATCTTCGCCAGCCACAGGTGTTTCAACCGGTGTTTCAGCGACCAACTCCATAGGAGAGCTGCCCTCTTCGCTGTCGGCAAGATCAATCGTTTCCATACCGGCAATATCGCCAGAGGTTTCTTCCTCGGATGTCTCTACATCGCCAGTGACAACCGCATCATCGGTCGCCACATCAGCTGCTTTTGCACGGCTACGACGACGGCGCTTTGGCGCAGGCTTTTCGTCTGTGTCGTGCTCTGCGTCTGCTTCGGCTTTCATTGCCTCGGCATACGCTTTTTCTTCAGCCATCAGGGCTTCGCGATCCGCAATCGGGATCTGGTAGTAATCAGGATGAATTTCCGAGAACGCGAGGAAACCATGGCGGTTCCCACCATAGTCCACAAACGCGGCCTGTAGCGATGGTTCGACCCGAGTTACTTTTGCGAGGTAGATGTTTCCAGCTACTTGGCGTTTAAATTGGCTTTCAAAATCAAATTCTTCGACTTTGTTCCCGTCGACCACAACAACGCGGGTTTCTTCCGCGTGCGTGGCATCGATTAACATTTTCTTTGGCATTTTTTCCGTTCGCACATAGCCGCGGGTGCGCCCCTGGGGGCGCTGTTGTCCGTGCTACATGTCTAATTAAGGCGATCTTTGCGCGGGCAGTTCCAGCACCCCTTGGGGTGGCTGTGCTTTGCCTCATGTTTTGCGCGCGTTTCATCGCGTTGCTTCTCCGACACCGGAAAACCAGTGCCCATTCATGGCCCGATCGGCGTTATGTCGCGCGACCAAGGGCGTTCTTCTAATCCCGAAGGATCAAATCAGCTGTTTTGCCTCTGATTTCAGATCAAAGGTAAAGCAGAGAATCTCTAACGAATGTCACCGCGCAACCAAAGCACGAGCACTCGTATTCCATACATAAGGGTGAAAGGGCGTCCTGCACAAGTGGTTGCATACAAAGTGCCTCTTTTTACACCATAATTACGGGATCAAAGGTAGTCTGACCGTTGCAATCCGTATTTTGCCATCTTTTCGTTCAAAGTCCGGCGCGGCAGGCAAAGCTCATCCATCACCGACACGATAGACCCTTTATGGCGACGCATTGTGTTGTCGATCAGCATTCTCTCGAACGCCTCGACAAATTCTTTCAGCGGCTTGCCTTCGGTCGTCATCGCAGGCCGAAGTTCTTCTGTGTCAGCCATCAACAGCGACGCAATCGATCCTGTCCCGCGCCGATTTTGTAGAACAGCCCGTTCGGCCACATTGATAAGTTGGCGCACATTGCCTGGCCACGGCGCTTGCAGCAATTGCGCCGCCTCTTGCGCGCTGATGTGGGGTGCATCACAGCCATATTCGTCGGCAAATTGCTCACCCAACCGCGTGAACAGCGCGAGGATATCCTCGCCGCGTTGCCGCAATGGCGGCACGTTGATCCGCAATGCAGCAAGGCGGTAAAACAGATCAGGACGCAGCACACTTTCGCAGGTTTTATCTTGCTCCTGCAAATTACAAATCGCCACGATGCGCGTCTCGGCTGGTGTGCCTTGATCATTGATCGCAGTAAGCAAACGCGCCTGCATCGCATGGCTAAGCGCCTCGATATCCTCGAGCACCAATGTGCCGCCGCGTGCCTCTATGATTGCCGGTGTAGGTTCATCATCGCGAGCGGGACCAAACACCATCCGCCCCAGTGTTTCTTCGTCGAATGCAGAACAACTTAGCAAAACAAATTTCTTGTTCGCCCGCGCACCAACGGCATGAAGTGCGTGTGCCACAAGCGTTTTACCCGTCCCGGTTTCGCCTTCGATCAAGACATGGCCATCCGCCTGCCCCAGATCAAGAATATCCTCTTTCAGACGCTCCATCGGGACCGATTTGCCAATCAACTTTTTGATTAACGCTGTGCCGTCCGACAATTCTTTGCGCAAAGCACGGTTATCAAGGGTCAACCGACGTGCTTGCGTGGCCCTTTTGGCCAGTTCGGTCATACGGTCAGGATTGAAAGGTTTCTCAAGGAAATCGAACGCACCAACGCGCATCGCTTCAACTGCCATGGGCACGTCGCCGTGGCCCGTAATCATGATCACAGGCAATCCGTTGTCCACACCTTTCAGCTTTTTCAGAAATTGCATCCCGTCCATGCCAGGCATTTTAACATCACTGACAACGATACCAGGATAGTCGTTGCCGACACCCTTTAGCGCGTCCTCTGCGGAGGCAAAGGTTTCTGTGTCAAAGCCGGACAATGCCAGCCACTGCGAGATCGACTGCCGCATGTCTTTTTCATCGTCGACAATCGCAATTTTCATAGCTTTAGTCATGGTCGTTTCCTTACTCTGCCGCGGCAGCATCCTGCTTTATAGCCGGCAGTTGCACCTCGAATATAGCCCCGCCATCAGCCGCGTTCCGCGCGGTGAGACGCCCACCCAAATCGTTGACGATGCCAGACGAGATAGCAAGCCCAAGCCCGACGCCGTCACCGGGTTGTTTGGTCGTGTAAAAAGGTTCAAATAATTCGTCCAAATCTGCGATCCCGTCACCATTGTCGCGGATTTGGATGCTGATAATATCACCTGCCGCAAGCAGGATTTCGATCGTCGGATTGGCTACACTTTTGGTGGCATCCAGCGCGTTGCGCAGCAGGTTGATAATGACCTGCTCAAGGCGCAGCCGATCCCCCAAAACCATCACCGGTTCATTGGGCAACGTGCGGATGATATTCACCGCGCGGGTCTTAAGCTGCGGCTCCATCAAAGCCAGCGCTGTTGATACCGCAGCCCTTGTATCTATAGGCTCGAACGCCTCTGCCCCCTTGCGCGCATAGGACTTAAGCTGACGTGTCAGCGCGCCCATACGTTCAAGCAAATCATCAATCCGTTGAAACGATGATAACGCCTCTTCTGGGCGCTCGCGTTGCAACAATAAACGCGCACCTGCGAGGTATGTTTTCATTGCGGCCAAGGGCTGGTTCAACTCGTGACTAACGGCTGCTGACATCTCGCCCAGAGCGGCCAGCTTTGATGATTGCGCAATCGTTTGTTCAGCGACTTCGAGGGTCTTTTCGACCTTTTCACGTTCGGCGATTTCTCGCTGCAAACGACGATTGAGTGCGCGAAGCTCTGCTGACTCGCGTTGAAAGAAGATCAGACGCGAAGCGGTTTTGCGCGAGGTCGACCAAAAGATCAGCGTCAGCAAAATTGCGAATCCCATCGCCTGCATCGCGAGAATGCCATTCACTCGTTCGCGCACCGACGCATAGGTTGTAAAACTGACCATCTGCCACCCTTGATGCGGCACTTGCATAGACCGCCGCAACACGGCTTCGCCGCGCAAATACGCATCCACCGGCAACGCAGCCCACCCTTGCGTAAACCGGATCGCGCGTTCAATCGCTGAAGGCGCAGACTGGCGTTCCAATGCTTGTGGTTCATCCAAGCCCCGCCATCGCGGTTCTGTCGCCATGACGATTATGCCTTCGCGGTCCGTGACTAAAACGGCGTCCGATACCCCGACCCAGCCGCTTTCGATACGTGGCGCATCAACCTTAACCATGATCACGCCACGCAGCTGTCCCGCAACCTGGACACGGCGCGAATAAACGAAGTCAAAGCCACCATCCTCAGTCTCATAGGTCGTATAAATAGTTTGATTGAGCCGCAGCGCGTCCTTGAAATAAGGCGCGAGGCGGTGGTTTTGACCGATCATGTCGCGATCCGTGGCCGCAACAGCTCGCCCATCGCGGTCAAGCAACGTCAGCGAGGCCGCGCCAATTTCATCGACAAAGGACAGCAAACGCGCGGTTGATCCAGAATAATCCTTGTCTTCCAATGCCTTAATCAGTTCTGGATCGCGCGCCAGCAGCTGTGGTACGACAGAATTACGCTGAAGCTCGGACATTAAATTGGTCACGTAAAGCGCGAGACGTACTTCTGACCGACTGCTGATCGTTTCGGTAAAACGCTGTGTAAGGTATTGGTTGGACACAAAAATAGTGATCACGCCAAATGCGCAGATCACCATGACGGCAAGGCGCATATACCAGCGCCCGCGCATCGTTTTATCAGTCGTAAACATGATTGCAGTCTATTGAGACGCACGCCTTGCGGCAAGCGACCACGTTATGCAGTCGCAAATTGCGCCAAAAGCCCGCGGAAAAGCGCCTGCCCGTCTGTGCCGCCATGTCCGGTATCCACAGCTCGCTCTGGATGCGGCATCATGCCAAGGACGCGGCGGTTCTCGGACAAGACACCAGCAATGTCGGCCACGGACCCGTTAGGGTTTTGGCCATAGGTAAATGCAATCCGGTCGGCATCGCGCAATTGCGCCAGCGTGTCATCATCAACCGTATAGTTACCGTCGTGATGAGCCACGGGATAGGCAACGGTGTCGCCTGCGTTATACCCTTCAGTAAAAGCAGATGAAGATGTTTCTACTTTTAAATCAACGGTCTTGCAGATGAACTTCAATCCAGAATTGCGCATCAAGGCACCAGGTAGCAACCCCGTTTCAGCCAGAACCTGAAAGCCATTGCAGACGCCCAAAACAAAGCCACCGCGATTTGCATGCGCCACGACGGCCTTACAAATCGGAGATTGCGCGGCAATCGCGCCGCAACGCAGGTAGTCCCCAAAAGAAAAACCGCCCGGCACTGCCACAAGGTCAACGCCATCAGGCAGACTTGCGTCCTTGTGCCAAACCATCGTGACATCAGCGCCCGCAGCTTTCAAAGCGACAGCCATATCACGATCACAGTTTGATCCAGGAAAGACGACAACGGCAGCCCGCATTACAGAACCTCGACTTTGTAGCTTTCGATAACCGTGTTCGCGAGCAGCTTTTCACACATCTGGGTGATCGTGGCCTCTGATGTGCCATCAGCCAAATCAAGCTCGATTACCTTGCCTTGGCGCACGCCAGACACGCCTTCAAACCCAAGCGACCCAAGCGCATGGCGCACGGCCTCTCCTTGCGGGTCCAAAACACCATTCTTCAACATCACATGCACGCGGGCTTTCATAGGCTTTGTCCTTCAACTCTCGCTTTGTCTTAAAGTCTTAATTAATCAACGTCGGCTTTCCGCCAGTGTGGGTCACGTTTGACGGCATCACCCCAAGCCGCTTTGCGACCTCGGTATAGGCATCGGCCAAATCACCCAAATCGCGACGGAACACGTCTTTATCAAGCTTGCGACCTGTTTCGATGTCCCACAAACGGCAGCTGTCAGGGCTGATCTCGTCGGCCAGCATCAGGCGTGGAAATTCATTGTCCCAAACGCGTCCGATCTCGATCTTGAAATCAACCAGTTTGATCCCGACGCCGTACATAACACCGGACATCCAATCATTCACACGCAAGGCAAGGCTGACCATGTCATCCAGTTCCTGCTGCGATGCCCAGCCAAACGCGATGACATATTCCTCTGGTACAAGCGGGTCGCCCAGACTGTCATCTTTATAAGAAAACTCGACAATTGGACGCGGTAACGCTGTGCCTTCTTCCATGCCCATTCGCTTGGCCATAGTGCCGGCTGCAAAGTTGCGCACAATCACCTCAAGTGGGATAATTTCGACCTGCCGGATCAACTGTTCGCGCATATTCAGGCGTTTGATAAAATGCGTCGGGATACCCAGCTGGCCCAAACCCGTCATAAAAAACTCTGACAGGCGGTTGTTCAACACGCCTTTGCCTTCGATGACGGCCTTCTTTTCGGCGTTGAAAGCGGTAGCATCATCCTTGAAATACTGCACCAACGTACCAGGCTCTGGGCCTTCATAAAGTACCTTTGCCTTGCCTTCGTAAATCTTTTTGCGGCGTGCCATCGTGACCCCTTTGCGCTTGTGCGCAGCTCGTGCGGATTGCGTCTTATCCGCCTGATAGTGCATGCCCCCCTTGCAGGCAAGCACCAGCAGGGGCATATCAATAGGAACTGCAGTGCAAACCACGAGGCCAATGACATGAGCACCTTTGACGACCGCGAAAACGCATTTGAAAACAAATTCGCCCACGATGCAGAAATGCAGTTCAAGGCCGAAGCCCGCCGCAACAAGCTACTTGGCTTGTGGGCCGCAGAGCTGATGGGAAAATCAGCCGATGAAGCCGCAGCTTACGCCGTAGAAGTTATCAAATCTGACTTTGAAGAAGCCGGCGATGAGGATGTGTACCGCAAAGTTTCGGGCGACCTCGGCGATAAAGCAGACGAGGCGACCCTGCGCGCCAAAATGGTATCATTAATGGTCGAAGCCAAAGCCCAGTTGATGAGCGAAGTCTAAGACCCGTCAAAAAACTAAACGTGGAAACAAACTAAAACCGCGCCGCTTTGGCGCGGTTTTGTTGTTTTTTTCATAATAAATATGCATGATTTGCATTTGCCCTTGGCTGCGCACTGTGCGACGGCAAACTGGCACCCAACTGGAGCAATTCGCCTGATGACCAACGCTTTATCCAAACTGCTTGAAACCCGCGATTGGCTGATGGCTGACGGTGCCACCGGTACAAACCTGTTTAACATGGGGCTGATGTCCGGCGATGCACCCGAGATGTGGAATGTCGAAGAAACCGCGAAAATCACTGCTCTTTATAAAGGCGCAGCAGACGCGGGCAGTGATATTTTTTTGACCAACAGCTTTGGCGGAAATGCGTCGCGCTTGAAACTGCACAACGCCCAAGACCGCGTACATGAACTAAACAAAGCCGCAGCTGAATTGGGCCGCGACGTCGCAGATAAGTCTGGGCGCTCAATCGTCGTTGCCGGGTCGGTCGGCCCAACTGGCGAAATCATGTCCCCGATGGGCAGCCTGACCCACGAAATCGCGGTCGAGATGTTCCACGAGCAGGCAGAAGGCCTCAAAGCAGGCGGCGCAGATGTGCTCTGGGTCGAAACAATCAGCGCCGTAGAAGAATTGGCGGCCGCCGCCGAAGCCTTTGCGCTGGCGGACATGCCTTGGTGCGGCACAATGAGCTTTGACACAGCGGGCCGAACCATGATGGGCATCACGTCGGCCGAGATGGTCAAACGCCTGGGAAAACTAAGTTATCAACCACTCGCATTTGGGGCCAACTGCGGGGTTGGCGCGTCCGATTTGTTGCGCACGGTTCTGGGTTTCAGCGAAGCAGGTGCAACTTTACCCCTGATTGCAAAGGGCAATGCGGGCATTCCAAAATATCACGACGGGCATATTCACTATGATGGTACACCAGCTTTGATGGCTGACTATGCTGTTCTGGCCCGTAATTGCGGCGCCACAATCATCGGTGGCTGCTGTGGTACAACACCAGAGCATCTTGTTGCGATGCGCGAAGCGCTCGAAACACGGCCAAAAGGGTCGCCGCCGTCGCTTGATGCGATCACTGCTGCACTTGGTGGTTTTTCTTCTGTCTCTGACGGGACAGACGGCGCAGGTCCGGTTGCATCTCCGCGCAGGGGCCGTCGGCGCAAAACTTAAGCTCTGGAGGGCGCGCTTCCCCCCGAGGTTTTAATGAACAGAAGAAGTTTACGATATTTTTATGTTCTTTCTTTAGCTGAAGGGTGCGGAACAGGCTGAGGAGCTGATGACCGCAACAGGAGAAGCCCCGCCTGACCTTTGGGTTGGCGCGGGGTAATCTTTGTCTTCTTCTGTTCTTAAATACCTCCGCCGGAGGCTCCGGCGCCGCTCCTTGCGTTCACTTAGAGAAATGAAAGCTGATCACCCGGTTGCGGGGGCTTGGCAAACAAATCGGTGCGTAGTGCAGGAAGTGATCGGTCCAACCCCAACTTTGCCGCCGCCAGCTTGAACCGTTGCTGCAAAATGGCGGCCCACGCGCCCTGTCCGATCATCCGTTTGCCAAAGTTGGGATCATAATCCCGCCCCCCATGTAATTCGCGCACACGGCCCATGACGCGGGCAGCGCGATCAGGGTAATGCGTTTCCAACCAGTCCTGAAACAATGGTGCCACTTCGCGCGGCAACCGCAAAACGATCGAAGACGCCGCGACTGCACCCGCGTCTTTCGCGGCGACCAAGATAACCTCGAGTTCGTGGTCCGTCAGCGCAGGTACAACCGGCGAAACCATCACACGCACTGGAATTCCAGCATCGGTCAACTGCCGCACTGTGCGTAACCGTGCCGCAGGCGTAGGCACGCGCGGTTCCATCAAACGCGACAGTTTGGGATCGAGCGTTGTTATTGAGATTCCCACCCGCACCAGACCTTTTGCAGCCATCGGGGCGAGAATATCTATGTCGCGGGTAATCAAAGTTCCTTTTGTCACAATCCCAACAGGATGATTGAATGCGGATAATACCTTAAGCACATCCCGCATGATTTCACGTTTCTTTTCAATTGGTTGATATGCATCCGTATTAGTCCCAATTGCGATAATCTTTGGCGCGTAGCGCGGATTGGAAAGCTCTTTCTCCAATTGCGCCGCTGCGTTGGGCTTCGCGATCAGTTTGGTTTCAAAGTCCAATCCCGGCGACAGGCCCAAAAACGCGTGGCTTGGTCGTGCGTAGCAGTAAATGCAGCCGTGTTCACACCCACGGTAAGGATTGATGGACCGATCAAATGACAAATCTGGCGATGTATTGCGCGAGATCACCGACCGCGCGACCTCGTCGCGGACTTCGGTGCGCAGGACAGGCAATTCTTCTTCGCGGCCCCAGCCATCATCCACAGCTTCGACATGGAAACGGTCGAACCGCACATCGGGGTTCAGCCCCGCGGCACGACCAATTGCACGGTGTGATTTCTGAGGTGGCAGATCTTCCATAATGATTATTAGAACAATTCATGAACACAGGCAATGACAGGTCGGTGCTGTTCGTGCGAATGTCGGAAATCAGCAGGTAGAAACGCGTAAATGGGCGCACAAATAAAATAACAATGAAATGCAAAGGGTTGGCCATGTCCGACGAACAAGACGACATCATCCTCTCCGAACTGAACGACGAAGACCTCGTCGCGCAAATGTTCGATGATCTTTATGACGGCATGAAGGAAGAAATTGAGGAAGCTGTAAACATCCTCTTGGCACGTGAGTGGACCCCGTACCGCATCCTGACCGAAGCTTTGGTTGGCGGCATGACCATCGTGGGCCATGACTTCCGTGACGGTATCTTGTTCGTCCCAGAGGTCCTTTTGGCGGCCAACGCGATGAAGGGTGGTATGTTCATCCTGAAACCACTCTTGGCCGAAACTGGCGCACCGCGTGTGGGCAAGATGGTCATTGGCACCGTCAAAGGCGACATCCACGACATCGGCAAGAACCTTGTATCGATGATGATGGAAGGTGCTGGCTTTGAAGTCGTCGATCTTGGCATCAACAACGCGGTCGAGGCGTATCTCGAAGCGCTTGAGACAGAGCAACCAGATATCCTTGGCATGTCAGCCCTGCTGACGACCACGATGCCTTATATGAAAGTCGTGATCGACACGATGATCGAAAAGGGTTTGCGCGACGACTATGTCGTGTTGGTAGGTGGTGCGCCATTGAACGAAGAATTCGGAAAAGCCATTGGTGCTGACGCCTATTGCCGCGACGCGGCTGTGGCCGTTGAAACCGCTAAGACCTTTATGGCCCGCAAGCACAACCAAGGTGCCGCAGCCGTTTGATCTTAACATCGCGGCATGGTGCACCTATCTGTTAAGCAACAGGAGGACATCATGCCGTTTCACTACCTTATCAAGATTATTGCCATTGTTTTCACACTCGCTGCATTGACTGTAAGCGGCGCGCTTGCGTTCACTGATGTGTTGCAGGTCTCGCCCACGATGGGGCTTGCCGGGCTAAGTTTGGCAGCACTTTGTGTGTCATTTGGCTGGCGCGTTTATGCAGATCGTAAATCAAAAAATGATGCTGGGACAAAATGACAGCTGATGCGACCCTGACCAAAATCGGACTGCCCCCTGCTGGCTCAGGATCAGTGCTGTTGATCGCTTGCGGCGCGTTGGCCCGCGAAATCTTGGCAATCAAACAGGCCTCTGGTCTAGACCACCTCGACCTACAATGCCTGCCTGCGATCTATCACAATCATCCCGACAAGATCGTGCCCGCCATTCGTGAGGCGGTTGAAAAGTACCGCGATGCCTATTCCCAAATTTTCGTCGTTTACGCCGATTGTGGAACGGGCGGGCAGCTACAATCAGCCTGTGCAGAGATGGGCATTGGCATGGTCGCAGGCCCGCACTGCTATTCGTTTTTTGAGGGCAATGACATCTTCGCCGACCGCGATGAATTCACCGCTTTTTACCTGACTGACTTTCTTGTGCGCCAGTTCAATGCATTCGTGTGGGAGCCATTGGGCCTAGACCGTCACCCCGAATTACGTGACATGTATTTCGGCAACTATGAAAAACTGGTCTATCAGGCACAAACCGACGATCCGGCGTTGACTGAAAAAGCCAAAGACTGTGCTGCAAAACTTGGATTGCCGTTTGAGCGGCGCTTTACAGGATACGGTGATCTGACGCCGGCACTGACCGCAATTAAGCGTTAGCAGCAGCAGCTGTTTGCTGAATACGTTCAACCATTGCCCGTAACCCGTTCGAGCGTTGCGCAGACAAATGATCGTTCAAACCCAGCCGTTCAAGTTCAGCTATGGCATTGATTTTCACGACTTCTGACACAGGCTGTTCGTTATAAAGCGCCAACAGAACGGCAATCAATCCGCGCACGATCATCGCGTCACTTTCGCCACGAAACGTGAATGTGCCGTCGGTGATCTTTGGAACAAGCCAAACCTGACTGGCACAGCCATCGACCTTTGTGGCAGGAACGCGCAATGCGTCCTCGAGCGGGTCCATTGCCTTGCCCATATCGATCACATGACGATAACGGTCTTCCCAATCATCAAGGAATTCAAAGGTTTCCACCAGCTCTTCAAAATCAGGGTTCGCCATTGCCATCTCTCTGTTGTTGGTCTGCACCTTAGGTAGGGCGACACCCATCATAGGTCCAGTTCAAAGCGCGACTATGACGACCTTCTGGCCTTTAACAGCCAAGCCAACGCGGCCTTCACAAAGCTCTAGCGCTTCTTTGCCAAACACCTCAGCGCGCCACCCCTTCAGGGCGGGCACATCGCGTTCACCGGCCGCAAGAGCATCCAGATCGGACGCTGATGCAATCAGCTTTGGGGCGACATCTGCACTGTCAGTCTTGGCCTTGAGCAGCACGCGCAACATATCAGCCAGCGCAGGGTTTACCTGTAACTTGGCACGTGCGTTATCAACATGCGGCATGTCTTCGGACTTGGTCGCGATTCCGGCTTTGACAGACGCGATGATCCCCGCCGCGATGTCACCTTTGCGGGCTTCGCGCAGCAACAACCGCGAACGGCCCAAGTCTTGTTCCGATTGCGGTTTTGTCGATGCAATTTCAACCAAGGCATCATCTTTATAAACGCGGGTGCGTGGAATATTACGCTCTTGCGCATAGGCCTCGCGGAAACGGGCCAATTCGCGCACGATTGCTAAAAACTTGCCCGACTGCGTACGGGTTTTAACGCGTTTCCATGCATTGTCAGGATCGGCTTGATAAGTCGCGGGATCTTTCAGCACGGCCATTTCTTCGGATACCCATTTGGTACGGCCTGATTTTGCCAAGCGGTCCGACAGATACTCATAAATATCGCGCAGGTGCGTCACATCACCCACCGCGTAAGTCGCTTGCGCATCGGTCAAAGGCCGGCGCGACCAATCGGTGAAACGCGAGGATTTATCCAGATCAGCCTTGGCGATCTTGCGCACCAATGTCTCGTATCCGGCCTGTTCGCCAAAGCCGCAAACCATCGCCGCGACTTGGGTGTCGAACAGCGGTGCGGGGATAATACCTGCGTCCACATAGAATATCTCGAGGTCTTGGCGGGCGGCGTGAAAGACTTTGACGCAACCTGCGTCTTGGAAAAGATCATAAAGCGGGGCCAATGACAGACCGCTGGCCAATGGATCAACAAGCACGGCGTCATCGCCAGCGTCGTCCTGATAGGCCAACTGCACCAAACAAAGCTTTGAATAGTAAGTCCGTTCGCGCAGAAATTCGGTATCGACGGTCACATAAGGGCGTTTTGCGGCCTCAAGACAGAATGTGGCCAATTCTTCAGTCGTCGTAATTGTCTTCATGAGTTTTCCGTCGATCTTGAATGCGCATCGTGCGTTTGGAGGTTGATAAGCGATAGATTGCCCGATGGAAAGGCACAGCTATTCTTACAGATCAAGTCGGCTGCGATCACCGCCTGCAAAGCGGCGCAAGACGGTTGGATAAAGTGCGTGTTCTAAGGGCAAAAGGCGCGCAGCAAGCGTGTCTGGCGTATCACTTCGGCTCACGCTTAGCCGCGCTTGTCCAAGGATTGGACCACCGTCCAAGGCCGCAGTTACTTCGTGAACGGAACAGCCGTGTTCGTTATCGCCTGCCTCAAGCGCGCGGGCATGGGTGTGAAGTCCCTTGTATTTGGGAAGCAGCGAAGGGTGGATATTCAGCATCCGCCCGTCCCATTTAGCCGTGAATTCAGGCGTCAAAATCCGCATGAAACCTGCAAGGCAAATGATGTCTGGGGCTGCGGCCTCTAGCCTGTTCTGCAACGCCGCTTCAAAGGCGGCGCGGTCCTTACCGAATGGTTTGTGATCAACCGAGGCCGTGGGAATGCCAAGCTCGTGCGCCTTCGCGAGCCCGCCCGCATCCGGATCATTCGACAGCACCAAAACGGCCCGCGCAGGGTGGTCGCCCCGCATTGAATTCACCAATGCAACCATGTTCGAGCCACCACCCGAAATTAGGATGGCGACGCGTTTTGTCACAAGAGTGAACCGCTATAGCGCACGCCTTCGCCCGTGGTGACCGTGCCCATTTGATGAACGGTTTCGCCAGCTTCGACCAACAAAGCGGTCAGTGCTGCGGCTTCGCCCGCATCCACAGCCAAAACCATGCCAACGCCTGCGTTGAATGTTTTCAGCAGTTCTGCCTCGGCCATGCCGCCCGTTTCGGCCAACCAGCGAAATACTGGCGGCAAATCCCATGCGTTCAAATCAATCTGCGCGCCCAAGCCTTCAGGCAAAACGCGCGGCAGGTTTTCGGTCAGACCACCACCGGTAATATGGGCCAGCGCATGCACGCCCCCTGCCCGCACAGCGGCCAACGCCTGTTTAACATAAAGACGTGTTGGCGCCAAAAGCGCCTCGCCCAAAGGCGCATCTGCGAAAGGTGCTGCGTCATCCCAAGATAGGCCAGAGACCTCGACAATACGGCGCACCAACGAATACCCGTTGGAATGCACCCCGTCCGAGGCCAAACCAAGCAGTACATCGCCCGCGACAACACCAGACGGTAAATCCGTGCCACGTTCCATCGCACCCACGGCAAATCCAGCAAGATCGAAATCGCCGTCATGATACATGCCCGGCATTTCTGCCGTTTCGCCACCAATCAGCGCGCAACCGGATGCTTCGCAACCAGCGGCAATACCTTCGATGATACGTGTCGCCTGATCCAATTCCAGCTTGCCGGTGGCAAAGTAGTCAAGGAAAAACAAAGGCTCTGCGCCTTGGCAGACCAGATCATTGACGCACATCGCCACCAGATCGATCCCGATGGTGTCTACATTGCCCGTATCGATTGCGATGCGCAGCTTGGTGCCGACACCGTCGGTCGCAGCGACCAGAACCGGATCAGTATATCCCGCACCTTTGAGGTCGAATAGCGCGCCAAATCCACCAAGGCCCGCCATCACGCCGGGTCGCGCTGTGCGCTTGGCTGCAGGTTTGATCCGGTCCACCAGCGTATTGCCAGCATCAATATCAACGCCAGCATCGGCGTATGTCAGGCCATTCTTTGTGCTCATCTCGGCAGCTCCTGTCGGTTTTCGCGTCGTTAGCGCATCTCTGCTATAAATGAAACAGGGCGTTGCGCAAATTCAACCCTGCAATCGCAAACGCGCTTGACGAGCCTGTGTCGTCTGCTAGTCCAATTGGTGCAAGGGGGCCCGTAGCTCAATTGGTAAGAGCAGAGCGCTCATAACGCTTTGGTTGCGGGTTCAAGTCCTGCCGGGCCTACCATTTCTCCCTGAACGCCTGATGCTTTCATAAGCATGCTTTGCGATGCGTTTCATTTGCGCTATTGCAACTCCAACAACTCAACGCGGAGCAAAAAATGTCCAAGATCAAAGTAGAAAACCCGATCGTCGAACTAGACGGGGATGAAATGACCCGGATCATGTGGCATTTTATCAAGGATAAATTGATCCTGCCGTATGTTGACCTTGATATTCTCTACTATGATCTGGCGATGGAGGTCCGCGACGAGACCAATGACCAAATCACCATTGATGCCGCAGAAAAGATCAAAGAAATTGGCGTTGGCATAAAATGCGCGACAATCACGCCCGATGAACAGCGTGTCGAAGAATTTGGCCTCAAAGAAATGTGGCGTTCGCCCAATGGCACGATCCGCAACATCCTTGGCGGTGTTGTGTTCCGCGCGCCAATCATCTGTAAAAACGTGCCCCGCCTTGTGCCCGGATGGACCGATCC
>CBDTVI010000038.1:0-15139 GCA_965364065.1 uncultured Yoonia sp. | reverse complement strand
TTTAGCGCGCATCTTTTCCCTCAACTTGATTTGAGGGGCAAAGATGCAAACAGTGACAGATATCGCACGCGAAATTGTGGCCCGCGAAGGCGGCTATGTGAATGATCCCGATGATCCCGGTGGGGCCACAAATTATGGCGTGACCATACATACGATGCGCCGTCTTGGCCTTGATTTAACGAACGATGGGCGGATTGATACGGAAGATGTGAAGGTTCTGACCCGCGCGCATGCGGTGTCGATTTTTGTTGAACACTACTATCGCCGCCCTAAAATTGATCATTTGCCTAACACCCTGCAGTCCAGCGTGTTTGATATGTACGTAAATGCCGGTGCGAATGCGGTGAAAATCCTGCAGCGCCTGCTAGGTGAAATGCGCATTGATGTATCGGTCGACGGCGTGATCGGTCCGCAAACCAGCAAAGCGGTTCGCCAAGCAATGGAAGCAGCGCCAGATCATTTTGTGGATGCATACGGCATAGCGCGGCGCAATTATTACTATGAATTGGCCACGCGCCGCCCAGCTAGTCGCAAGTTTGCGCGGCGCAGGAATGGTGGCAAAGGCGGGTGGATCAAGCGGGCAGAGGAATTCATCGCACCCCGCTTTCATCTGTCAGAAGCACAACACCGCGAAAGGACAGCGCAATGGGTTTGATCACGGGCTTGATGCAATTTCTATTTGGTGACGGGCGCAATGTGGTTGCTGAAACCGCGCAAGTGTTTCGCGAAAATGCCGAACAAGGGGCGGTCAGGGCCGCCGATGCCCGCGCCGATAGCCTGCAGCAATTCGCAGCCGAATTTGCACATCCAAGGCGCGGTATCTTTGACCGGATCGTGGACGGGTTGAACCGTTTGCCGCGGCCCGCTTTGGCACTGGGCACGATCTGGCTTTTCGTCAGCGCAATGCGCACGCCAAAGGAGTTCGCGCAAGGCATGCAGGGGCTGGCGTTGGTTCCAGAACCGCTTTGGTGGTTGATGGGTGCAATCGTTAGCTTCTACTTTGGCGCACGCCATCAGGTGAAAGCGTTCGAGTTCCAAACGTCTGTTGCGCAAGCACTTGCAGCACCACGCAGCGCACCCGCAGATGTATCTGACAATCCTGCACTTCATGAATGGCAGGGCCGCGATGGGCAATGATTGGACCGACCACCTAGAGCGCCGCATCGTCGCTCTTGAGACGCGCAATGCGGTCGACGAGGTGCATCGCATCAACGTGTCCGACCGTCTTAGCGCGATTGAGGACGCCCTCAAATGGCTTGTGCGGCTGATTATTGGCGGGCTGCTTATGGCGGCGCTGACCTATGCAGTGCAGGGCGGTTTTATACGCTGACATCGGTCACGCGCATGTGCCAAAATGTAACGTCTTTCCGGGCACTGTTCCTATTTAGTCCGACAGTCGAATGCGCTAATATGAAGGCATGTTGATAGAACTCGGACACTTCGCTTTGATTCTCGCCTTTGGCATCGCCATCGTGCAGATGATTGTTCCTATGGTTGGCGCACATCGCGGCAATGCCGCTTGGATGGCTTTGGCTGAACCCGCGGCCACCGTGCAATTCCTGCTGACCGCCTTCGCATTTGCGGTGCTGACATGGGCCTTTGTAACCTCGGATTTCTCGTTGCAATTGGTGTACCTGAATTCGCACACTGACAAGCCGATGCTTTATAAAATAACGGGTGTATGGGGAAACCACGAAGGCTCAATGCTGTTGTGGATGTTGATCCTGACGCTGTTTGGGGCGTGCGCCGCATGGTTTGGCGACGGTTTGCCGACACGTTTGCGGGCACGGGTATTGTCGGTGCAAGCATCTATTGCAGTTGCTTTTTTTGCCTTTGTTTTGTTCACCTCCAACCCGTTTGTGCGGTTAGAAGTGCCGCCGCTGAACGGACGCGACTTGAACCCGCTGTTGCAAGACCCCGGTTTGGCATTTCACCCGCCGTTTCTATATTTGGGCTATGTCGGCCTAAGCATGTCATTCTCTTTCGCGATTGCCGCCTTGATCGAAGGGCGCGTTGATGCCGCTTGGGGGCGCTGGGTGCGCCCTTGGACATTGGCCGCTTGGATGTTCCTGACTATCGGCATCGCACTCGGCTCTTGGTGGGCCTATTACGAATTGGGATGGGGCGGTTTTTGGTTCTGGGATCCGGTTGAAAACGCATCGTTCATGCCATGGCTGATTGCAGCTGCCTTGCTGCACTCTGCAATCGTTGTGGAAAAGCGTGAGGCGCTGAAAAGCTGGACTATACTGCTCGCGATCTTGGCCTTTGGTTTCTCGTTGTTGGGCGCATTTATCGTCCGCTCGGGTGTGCTGACGTCGGTTCATGCGTTCGCGAATGACCCCGCGCGCGGGTTGTTGATCCTGATAATCCTGGCTGTATTTTTGGGCGGTGCGCTGACGCTGTTCGCTTTGCGCGCGGGCAAGCTAGAGGCAAAGGGCGTGTTTTCGACCGTCAGCCGTGAGAGTGGGCTGATCCTCAATAACATTCTGTTGTCCGTCAGCTGCTTTGTGGTGTTCATCGGCACGATCTGGCCGCTGGTCGCAGAGATGCTATTTGACCGTACGCTATCGGTCGGTGCGCCATTCTTTGATGCGGCCTTCACCCCGTTTATGGTGGCGATCGCGATCGTTCTGCCATTTGGATCAATGCTGGCGTGGAAACGCGGCACGTTTGAACGTGCGCAAAAGGCGTTGGTGGGTTGGTTTGTTCTGGCCATCGCTTGTGCGGCTTTGGCCTATGCTATTCAAAGTGGAAATTCTGCGCTTGGACCCATTGGGGTCGCTCTTGGCGTTTGGGTCGTGGGTGGTGCGTTGGCTGATCTGTGGATGCGCAGCGGCCGCGATAGCATCGCAGACCGCTTGCGCCGCATCGGGCGTTTGCCGCGTGCGGATTGGGGCAAGGCCACGGCACACATCGGCATGGGCGTGACCATCTTTGGCATCGCGGCAATGACGGCTTGGCAGCAAGAAGACATCCGCGTGGCCGATGTCGGCGAGCGTTGGTCAGTGGGGCAATTTGAGTTCCAGTTGGATAATGTCAATCAGCTTCAGGGCCCGAACTACCTGACGACGATGGCCGATATTTCGGTTTGGCGCGGTGATCGGCAAGTCGGCGATTTGCACCCTGAAAAACGGTTCTATCCGGTGGCAAATATGCCAACAACCGAGGCCGCGATCATCAACGGCGTGCTGCGTGATATCTATGTGGTCGTCGGCGATCCGCAGGAAAATGGCGGTTGGGCCGTTCGTATCTACTTGAAACCATTTGCCAATTGGATTTGGGGCGGTGCAATGCTGATGGCGCTCGGCGGGTGTTTCTCGCTGTCTGACAGACGTTTGCGGGTCGGGGCCTCGTCGGCCAAACGCTCTGCGAAAGCGGTGCCTGCGGAATGAAGCATTTGTTGATCATCTTGATGCTTTTCGCGTCACCACTTTGGGCCGTTGAACCCAGTGAGATGTTGGATGATCCGGTTTTAGAGGATCGCGCGCGGGAACTGTCGCAAGGGCTGCGCTGTCCTGTGTGCCGCAATGAGAGCATCGACGAGAGCAATGCAATCTTGGCCAAAGAACTGCGGATCGTTCTGCGCGAACGTATCGTAGGTGGCGACACAGATCAGCAAGCTGTCGATTTTATGGTGGCACGCTATGGCGAATACGTGCTGCTGCGACCTGATGCGCGTGGTGCAAATCTGATATTGTGGCTGGCCGCACCTGCACTCTTTTTGATCGCCCTTGGCATTGGCTGGACCACGATCCGGACCAAACGTGCAGCACCTACGGCGCTGAGCGACGAAGAAAAGGCCGAGCTGGAAAAAATATTGCGGTCGTGACGTGCGGTCTGGCTTTTGTGAACTGAACAGTTCACTAAGCTGAACCAAAGCGGCGCAGCTATCTGCGGCGCGGACAGGCACAAGGATAACGCACATGGACTATCAGGCTATCAAATTCGCCACTCGGAACGACGTGGCTGTGATCACCTTGAACCGCCCTGACATGATGAATGCGCTGAACACGCAAATGCGCGCAGAAATCACGCATGCAGTCAAAGCCGCGGAAAAAGACGCGCGGGTTTTGGTGATGACGGGTGCAGGCAAAGCGTTCTGCTCCGGCCAAGACCTTGGCGATGGCGGCAGTGCGGCCTCCTTGGATCTCGAGCGGACATTGCGCGACGAATATGTGCCCATGCTCAAGGCGATCTTTGATTGCCGCATCCCCACAATCGCTGCCGTGAACGGACCTGCGGCAGGGGCAGGGGCGAACCTTGCGCTGGCTGCAGACGTCGTGATTGCATCGGACGCCGCTTATTTCGTCCAAGCGTTTACGCGCATTGGCCTGATCCCGGATGCCGGCGGTACCTATTGGTTGCCGCGTCAGGTCGGAGCTGCCAAGGCGATGGGTGCTGCCCTTTTTGCTGATAAGGTCACCGCAGAACAGGCCGAATCTTGGGGTATGATCTACGAGACAGCCCCTGCGGCTACGTTTCAAGAACATGTCAGCGCGCGCGCGGCGCACTTGGCCCAAGGCCCGACCGTCGCCTACCGCGAGCTGAAGCAGGCAATCCGTGGGTCGTTTGAGAATTCCCTAGACGATCAACTGGCTCTCGAGGCGAAACTGCAAGGACGTTGTGGCCAGACCCGCGACTTCCAAGAAGGCGTCGTTGCCTTTATGGAAAAACGCAAAGCTGTCTACGAGGGCCGCTAAACGGCAATGAAAAAAGGCCGCATCCACGATGCGGCCTTTTGAAATTAACTAATGGGCATTGCCCTAAAGCGGTTAGCGCTTTTCGATATCAACGTAGTCGCGCTTCATCTCGCCTAAATAGAGCTGACGCGGACGACCGATTTTCAACTGTGGATCTGCCAACTGTTCGGACCACTGCGAAATCCACCCGACAGTCCGTGCGAGTGCAAAGATTGGTGTGAACATCGATGTCGGGAAACCCATCGCTTCGAGAATGATGCCGGAATAGAAGTCCACATTCGGGAACAGCTTTTTCTCTGCAAAATATGGATCTGCCAGCGCTTGACGCTCCAGTTCAATTGCGACCTGCAGGATTGGATTGTTTTCAATCCCCATCAGTTCAAGCACTTCATCAGCGCTTTGCTTCATCACTGTCGCGCGTGGGTCGTGGTTCTTATAGACGCGGTGACCAAAGCCCATCAAACGGTAGCTGTCGTTCTTGTCTTTCGCGCGGGCGATGAATTCTGGGATACGATCCGGTGTGCCAATTTCCTTGAGCATTTCAAGGCAAGCTTGGTTCGCACCACCGTGGGCAGGACCCCAGAGGCAGGCAATACCGGCCGCAATACACGCGAACGGGTTCGCACCAGAAGACGACGCCAAGCGTACAGTCGATGTCGAAGCGTTTTGCTCATGGTCGGCGTGCAGTGTGAAAATCCGGTCCATCGCGCGGGCTAGGATCGGGTCCACATTGTATTCTTGCGCGGGTACGGCAAAGCACATGTGCAAAAAGTTCGCCGCGTAATCAAGATCATTGCGCGGATACACGAAAGGCTGACCAATCGAATATTTATAGGCCATCGCTGCAACCGTTGGCATCTTTGCCACAAGGCGGATGGTAGCAACATCGCGCTGATGCGGATCGTTGATATCGGTACTGTCGTGATAGAAAGCTGACATCGCGCCAACTACGCCGACCATCGTGGCCATCGGGTGCGCATCACGGCGGAAACCGCGGAAGAAGTTATGCATCTGTTCGTGGATCATTGTGTGATTGGTGATCAACGATTCGAACTTTTCAAGCTCATCTGCGGACGGCAATTCACCATAAAGCAGCAAATAACACACTTCGAGGTAATGCGATTTGCCAGCAAGTTGATCGATGGGATAGCCACGGTGCAACAAAACGCCTTCATCCCCGTCGATGAAAGTAATCGTGCTGTCGCAGGCGGCAGTCGACGTGAAGCCGGGGTCATATGTAAAGACATTCGCTTGGGCATAAAGCTTGCGGATGTCGATGACATCAGGGCCACCTGTTGGGGAATGCACAGGCAATTCGTAAGTCTTGCCATTGAGCGTTAGCTTCGCGGTACTTGTATTCTCGGCCATTTAAATCCCCCTATCGGACCTGTGCGCGCGTTATCGGCACAGGGGCATCTTCAGTTTCCGGATAACTGTTCTTTATGAAGAACTCGTATCAGGTGCTCGCGTCCTGTAGGCGTGCGATCGTTTCATCGCGGCCAAGGACCAACATCATATCGAACATACTTGGCGAAACTGCGCGCCCTGCAAGCGCGGCCCGTAATGGCCCCGCTAATTTGCCCAGTTTCATGTCATGAGCTTCGGCAGTGGATGCAACAATCCCCTCAAGGGTGTCCTTGGACCAGCTAACATTTTGCAGCTGCGGCGTCAATTCATACAGTATACGACGGGATACATCGGTCAACTGCGCTGCGGCCTTCTCGTCAGGCTCAATAGGGCGCGAGGAAAGGATAAATTCCGCTTTATCAACGAGTTCAGGAAATGTCTTGGCGCGCTCTTTCAAGCAATACATTGCCTTCAACATCCCGTCACTTTGTGCTTCAGTCAAAGGGTTGGCACCTGTTGCTGCAAGGAATGCCTTCAATTCATGCAGCAGTGCAGCATCGTCTGCCGCAGCAATGTGCTGTCCGCAAATATTATCCAGCTTTTTGAAATCAAAACGCGAAGGAGATTTGCCGATTCCTCCCAGATTAAACCACTCGCGGGCTTGGGCGTCAGAGAAGAATTCATCGTCCCCATGGCTCCAACCGAGGCGTGTCAGGTAATTACGCATGCCAGCGGCGGGGTAGCCAAGCGCTTGATATTCGGCAGCTCCGGTCGCGCCATGGCGCTTGGACAGCTTTTTGCCATCGGGTCCAAAGATCAGCGGGATATGCGCCAATGTCGGTTTGGCCCATTCCATTGCGTCATAGATCATGTTTTGGCGAAACGCATTTGCCAGATGATCGTCGCCGCGGATCACATGGGTCACGCCCATATCATGATCATCAACAACGACAGCGAGCATATAAACCGGTGATCCGTCCGAGCGGAGCAAGATCATATCGTCCAATTGATCGTTGGACCAAGTCACATCGCCCTGTACTTCGTCATGCAAAGTGGTTTTGCCATCACGGGGCGCTTTGATACGCACAGCGTAGGGGGCATCTGGATAATCGGCTTCAGCCGTATCGCGCCAAGGCGAGAGGAACAGGGTCGAGGTTTTCGCAGCACGCGCCGTTTCGCGAAACGCTTCAATTTCTGCGGGCGTGCTAAAGCATTTGTAGGCCTTGCCTGCGTCCAAAAGCTGATGGGCGACCTGCGCATGGCGCTCCGCATTGGCGGCTTGGCTGGACGGTTCTCCATCCCAATCAAGACCAAGCCATGTAAGCCCGTCCAAGATCGCTTGGGTGTTGGCGTCGGTTGAACGCGCCTTGTCGGTATCTTCGATCCGCAGCAGGAACTTGCCGCCACGTCCGCGGGCATAAAGCCAATTAAACAAAGCAGTGCGTGCACCACCAATGTGCAATGCACCTGTGGGCGAGGGGGCGAAACGTGTGACGACTGACATGGGGATATTAACCTTTCGCTAACCAGCTTTCCGGTAGGGTTCCGGCTTGTGTTGGGGATACGAGACTGCGGGGTGAAGGACAAGTGCGTGAACGGATCTCAGACGCGCTGCTGGCCCAACGGGACAATTTGTTTGGCTGGGTGCCGATATGTTTGGGCATCGGCATCGGGGGTTATTTCAGTCTGGGGCGAGAACCGGACCTGCCAGTGATATGGGCGGGGGCATTTGTCGGGATCACGTTGGTGATCCTTGCAAGACTGGTGTCCACGGCATGTGTGCCATTGCTGCTGGCGCTTGTGTTGATGCTGACTGGTGCAGGCCTAGCCAAATGGCGGGTGACGTCGGTTACCGAACCGGTGCTGACCTTTCGGTATTATGGGCCGATCGAAGGACGGCTTGTGCATATCGATCGATCAAGCAGCGACGCGGTGCGGTTGACGCTGGATCATGTGGTGCTGGCCCGTATGGCGCCTGCGCGGACCCCGGCAAGGGTGCGGGTCTCACTTCATGGCGATCAGCCGTTCACCACATTTAACCCGGGCGATTTGCTGATTCTGACGGGTCATTTGTCACCCCCCGCTGGCCCAGCTGAGCCGGGAGGCTTTGATTTTCAGCGCCATGCTTGGTTTATGCAACTTGGTGCGGTCGGCTATACACGCACGCCGGTTTTGCGATTGGCGGTTCCAAAGGCGCGGGGTTTTGCCACGCAGGTCTTTGCGCTGCGCATGGCGATTTCGCAAGCAGTGCGAACGGCAATGCCGGGCGAGGCAGGCGCATTTGCAGCTGCCATTATGACTGGTGACCGGTCAGGCATGGGGCAACAAACCTTGGCCGAACTACGTGCCTCCAATCTTGCACATTTATTGGCGATTTCGGGTTTGCATATGGGGCTTTTGACAGGCTTTGTGTTTGCGGTGATCCGGTACGGTCTCGCACTTGTCCCGCGTGTGGCGCTGCGGTGGTCCACAAAAAAGGTCGCGGCAGTCTGCGCGTTGATCGTAGGGGCGTTCTACCTGCTGCTGTCTGGGGGGAATGTCGCAACAGAGCGCGCCTTTATTATGGTGGCCGTGATGTTGGTGGCGGTTTTGCTAGACCGGCGGGCGTTGACCCTGCGTGCCGTGGCGATTGCGGCGACCATCGTATTGGTTTGGCAACCCGAGGCTATGACCGGCCCGGGATTTCAGATGTCATTCGCAGCCACCACGGCATTGGTTGCCGTCTTTGCTGGCTTGCGCCGATTTGATCTAAGTCGGTTGCCAAAATGGTCACGGGCAGTGCTGTCAGTCGTGCTGTCGTCTTTTATCGCAGGGCTTGCGACGGCCCCATTTGCCGCCGCACACTTTAACCAGATTGCGCACTATGGCCTAATCGCCAACTTACTCAGCGTGCCGTTGATGGGGGTTCTGGTCATGCCTGCAGCCGTTCTGGCCGTGTGCCTCGCGCCCTTTGGACTTTGGGTGATCGGACTATGGGCGATGGAACTGGGACTGCGGTGGATCCTTTTTGTCGCGCATGTGGTCGCAACACGTGATGGTGCGCTCAGTCATATTTGGGCGCCTGATCCCTTGGTGCTGCCGGTTTTGACGCTCGGGCTGCTTTGGGCGTTGCTGATCAAAGGGCCTGCGCGTTTCGCTGGATTGGTTGCAGTTGTTTGCGCCGCTGTACTTTGGGCACAAACATCGCGTCCGGTGCTGCTGATCGCTGATAACGGCAGCCTGATCGGCCTGCAAACGGACGCAGGCAGGGTGCTGTCAAAGTCGCGCGGAAGCGGTTTTGTAGCAGGGGTTTGGCTTGAAAATGATGGCGCGCCAATCGCGCAAGAGGAAGCCGCCGCCAAGCAAGGTTTAGACGTTGATGGTCGGCGCATTTCCGTGAATTTGGGCGGTTGGCAGGTTTTACAGGTATCAGGAAAGACGGCACTTGCTGCTCTGACAGGCTGCGATGGGGCGGATATTCTTGTTTCAAATCAGGTCGATGAGACTGTTCGCCCTTGCACGGTCTATGATGTCAGACGTTTGCGCCAAACCGGATCATTGGCAATTGATGTGGCCCCAAACGGTGATCTTTGGATCGAGACTGCCCAACGTGTTGCGGGTGCGCGGCCATGGAATGCAGGGCAAGACGCGCGCAACGATCTGATTGTCTTACCCATGCAGATACAAAAAAGGGTCGCCGAAGCGACCCAATCTTCTGATGCTGAACTGCGTTAGTAAGTGCGGATCAGTCCAACAAGCTTGCCTTGGACTTTCACCTGATCATCACGGAAAACACGAGTTTCATAGGCAGGGTTAGCCGCTTCTAGTGCGATTGATCCTGCTTTGCGGCGGAACCGCTTCAGCGTGGCCTCGTGACCTTCAACCAAGGCCACAACGATATCACCGTTGTCGGCCACAGATGTTTCGCGAATGACCACGACATCGCCATCATTGATGCCAGCGTCGATCATAGAATCGCCTTTCACCTCAAGGGCATAGTGGTCACCCGCACCAACCATCGCTTGTGGTACAGAGACATTGTGTGACACCTCGCTTATCGCTTCAATAGGCACACCGGCTGCGATCCGGCCCATCATGGGCAGTTCAATCGCACCATTATCGATATGGAGCGCTGCCGCCGGGATGCTGTCCGGCCTATCGCCGTCAATCACGCGCGGGGTGAAACCTGTCTTGTTCATCATAGCATCGGGCAATTTAATGATTTCAAGTGCGCGAGCGCGGTGCGCCAAGCGCCGGATAAATCCGCGTTCTTCCAAAGCTGTAATCAAGCGATGAATTCCGGATTTCGAGCGCAGATCAAGCGCCTCTTTCATTTCATCAAAGCTGGGGGGGACCCCATCGCGCTGTACACGCTTGTGAATGAATTCGAGTAGATCGAGCTGTTTTTTGGTTAACATTGTCTGCTCCGTTGCCACGTTTTGCATATGTTCTATGCATGTTCTTGTTTTGTGTCAACTCTGGCGTGCCAATATGCGGCTATGTCCGGTTGCCTCCGGCGGAAGTTTTTTTGGGAAAAAGAAGTAGGGACGCTAGATGCGGATGATTTCGATATCATCCCCGCATGCGCGTGAGGGGTCGGCTGCGGGCCGAACGGCAAGGCAGTTTGCATCGGCAAGCACGGTTAGCAATGCGCTGTCCTGGCGTTCAAAGATGGTGACGCCGCTTTCGTCAATTCTGGCCCGCATATAGTGTTCGCGGGGGCCATTTGCTGTAATCGCATGGGCCAATTTCGCCCGCTCACGCTGGGTAGCGTTTTGACCGAGCCCACGCATCTTTCGTATGACAGGCGCGAGGAAGACATGACCGCACACCATCGCAGAAACTGGATTGCCGGGCAGGCCAATCATCGCAGCTTTGCCCATGCGGCCCGCCATAAGCGGTTTACCGGGTCGCATTGCTACTTTGTAGAATGCGCGGTCCATGCCTTTGGCTTGGGCAACTTGGCCGACGAGGTCATGATCCCCAACAGAGGCCCCACCAATCGTCACGATCAGATCGGCGTCAGCCGCGAGATCAAATGCCAGTTCTAGCGATGCCGTGTTGTCGCGCGCGATCGGTAGCATGCGTGCCTGTGCCCCAAGGTCTTCGACCAATGCTGCAAGGCCATAGCTGTTGGATGCGATGATTTGATCGGCTTTCGGGGTCTCGCCGGGTTGCACCAATTCGTCACCGGTGGCGATAATGGCGACGACTGGTCGGCGCGTAACCTGCACGGCTGGCACATTCATGGAAGCAAAAAGCGCGATGTCTGATGGGCGCAACACGCGCGGTGCGGTGATTTGGTCACCTTGTTTGAAATCAGCCCCTGCAGGGCGCACGTAAGGTTGGTCGTTTGGGCTGCCGTCGAGGGTGATGATGTTGCCATCGCGTGTGACGTTTTCTTGGATGATCACATGGTCAGTGCCTGCGGGTAGTGGTGCGCCAGTGAAGATGCGGACTGCTTGATCTGAACCAACTGTACCGTCCCAACGGTGTCCTGCGGCGGCTTCGCCAATGACGGTAAATGGTTTACCCTGCGATATCGATGCACCCAAAACTGCGTAGCCGTCCATGGCAGAGGCTGCAAAAGGCGGCTGATCGCGCGTGGCCGTGACCGTTTGCGCCAAAACACGGCCGTTGGCCGCGCGCAGAGGGACTGTTTCCGGCTCAAGAACGGAGACCAGAGCAAATAGGTCTGCAAGAGCTTGGTCGACAGATATCATGGGTTCGTAAACCGGCCCGATTTGCCGCCGTCTTTGAAGGTCAGGCGCACACCGCCGATTTCCATATCTTTTTGAACCGCTTTGACCATGTCATAAACGGTCAATGCGGCGGTGCTGACTGCGGTTAGTGCTTCCATTTCGACGCCCGTCTGCCCGCCCGTCTTAACCGTCGCGGTGATGCGGATGCCGGGTAGGGTGGTGTCTGCGGTCAATTCCAAAGCCACCTTTGTGATTGGCAATGGATGGCAGAGCGGGATCAGTTCGGCGGTTTTCTTTGCCCCCATGATGCCCGCAATGCGCGCAATTCCCAGCACATCGCCTTTGTCAGCGCGGCCTTCGGTTATCAGTGCAAGCGTGTCTGCGGTCATCTTGATATGACCTTCGGCAATTGCAGTGCGTGCGGTCACAGGCTTATCCGAGACATCGACCATATGCGCGCGGCCTTCGCCGTCGAAATGCGAAAGGCCAGCCATTACATGATCCCGCCTGCGGGATTTGCCAGCAAGTGGCGGGTGGCTGCTGCCACGTTATCTTGGCGCATCAGGCTTTCGCCGATCAGGAAACTGCGTGCACCATAACGGGCCATGTCGGCCAATTCTTCGGGCGCGTTCAGCCCGCTTTCACAGACGATCATACGGTCTGCTGGAACCAGTTTTGATAGGGTGCGGGTTGTGTCCAGCGTAGTTTCAAAGGTCTTAAGATTGCGGTTGTTGATGCCCATCAGCGGGGATTTCAGCGCACAGGCGCGTTCAAGTTCGGCTGCGTCATGGACCTCAAGCAGCACATCCATGCCCCATTCGGTCGCAGCGTCCTCAAGCTCTTGGGCTTGGGCGTCGCTGACGCTGGCAAGAATGATCAAGATGCAGTCTGCGTGTAGTGCGCGGGCCTCGGCCACTTGATATGTGTCGTACATGAAATCTTTGCGCAATGCAGGTAGATCAACGGCTGAACGCGCAGCGGTCAGGTAGCTGTCAGCGCCTTGAAACGATGGTGTATCCGTCAATACAGACAGGCATGTTGCACCACCTTCGGCATACGCTTGGGCCAACTTGGGCGGATCAAAATCCGCGCGGATCAGACCCTTAGATGGGCTGGCTTTTTTGATTTCGGCGATTAACCCATATCCTTCGCGGGCCGCGTCGGCGAGTTTGTTGGCAAATCCACGCACGGGCGGTGCGTCTTTTGCACGCGCTTCGACCTCGGTCAGTGGCACAGCGGCTTTGCGCGCGGCCACTTCTGCGAGTTTGTAGGTTTTGATTTTTTCGAGGATATCGCTCATGACGCTGCCTAGTTGGTGGGTCGTTGGTGTTGATCAATAAGCCAATGGTGCCATTTTGAAAATGGGCAGGGGCCAAAAACCTGTGATGTGTAATCGGCCCGCTTGATTACACAGCCGATGAAATCCGCGCCAATGTCTGGAGTGCGTTCTTAGCCTTGCCGCTGTCGATGCTTTCACGGGCGATTTCGACGCCTGATTTAAGCGTATCTACCTTATCGGCTACGACCAATGCGGCGGCAGCGTTCAGCAGCACCGCGTCGCGGTAGGCCCCATGTGCGCCATCCAGTAAAGCCATCAGTGCAACCGCGTTTTCCTGCGGTGTGCCGCCAAGAATATCACGGAAGTTATGGACGGGCAGGCCTGCGTCCTCTGGGTGGATTTCACGTGATCTGATCTTGCCGTCTTCAAGCGCTGCGACAGCCGTGGGTCCACAGATCGTGATTTCGTCGGTGCCGTCACTGCCGTGTACCAGCCATGCTTTTTCTGTGCCAAGCTGTTGCAGGGTCTCTGCCATTGGGTGGATCAGGTCAGGGGCGAAAGCACCCGTAAGTTGACGCTTAACGCCTGCCGGATTAGTTAATGGTCCCAATATGTTAAAGATCGTTTTTGATCCTAATTCCACGCGAACAGGACCAACATGCTTCATTGCTGGATGGTGCATTGGTGCCATCATAAAGCCGATACCGGCCTCTGCGATAGCCCGTTCCACGACGTCTGGTCCGACCATGACATTGATGCCAAGTGCGGATTGCACATCGGCTGTGCCCGATTTGGACGATAAGTTCCGGTTGCCATGTTTGGCGACCGGCACGCCTGCACCGGCCACGACAAAAGCGGTCGCGGTTGAGATATTCAGCGTGTGCATGCCGTCTCCGCCGGTGCCGACGATATCCATCGCACCTTCAGGGGCTTTGACGGGGATGCAATGCGCACGCATCACGGCAGCAGCGGCTGCATATTCGGACACAGATTCGCCGCGCGCGCGCAGTGCCATCAAAAATCCACCGATTTGCGCAGGGGTGGCGGCACCTTCAAACAAGTAGCCAAAGGCTTCCTCGGCTTGGGAACGCGACAATGGCCCCTCTGAGGCGGCGTAAATTAGCGGCTTCATTGCATCGCTCATGCGGGCACCTTTGTCATTTCTAGAAAGTTCTGCAGTAATTGGTGACCATGCTCAGAGCGGATGCTTTCAGGATGAAATTGGACGCCATGAATTGGCAATTCACGATGCTGCAAACCCATGATGGTGCCGTCTTCCAACTCTGCTGTGATTTCCAGACAATCGGGCAGCGTTTCACGCTCCACGATCAAGGAATGATAGCGCGTTGCGTCAAACGGGGTGGGCAGACCTGCGAAAAGGCCTTTGCCGCCGTGGTTCATCACACCCATCTTGCCATGCACGATCTCGTGGCAGCGGATCACGTTGCCGCCAAAAGCTTCGCCGATGGCCTGATGGCCAAGACAAACACCCATAAGTGGTATTTTAGTCTCAGCGGCGGCATGCACCAAAGCCAGGCAAATACCCGCTTGTGCGGGATCACAGGGCCCGGGCGACAGCATAATTGCGTCTGGACGCATCGCCATTGCCTCTTGCACATCAAGCGCATCATTGCGTTTGACGACAACTTCAGCACCCAGTTCGCCAAGGTAGTGAACGAGGTTATAAGTAAAGCTGTCGTAGTTATCGATCAAAAGCAGCATGGTAAAATCCCGCGCATGTGGAAATAAGGCTACCTAAACGCCCCAAGAGGACGGTATAAGCCCTGCTATACATGGGCCGGGACATAGATGGGCGTCAAGGTCGAACTAAAGGATTAAGGCAAGATGCGTTCAAGCATAACAGGCGGTTTCTGGGCATTGATTTTGGGCGGGGCAAGTCTTGTCGCCGTGTCGGTTATTGCGGGGCCACCTGAAGTCACAGCGGAACTGGATGCGCCAGACGTGGCTGTTGCGACGCCTGTTTTGGCGGAACCGGTTGCGGAAATAGTCGAAGAGCCTGCTGTCGAAGCCACCGCGGAACCTGTTGTTGAAGCCGTGGTTGAACCCGCGATTGAGGCTCCTCAAGCAACCGCTGAGCCCGTTGTGACTGCTATGGCAGAAGCTACCGTCGT
>CBDTVI010000037.1:0-15672 GCA_965364065.1 uncultured Yoonia sp. | reverse complement strand
TGACGCGCGCCGATATCCCCGAAGGCTTACTATATAGCTGGTGGTCATACCGCGCCAAGGAATGGGACACGGCTGACAAAGGCCGCCGCCTTGATCATATCTGGGCCACGTCCGATATCAAAAGTGCGGCACATGGATCGCGGGTTGTCCGCCATGCGCGTGGTTGGGAAAAACCCAGCGATCATGCGCCGGTTTTTGCAACTTTCGATCTTTAGGAGCGTATTATGACCCAAGCCAAAATGATGAACGCCCTCGTGCAATTGCAGGACGATTTTTCCGGCACGCAGACTGGCCCTGATATCACTGATCTTGCGCCTTTTGTGGCGCATCAAAGCATTGCTGTGCCGACACCCGGTGCAGGGCAGGCTTTGATCAAAGTGCATTTGGCCGCCGTAAACCCATCCGACATCCACTTTATCAAAGGCGAATATGGTCAGCCGCGCGTATCAGGCGTGCCTGCGGGGTTCGAGGCAGTCGGCGAAGTCATTTCAGGTGATACGCCATTGGTGGGCCAACGCGTCAGCTTTTTCGCCACTGCGTCGGGGACATGGGCAGAATACGCGCTGACCGACATCAGCAATCTGGTGCCGTGCCGTCCTGATCTGGCAGATGTCGATGCAGCCGGACAATTGGTGAACCCGCTGACGGCGATTGCAATGTTTGATCTTGTCAAAGAAAGCGGCGCAGACGGTTTCATTCTGAACGCTGCGGGATCGCAGTTGGGCAAGTTGTTAATCGCACTTGGCCGCGATCATGGGGTCAAGCCGATTGCGATTGTGCGCCGTGCCGAACAAGCACAAGCCCTCAAAGCGCTGGGCGCTGCCGAGGTGATCGTGTCCAGCGCACCCGACGCGCAAGCGAAGGCAGAGGCCGCGATCAAATCGCTCAAGCCGCGGATCTTGTTGGACGCAGTCGGCGATCAGTTCACAGCTGATGTGTTCTTTGCGATGCCCAATAATGCGCGCTGGGTGAATTATGGTAAGCTGTCGACCGATGCGCCTGCGTTGACGAAGCTGGGCCAGCTCATTTTCCAAGGCAAACAAATCGAAGGTTTTTGGTTGACCCGATGGATGAAACAAGTGGACCCAGCGCGTGTTCCGCAAGCCTTTATGGAAATCCAAGAACGCTTTGTTAGCAAGGCTTGGACGACGGATGTAGCTGGGATTGTGCCCCTATCAGAGGCAATGACGAAGCTGCCAGAGGTCCTGGCGCAGCCCGATGGCAAGGCGTTCATTGACCCACGGCAGTAGAATACTGTCACTCTTGCGCATCGGTCACATGGCTGGCTGGTTTTCGCCGCTTGCAAGTGGCGGGTAAATCCGCGACATGCACAGCCTTATTTCAGCGAATTGTTGAAAAACACCTGCGCCATTGTTAATCTTAGTATCAGGCCCTGCGCCGGGGTTCTGACGGCGCATATTAAGGAGGACAATGAACTGTCTCTTTCCACACTGGCTGATGGATCAGCCAACGCCGGAGCCCACGCAATGAGTGCTCTGAAAACCGCGACCAGCGAAAGCCTTTTGGCGGCTGTTCTTAAATCACTTGATGAAGATAAAGCTGAAGAGATTGTGCAAATCAATCTGCGCGGCAAATCCGAGATGGGTGACTATATGATCATCGCTTCGGGTCGTTCTAGCCGTCAGGTGGTTGGTATTGCTGAAAAGCTGGCCGAGCGTATTAAACATGAATTTGGGATCGTCTCAAAAACCGAAGGTAAAGATTCGGGTGATTGGGTGCTGGTCGATACAGGCGATATAATCGTGCATGTCTTCCGTCCGGAAGTCCGCGAGTTTTATCAACTTGAAAAGATGTGGCAGCCCGGGTCAGCCGCCGCCGTCTGATGCGTGTCCAAATATGCGCTGTGGGCCGTTTGCGAAATGGCCCCGAGCGCGATCTTTATAATGACTACCTGACCCGGTTCGACCGAACCGGGCGGGCCTTGGCCCTTGGCCCTGCGCAACTTATCGAAGTTGAAGACAAAAAGGGCGGCGGTATGCCGGCCGAGGCTGCATTGTTGCAGCGCGCAATCCCTGATGGCGCATTGATCTGCACAATGGACGAACGCGGCCGCGTGATGAGTTCGCCTGACTTTGCCCGTCTCTTGGGCACATGGCGCGATCAAGGCCGCCAAGACGTCAGCTTTGTGATCGGTGGAGCAGACGGCATCGATCCCACGTTGCGAGACACCGCCGATGCATCGATGAGTTTTGGCAAGATGGTTTGGCCGCATATGTTGGTGCGCGTGATGTTGGCAGAACAGCTATACCGTGCGGCATCCATCCTATCGGGTGGTCCTTATCATCGAACATAGGATGCCTCCGGCGGGAGTTTGACGGGCAAGATGATGAATTTGGTCTGTTTCCCTGCCATAGTTGCTGCGCTAAACATAATCTGAACTTTGAAGGAGACCGCCATGTCAGCCCCAAAACCCGTTGTTCTGTGCATTTTGGATGGGTGGGGCCTGCGTGATGCAGTCGAAGGGAACGCACCCAAGCAAGCACATACGCCGCATTTCGATGCAATCATGCAAGGCCCGCATGCGCAGCTTTTGACGCATGGACATGATGCCGGTTTGCCTGAAGGGCAGATGGGCAACTCTGAGGTTGGGCATACAAATATTGGCGCTGGCCGTATCGTGGCGATGGATTTAGGCCAGATCGAGCTATCGATTGAAGACGGTTCGTTTTTTAAGGCCGATGCGTTACTGCGCTTTATTGAAAAGATGAAAGCCAGCGGCGGTGTGGCGCATTTGATGGGCGTCGTTTCTGATGGCGGTGTTCATGGACATCTCGCGCATATCGTGGCCGCTGCGAAGGCGTTAGTTGATGCTGATGTGCCAGTGGTTGTTCATGCGATTACCGATGGGCGCGATGTGGCGCCGTCCTCGGCCAAGGGTTATATGGCGGATTTTCTGGCGAACCTGCCTGATGCAGCACAGGTAGTGACCGTGACTGGCCGCTATTTTGCGCTGGACCGCGATAATCGCTGGGAGCGTGTGCAGACTGCCTATGATGTGATGGTTAAGGGCGAGGGTGCGAATGCTGCGACCCCGCAGGCGGCGATCGAAGCGGCCTATGCTGCCGGTAAAACGGACGAGTTTATTCCTGCCACCGTGATCGGCGATTACGCTGGTTTCGCGCAAGGCGACGGGGTGTTTTGTTTGAATTTCCGCTCTGACCGCGCACGTGAAATTCTCGCGGCGATTGCGGATCCGGACTTCGACGGCTTTGCGCGCGTCCAGCCGAAGCTAGCAGCGCTACTGGGTATGGTGAGCTATTCTGACAAGCATGACGCGTGGTTCGAATCAGTATTTCCCAAACGTGATATTCAAAACACCCTAGGCGCTTGGGTCGCCAAGCATGGGCTGCGCCAGTTCCGGCTGGCCGAGACCGAAAAATACCCGCATGTGACTTTCTTTCTTAATGGTGGAATTGAAACGCCAGAGGTCGGTGAGGATCGCTTTATGCCGCAATCGCCCAAGGTTGCGACCTATGATCTGCAACCAGAAATGTCGTCGGGTGAGGTCACAGCTGCATTCGTTAAAGCCATCGGTTCCGGCTATGATTTGATCGTAACCAATTACGCCAATCCGGACATGGTCGGGCATACCGGCGATCTTGCGGCAGGTATCAAAGCTTGCAGTTCAGTCGATGCAGGATTGGGTCAGGTTCTGGCCGCTTTAAAGGCCGCAGGCGGCGCGATGATTGTCACCGCAGATCACGGTAATTGCGAAATGATGATTGATCCCGAAACGGGCGGGCCGCACACCGCGCATACAACGCATCCAGTGCCAGTTGCACTGGTCGGTGGCCCAGAGGGTGTGACATTGCGCGATGGCCGTTTGGCCGATCTTGCACCGACGCTATTGGACTTGATGGAGCTAGAGCTTCCACCAGAAATGACAGGCCGGAGCTTGATCGTCAGATGATCCGCATTGCTGCCCTTTTGATCTGTCTTTCCACTGCGGCGATGGGCCAGCAGGCGGCGCAAGAGGCCGCATTGCAATTACAGGATGCACGCACGCAGTTGGATGCAGCTGACAGGGCGTCAGACCGGATCTCTGCACTGACAAGAGCCGTCCAAGCCTACGAGGCGGGCCTTTCAGCGATGCGCGAAGGCCAGCGGGCTATTGCACTGCGTGAAGCAGACCTTGCCGCACAGTTGCGCGATCAAAGCGAAGGTATGGGGCAATTGCTGGGTGTCCTATCTACAATAAGCCGCACACCGCAGCCTGTGTTGCGCGTGCATCCTGCAGGGCCGCTGAACACGGCACGTGCAGGGATGTTGGTGGCAGACATAACGCCTGCGCTTGCAGCGCAAGCCGATGAATTGCGCGCTCTTTTGGCGCAAACACGCACGCTGCGGCAAGCCCAAGACGATGCGGCACAAACTTTGGCTGATGGATTGCAGGGCGCGCAGATTGCACGGGGTTCATTGGGGCAGGCCATCTCAAATCGGACGGCGATGCCGAAAAGGTTCACTGATGATGCCGTCCAAACGGCCCTTTTGATAGCGAGCGCCGAAACATTGGGAGAGTTCGCCGCCCAAGTCGCAAATGCTCGCCCCGGTCAGACTGCAACACTCACAGCCGCCGGAAATCTGCCCTTGCCTGTCGCGGGTATCGTATTGCCAGATGACGGAAGCGGGCGCGCAGGTGTACGCATCGCCGCAGGCCCGCGCGCGCTTGTCACAGCACCCGCAGCGGCCACGATTTTGTTCCAAGGGGCCTTACTTGATTACGGTACCGTCGTGATCCTTGAACCTGCGGCAGACGTTCTATTTGTAATGGCAGGCTTTGCAGAGGTGTTTGGCCAAAGCGGAGAAGTGCTCGCTACGGGTGCCCCAATCGGGCTGCTGGGGGATGATCAACGCTTTGATGACGGTATTTTGACTGAAAACGATGGAATTGGCATGGGCGCACGCGCGCAGGCCCTTTATCTTGAGGTCAGAGACGGGCAAGGTTCGGTGAACACTGACGCATGGTTCGCGCTGGAATAGACAGGAAAACGAAATGAAAAAGATGCTTTTGGCCGCGACTGGTGGTGCCGTACTTGGATTGTTGGCAACCAGCCAGATTGCAGGCCCGCTGCTGGCCCAAGAAGCGGACGACAACACCAGCGTCTATGAACAGCTTGACCTGTTCGGTGATATTTTCGAGCGGATCAGATCGGGCTATGTCGAAGAGGTCGATGACCGTGAATTGATCGAGGCCGCAATCAACGGGATGCTGACATCGCTTGATCCGCATTCCAGCTATCTTTCCCCGCAAGCAGCCCAGCGTATGCGGGTCAGCACGTCAGGTGAATTTGGCGGGCTTGGTATCGAAGTCACGCAAGAAGAAGGCTGGGTCAAAGTCGTGTCGCCGATGGATGGCACGCCTGCAGATGCAGCAGGTATTCTTGCGGGTGACTATATCACGGCGGTCGACGGCGAAAGCGTGCTTGGGCTAACCTTGGACGAAGCTGTGCGGATGATGCGTGGTCCTGTTGGTGCCGAAATCATCGTGACCATCGTGCGCGAAGATGAACCAGAACCCTTTGATGTCTCGATTATTCGCGACACCATCAAACTGACCGCCGTGCGGACGCGGACAGAAGGCAAAGCCGTGGTCGTGCGGGTCACCACCTTTAACGAACAAACTTTCCCGAACTTGCGCGACGGCATTGCAGAACAGGTCGAAGCGGCGGGCGGCTTGGACAATGTCGACGGTTTCGTGTTGGACCTGCGCAACAACCCAGGCGGTCTGCTTAGCCAAGCGATCTATGTGTCTGATGCGTTCTTGGAAGAAGGCGAGATCACATCAACCCGTGGCCGTTCGCTTGTCGATGGTGACAGGTTCAATGCCTCTGCGGGCGACTTGGCCGAAGGAAAACCAATTGTTGTTTTGATCAACGGCGGGTCCGCTTCGGCGTCCGAGATCGTGGCGGGGGCGTTGCAAGATCACCGCCGTGCCATTGTGGTCGGGACAAATTCGTTCGGCAAAGGTTCTGTCCAGACTGTTGTTCCGTTGCGGGGCGAAGGGGCGATGCGCCTGACTACGGCGCGCTATTACACGCCTTCAGGTCGGTCGATCCAAGCTTTGGGCATTTCTCCTGATATCATCGTTGATCAGCCGCGCCGCGTCGTGGACGAGGACGCTGAAGAGGAAGAAGCACGCAACCCACGTTCTGAGGCTGGATTGCGCGGTTCGCTCGAGAATGACAGCCTGACCGAAGATGAGATATTGCAGATCGAAGAAGATCGCGCACGCGCTCAAGCTGCGGCTGACTTGCGCGAGGACGATTATCAATTGGCCTATGCGATCGATATTCTCAAGGGACTGAATGCGCTTGGTCCGACAGCGGTGGCTGATCGCTGAACGTAAGCTAAGGCGTAAGGTGGGTCTTGGCCCACCTTACATCACGCTAATCGCGCGTGACCCTGACCTGCCAACAGTTGTTTCTGGCAGACCTAATATCAACAAATACCACGTCATCGCGGGCTAATAGCAATGCGGCATAGCTTTCGACGTCGCCGCGTGGGGTGATCTGGCCCGTGCCATAGATAATCCTTTCATCCGCTGAATACGCCTTAAGCAAATAGTCGGGTGAAACGACAGCCTCCGGCAACGCAGTCCCCGTTGGTGCACATTGATCCGCACACAAAAAGATGGGGCCAGTTTCGGCGTAAGCATGGACGGCCTCAAATGG
Organism: uncultured Yoonia sp.; assembly: GCA_965364065.1. Taxonomy (GTDB): domain Bacteria; phylum Pseudomonadota; class Alphaproteobacteria; order Rhodobacterales; family Rhodobacteraceae; genus Yoonia. The sequence continues at coordinate 8,980 of CBDTVI010000037.1, read as the reverse complement.
GCGGTAAGCCAGCACAAGCATCGGTTCGCCCTGCGCAATCATTCGCAAGCAACAGCGGCAAGGAGCCGCGCCATCGCTCGTTTGGTGCTCTGGCGGATTACCATAAGCATCGGCCATTCCCGCGCGGTATTGATCGGCAATAGCCGCAGGCATTCCTATGAATTTAGGCATTTCAGTCTCCTTGTCAGGGACAATATTTGGCACGTGGCTAAATCAAAGCCGACCCGAAAGATGCGCCAAATACGAGACTTAGACCTTCACACGTTCGCTTTTGGGATCATAGAATGGCTTGAGTTGTGCGTGCGCCGCAACCCGTGTGCCCATCACATCAATCTCAAAACTGCTGGCCAAAAGATCAGCGACGCTTTCGCCTTTGCACGGCACATAACCCATACCAATCGCGGCACCAAGGTGATGGCCATAGCCGCCGGATGACAAATAACCCACTGTCTCACCATCACGCATAATCGGCTCATTGTGATAAAGCAGCGGCTCTGGATCGGTCAGCTTGAATTGCACTAAGCGCTGCGCCAGTCCTTCTTCGCGTTTGCGCAGAACAGCGTCGCGCCCGACAAAGTCAGGCTTGTCCGTCTTAACAGCAAAGCCCAAGCCGGCCTCTAACACATGATCCTCTGACGTGATGTCATGGCCAAAGTGTCGGAACCCTTTTTCCATGCGCGCGGAATCCATCATATGCATGCCGCACAGCTTTGCGCCCATTTCCTGACCCGCTTCGTGCAGTGTCTCAAACACATGGCCGGCCATGTCAGAGGACATGTAGACCTCCCAACCCAGTTCTCCTACGTAGGTCACGCGGTGCACACGGGCGAGGCCCATGCCAATCTCGATCTCTTGGGCGGTGCCGAATGGATTGGTATCATTGCTGAAATCAGCAGGCGACACCATTTCCAATAGCTTGCGACTGTTGGGCCCCATCACGGCCAACACGCCTTCGCCTGCGGTTACGTCGGTAATAACGACGTTGAAATCGCCCTGATTGCGTTGCATCCAGACCTGATCAGCCAGACGGGTCGCGGCAGGGGTGACCACCAAATAACAGGTTTCCGAGATGCGCGTGACGGTCACATCCGCCTCGATCCCGGCTTTGTTGTTCAAGAACTGCGTATAGACGATTTTGCCAACAGGCACGTCATAATCACCGCCACCTACGTAGTTCATAAAGGCCATCGCATCGCGGCCCTCGACCCGGATTTTTCCGAACGATGACATGTCATACATGCCGACATTGGTGCGCACCGCATCAACTTCACGCGCGACATTGCCAAAGAAATTCTGACGCTTCCAAGAGTATTTATATTCGGGTTTTTGGCCCTCATCGGCAAACCAATTGGCGCGTTCCCAACCCGCTAATTCACCCATAACACCGCCATTATCCAACATATGCTGGTGAAACGGTGTGCGGCGGATACCGCGCGCGGTTGCCTTTTGGCGGAACGGAAAATGATCGGCATAAAGCAAGCCAAGCGTTTCCTTGGACCGTTCAAACAGATACGTTTTGTTGCCCTGAAACGGTTGCATCCGGCTGATATCGACATCGCCGAGATCAAACGGCTTTTCGCCCGCATCCATCCACTGCGATAGGGCCATACCAGCGCCGCCCGCAGACTGGATACCGATTGAGTTAAAGCCAGCAGCCACCCAAACATTATCCATCTCTGGTGCAAGGCCAAGGTGGTAGGCATCATCAGGTGTAAAGCTTTCGGGGCCATTAAAGAACGTGTGGATACCAGCTTCGGCCAGCATCGGCAGGCGTTCAACGGCGGCTTCTAGGATCGGTTCAAAGTGATCGAAATCTTCAGGCAGTTGGTCAAATTCAAAGTCTTCAGGAATACCCTTCATCGCCCAAGGTTTGGCGTTTGGTTCAAATGCGCCAAGCAGCATTTTTCCCGCATCTTCTTTGTAGTAGGCACATTCGTCCGGCACCCGCAGGACCGGCATTTGGGTCAGGCCCTTGATTGCTTCGGTGACGATGTAAAAGTGTTCGCAGGCATGCAGTGGCACATTCACGCCTGCCATGCGGCCAACTTCGTGGCCCCACATGCCTGCGCAGTTCACGATCATGTCGCAGGTCATCGTGCCAGTCTCGCCGCCCGTTTCCCATTCAACAGATTGAACGCTGCGACCAGATTTATTGATCTTGGTCACCTTCGTCCGTTCGGCGATAACAGCGCCGTTCATACGCGCACCTTTGGCCAGCGCGAGCGCAATATTGGCTGGATCACCTTGACCATCTAGCGGCAGATAAACGCCAGCTTTCACACCATCGATGTTCAGGTGCTCATAACGGGCTTTGACTTCTTGGGGTGAAATCTCTTCGACAGCGACACCAAAGGCACGGGCCATGCCTGCTTGGCGGAAAATCTCTTCGCGGCGTTCGTCGGTTAGGGCAACCGTGATTGATCCGCAGCGTTTGAACCCTGTCGCAACGCCTGTTTCTTCTTCCAGATTGCCATAAAGTTCTTGGCTGTATTTCGCGAGCTTCGTCATGTTTGCTGTCGCACGCAGTTGCGCAATCAGGCCTGCCGCATGCCATGTGGTGCCCGACGTCAGTTGCTTGCGTTCCAGCAAAACGATGTCTTTCCAGCCTAGTTTGGCCAAGTGGTAAGCAACGGAACAACCGATGACGCCGCCGCCAATAATGACAACGCGTGCGTGCTTGGGAAGTGTGGCCATGACAGGAAAGTCCTTTGGAACGGTAATAATTGGATCGGTAACAATGTTGAATGTGACAGCGTACTGAAAATATAATGCAGAAAATGCGCCATAATTGACGCAAATCTTCTATTTTGGACGGCCTTTCTTGCGTGCGGCATTTGGCGTCATACCAAAGGCTTGGCGGTAGATTGAGGTAAAGCCGCTGGGGAACCCACAGGCCAATCCAATTTCATTGATCCGCATATCGGTATTCAGCAGCAGGTTGTTCGCTTTGTTCAGGCGCAGTCCGCGATAATAGCCGTTCGGTGTCGTGTTCATGATCCGGTTGAATTTACGCTCAAGCGATCGTTTGGATAGCTGCGCGCTTGTCGCAATCTCGCTGATAGGCAGCGGGAATTCCATATTATCTTGCATCAGCGCAACCGCCGTATCCAGTCCGGGATCACCCGTCGTCGTGACAGCCTGCCCAGAGAACGGCTGCAGGGTATTGAAATGCCTGATACGCTCGTGCAGCAAAATAGCCGCCACTGTCGTCATCGTGCTGGCAGAGGCGTGCAGGCTGGCAATCGCAAGGACGATGTCAAACGTCGCCCCCATACCTGCGCAGGTGATGATTGCGCCGCGATCTACTGCTAACGTAGCTTTGGTGTCAAAAAGGCCCAATCGCTCCATCAAGATGGTGCGGTTTTCCCAATGGGTCGTATGTTCATCAAGGGCGTTTTCATGCTCTGAAATATAACGCGCAGCAGCCTCGGATAGCAGCACGACGCGGGCTTGCCTGCTGGTATAGTTCTTGATCGCACTGCCAAGTGACAGTTCTGGGCGTGCAGGATCGGCATTGCCAAGAACAAAAAGATAGTCAGCATCGGGGCGGCTTGGCAGGGGGGTGGTGTCAACGCTGACAGCACTGCTTGCACTGATCAGACCGCCCTGCGCGGACCGGACTTTCCATGTAAAAACAGGGATTGCGTTGATGCGATTGGCAAGCCGGAGAACTTCAACGATGCCCGCGAACTCTGTCAGGACAAAGTCGTCAGCTACATAGATGTCAAAGTTCCAGATGTCTGTCATGGCGCCACAATGCGGTGTCCGGCAGCCGTGATTGTTTCGGCCATTTTGGCGACATGTGCTGGGCCGACTTCGCAACACCCACCAACGATCGTTGCCCCTTGGTCGATCCATTTCATCGCAAACGCGGCGTAAGCCTCTGGGTCAAGGTCTTGGCGTGCGGTCAACGTGTCAACTGTTGCTTTGGTTTCCAAGAATGCGGCGGAAATTTTGGTAAAGCCATTCGCATAGGCACCAAACGGCAAGTTACCCTTTGCCAGAATATCCATAGATGCGGTTATCGCTTCGGGCAGTGCGCAATTGATCAAGATTGCAGTGGCGTTTTGCGCAATCGGCAGCACGTCTGTCAAAGGCTCGCCTGATCGCAGGCGCGTGCCGTCAACGTCATCAACGGTTAAAGATAGCCAGACGGGCTTGCCCGTGGCTGTCGCTGCTTCAAGGACCGCTTTTGCGTGTGCAACAGATGCCACCGTTTCACAAAGGATCAGGTCGACATGCGGCGCAATGATTGTCGCGACCTCAGCATATAGCGGCAGGGCAATGTCATGCGGTGGGTGAATATCGGGGCGAAAAGACGCGATCAATGGGCCGATCGAACCTGCAAGAACGCCCATGCCTGATGCCTCTTTCATGGCGGCCATATGCAGCGCCAAAAACTGACCCTCTAGGCCTGTCCCTTCCAAGCGGTCGTGGTGAATAGTGTAGGTGTTGGTCGTATGAACCGTCGCACCCGCTTTGCGGTAATCGGCATGTACGGACGCCACCATTCCGGGGTGATCTATCATCACTTGGGTCGACCACAGCGGTGTTGGACTGTCGCCTGCACGGCGCACCAGTTCTTGGCCCATACTGCCGTCGAGAAGGATGATATCTGTCATGGATAGAGCGCTCCGAACTTGGCTTTATATGTCGCGATCATTTCGGCCTCGGTTGCGCCATCGTCGTAGGGTGGCGTCCAGATTTCGCTGGCCGAATGGATGTTAATCTCGACAATTGATTGGATGCGTTTAGCCAAACCTCCAAATACATCAAGCCAAATCGGGTGTTGAACGGTGAACCAATCCGATCCTTCGGGGTGCAAAACGGCAGTGCCAGCGACGCGCACCGCCTTGCGTTTGAAGGGGTCGATGAAATTCACTTCGACAGCTGGGTTTGCCACGAGATTGCGGCGGGTCCCGGGCGACCGGATATCGCCATAGGCAATCCGGTGATCGTCGAGCACCAAGAAGGTCCCCTTTGGAGACACCGCAGGCGCACCATCCGAAGTCACTGACGCCACGAACCCCAAAGGGAAAGTGGCGATCAGATCTTTCATGGGCGATGTTAACATCAGGCGCGAATGCGTTCGTTAGACGGATCCCACAGCGGCTGATCTTCTTGCACTGTCGCAGTGTAGCGCGCGCCATAAATCTCGATCTCGACCTTTGTGCCAGCGATGTTCAGGTCCTCGCGCAACATGCCAAGTGCGATCGATTGATTGGTGCGAAAGCCCCAATCACCGGATGTGGTTTCGCCCACAACGTCGTCGCCATGCCAGATCGGCGACATATAAGGTGCGTCCTCTGTGCCGGGATTGTCGATGGTCATGGTCACAAAACCTTTTTTGCGCCCCTGATCCCGCTCTGCAGTCAGCGCAGCCTTGCCTGGGAAATCCTGCGGTTTGTCAAACTTGATAAAGCGCGCCATTCCACCTTCGAGCATGGTGTAATCGGTGGATAAATCACCTTTCCATGCGCGGTAGCCTTTTTCGATGCGCAAGGCGTTCAGCGCGAACATGCCAAAGGGGGTCGCCCCTGCAGCCAGCACAGCGTCATAAAGGGCGGGCATACTGGCGTTGGCTGCATGGATTTCCCAGCCAAGTTCACCAGCAAAACTGACACGCGCCAAGGCGCAATCAACGCCTGCAATTTTTGCCGCTTGATGGGTCAACCAACCGCTGGTCAGGTCGGCTTCAGTACCCATTGCAGTGAACAGATCACGCGCTTTTGGTCCGGTAACGATCAGGGTCGAATATTCGGTCGTGTGATCTGTCAGGCTTAGGCCCGCCGGCAGTTCTTTGTTCAGCACCTCAAAATCATGCCACTGTGCGGATGCCGCGGTAATCAGCGTAAAGAAATCATCCGCATGCCGCATGACCGACATCTCGGTCAGGATACGACCGCGTGTATCTGCGAAATAGGCAAGGTTCATGCGCCCGATTTTGGGCAACGCCCCTGCGATCAGACCGCGCAGATATTCGGCGGCACCTTCACCAGACAGGTTGAAACGTGAAAACCCGGGCAGGTCCAGAACGCCAACGCCGTCACGCACGGCCTCGCATTCTTCTTTGATGCGGATCGACCACGGGCCCTCACGGCCCCACGTTTCTGTCGCCTCAAGGGATGTGTCATCACCGTCTTTGGCAAACCAGTTGGCGCGTTCCCACCCGTTAAAGGCACCCATCTGGCCACCCAATGCGCGGACCTTTGTGTCAACAGGGGACAGCTTTTTGTCACGCCCCGCAGGCCACATCTTATGAGGGAAATGCATTCCGTATTCGTGGCCGTAAGTCTCAACCGCTTTGGCCAAGCAGTAGTCTTGATCGGGATAGTCGGTATAACGGCGTGGATCGACGGCCCACATGTCCCATTCGGTTTGACCATTGATGATCCATTCAGCGGCAACCTTACCCGCACCACCGCCTTGGGTGATGCCAAAGGTAAAGACACAGGCCTCAAAGGCGTTTTTGACACCGGGCATTGGACCAACCAAAGGCAACCCATCAGGTGCATAAGGGATAGGGCCGTTGATCACGCGGCCAACACCCGCAGTGCCAAGCAACGGGACGCGTGCCATTGCGTCTTCGATATACCATTCCAGCCGCTCCAGATCGTCGGGATATAGTTGAAAGCTGAAATCGTCGGGTTGTGGATCGTCAGGGGTGACCCAATGTGCCTTACAGTTCCGCTCGTAAGGGCCAAGGTTCAGGCCGTTTTTATCTTGGCGCAGATAATAGGACGAATCCACATCGCGCAGCAGCGGCACTTTTTGGCCATTGGTTTCGGTCCATGCCTTTAACTCGGGGATTTCATCGGTCAGGAAATACTGATGGGACATGGTGATCATTGGCACAGTGCGCCCGCCGTATGGCTTAAACCATTCACCGACGCGCTGGGCACAGTATCCGGCGGCGTTCACGACTTTTTCGCAGTCGATGTCACCTTTTTCGGTATGCACGGTCCATGTGCCGTTCGGATGCTGGGTCACACCCGTGGCACCGCAAAACCGTTCGATCTTGGCGCCCATTTGACGCGCACCTTTGGCCAGTGCTTGGGTCAGCTGTGCTGGATCAATATCGCCATCGTCGGGGTCATATAAGGTGCCTTCCAGATCGTGGGTTTCAAGAAATGGATACATTTCTTGCGCTTCATCTGGTGTCATCAGCTTAAGGTTCAGACCTTGGTAATTCGCCATGCCCTTGGCGCGGGCGAATTCCTGCATTCGTTCTTTGGAGTGTGCCAGACGGATTGATCCGGTGACGTGATAGTTCATCGGATAGTCAACTTCTTCAGCGAGGCCTTTATACAGGTCAAGCGAGTACCGCTGCATGTTCATCACTGCCCAAGAGGTGCTGAAAGACGGGCAATTGCCTGCTGCATGCCACGTCGATCCAGCGGTCAGTTCGTTTTTTTCCAGCAGGACGCAATCAGTCCAGCCCAATTTGGCCAGATGGTACAGCGTTGACACCCCCACAACACCGCCACCAATAATCACTACACGCGCGGTCTTTGGGAAATCAGCCATGTCATCACTTTCTAGTCTGGGATGTGCGGGGCATCATCCGGAATGGTGTAATAGTCGCCGCAATCGGCGGTAAAGATATGCTTACCAGCGCGCATCTGCGTCGGCAGGTCAAGGCAACCTGCGGCAATGCCTATGTGATTTGCGCCATTTGGCTGATAAAAGAGGCTTGATCCGCACAGTTTGCAAAAGCCGCGCCTGCTGGTGGGGGACGACTGATACCATGCCAATCCGCGATCTTGGACGAATTTCACATTGGCAAGATCAGCGCGTGTTGCCGCCCAATAATGCCCGCTGGTGCGGCGACATTGGCTGCAATGGCAAAAGGTGACGGTGTCACGGATATGGGTGACTTCAAAAGTTACGGCTGCGCATTCGCACCGGCCTTGCACCACATCCATCAAACGACCCTAAAAAACTGGGGGCGAGATGACCCAGACAATTGCACAGGGTTCATCATATGGGTTTTCCCATTGAAAAAGCTGCCCGCGCAACCGAAAGCTATCGCCCGCAGCCAAAGTAAGCTGTTGCCCATCAATGCTGATGTCTAAACGCCCACTAACCAGATAGCCAATTTCTTGGGTAGGGCGCGTCAGCGGTTCTTCGAGTTTGGTGTGGGGGGCAATTGTTGTGTGCAGGACTTCAAAACTATCGGTCAAATCTGGCGACAATAGTTCTTCGGTCACGCCTGCGGTGCGGCTGCCAATGGGACGCCGCGCGCCGTTTCGCACGATAAGGCCTTCTTCGCCGGGGTTCGCACCAACCTGCAAAAAGCTGGACATTGAAATATCCAGCACTGTGGCTATGCGGCCCAAATCAGCGATGCTCGGGTGGGATTTGTCACGTTCAACTTGGCTAAGCCACCCGACTGAGCGCTCAAGCGCGTCTGCAAGTTGCATCAAAGTCATTTTGCGCGTTTTACGCAATGACCTGATGTCAGCCCCAAGCGATGAAACGACCCCTATTTTATTCGGCATGGTTATCTCGTGGAAAACTCTGATGAACTTTCATTCAAACTACCCCTGCAGTTCTTAAAAAAACCAATAATACCGACCATCGCAGATCATGACATCTTATGGTTGTCTTTCAAAGGCGCTTTTTAAAATAATCTCCAGACCTGCTGCATCGTTCTGCGTAAAGATATCGCGTTGGTCGCTATCTATATCAAAAACAGCAATTAAAATGCCTTCCGAATTGAACACGGGCAAGACCAGTTCTGATTGGGTGCTGCTCGCGCAGGCTATATGACCAGAGAACGCGTTTACGTCAGGCACCAATTGTACTTTTTGCGTGCGCGCCGCGGCGCCGCAAACCCCACGGCCAAACGGAATGACAAGGCAGCCATGCCCGCCTTGGTATGGCCCGACCTTCAACGTTTCGGGCGCAGTTACGCGGTAAAACCCGGTCCAATCAAAGCGACTATCTGCGTGGTGCACTTCGCACGCGATCGTCGCCA
>CBDTVI010000036.1:0-15859 GCA_965364065.1 uncultured Yoonia sp. | reverse complement strand
GACCATGACGATTTTAACGGTAATTGTCGCGCGTGCGAACAACGCCCACATTGTGAATTCGTGTGCTGCTTCCATGTGCCTGCTCTGCCTTTAGGCCCGATTTTGGGCTCTGATTATCAGCAAACATACCGCATGTGCGCGGGGAAATCCAACCAATCTCTCATCACATCTGCGAAATCAGCGTGTTTGTTAGTGTACTGATTGGCGGATCATTGCCGGTAGGCGGGCCACATTACCCTGTTCGGTCATGCAAATAATGGTGACAAGGGCCGAAAACAGCACCTCTTCACCGCGCTTAACATCCTGACGAACGACCAGCCGCACACCTGATCCGGTTTGCATAGTGGTCTCAACGGTCAGTTCGTCATCGTACCTTGCGGGGGCAAAGTAATCCGCCTCAACGCGGCGCACTGCGAAAACAAGGCCCTCTGTCTTCATTTGCACCTGATCGATGCCCAAATCGCGGACCCATTCACTGCGGGCGCGCTCGATGAATTTCAGATAATTGGCATAATAAACGATGCCCGCGAGGTCAGTATCTTCGTAATAAACACGAACAGGAAAACAGTGGGTCATGATGCTGGCCTGATCCTTGCGGCCAAACGCATAGCATGGCTGGGGTCTTGGGCGGCAGCGGGCATCACCCTGTCATATGCGGCACGGATCACATCTGCGATTTCAGGGCGCAGCACAGCATTGCCTTCGATCAAGGCAAGCGGCGGCTTCGCATCAAACGCCGTATCCGACCACAGTAAAATCATTTGAACAGCTTGGCTAAGCGCGAGTGTATCCACCGCAACGGCCGACAAATGCTCATCCATCCGCAAAAAGACGAAAGCCGCCTGAATGGCCCCCGCATCATCAAAGCGGAAAATCCGGTATTGATTGGCATCCGCCTTTTGCAGCTTAGCGATCAAAGGCGGCATATCGGGCACGAGTTTATCGAGGTTTGGTACTTCACCCAGTTCAGCCCATTCACGGCAGAAAAAGATCATGACATTCGCGCCAAGCTCTGGATCGGTTTCGGCCATCTTATGACCCGCAAGGCTCACGACAGCTTCGATTGCGCCTTTGAACATCGCAAGCGACGCATCATCGACACCGAAAATCACTGGCACAATCGGCCTGCCCCACCGCGCAAAGACGTAAGCCCCATCCGCGCGTGTGAACAATTTCTCTACATCATCCATCATCTTGCCCTTAAAACTCCCGCCGGAGGCACTCTAACGTCACCCAAATAAATCCGACCGCGGTTTGGGTTCATCAAGCCCCAAATGCGTCCACGCAGCTTGCGCCAACATACGCCCGCGCGGCGTGCGCTGGATCAGACCTTTTTGCAACAAATAAGGCTCGATCACTTCTTCTAGACTGTCACGGCTTTCGGACAGCGCAGCAGACAGTGTCTCAATCCCGACAGGACCGCCTGCGTAGCTTTCCGCGACCAACCGTAAATAGCGACGGTCAGCGTTATCCAGCCCCAAATGATCCACACCCAACCTGGTCAACGCACGATCGGCAATAGCTTGTGTCACCGTGCCGTCACCCTCGACAATTGCGAAATCGACGACACGGCGCAGCAAACGACCCGCGATCCGCGGTGTTCCCCGCGCGCGACGCGCAATTTCTGCGGCGCCTTCGGGGGCGGCAGGCGCACCCATCAAGCGGGCACCACGGGTGACAATCTCGTGCAGTTCTTCTTGTGAATAGAATTCCAGCCGTGTCGGAATACCAAAACGGTCACGCAGGGGTGTCGTCAAAAGCCCCATGCGGGTTGTAGCACCGACCAGCGTAAATGGCTGCAATTCGATCCGCACCGTGCGCGCGGCCGGACCTTCGCCGATCACCAGATCAAGCTCAAAATCTTCCAGCGCGGGGTAAAGGATTTCTTCGACTGCTGGGTTTAGACGGTGGATTTCATCAATGAACAACACATCTCGCGCTTCGAGATTTGTCAGGATCGCCGCCAGATCGCCCGCCTTGGCCAACACAGGGCCAGAGGTCATGCGGAAATTCACACCCAATTCCCGCGCCATAATCTGCGCAAGCGTCGTTTTCCCCAATCCCGGGGGGCCATGAAACAACGTGTGATCCATCGCCTCGCCACGGCGGCGCGCACTTTCAATAAAGACGGCCAGGTTCGCGCGGGCTTCTTTTTGCCCGATGAACGCATCAAGCGTTTGCGGACGCAAAGCGCGGTCGTTGTCCTCGGGTTGAGGATCGGGGCGCAATGTGGGGTCAGGTTGGTCCATCGGCTATCCCTACCCCTTTGGGGCCAACAGCTTCAAGGCCGCTCGGATCAATGCAGGTGTGTCTGCGTCGGGTGTATCACCTGCGGCTTGGGCGACGGCACCTGCCGCGTCACCAGGGGCATAGCCAAGATTGGCCAGCGCAGACAGTGCCTCTGATTGCGCGGGGTTGGCCTTACGCGGTGTCAATTTACGTACAGCCGTCGGTTCAGATACCTCGATCACATCATCGCCCTGTGCCTCGGACAGCGTTCCACCCATAGCCATGACACCGGGCGCTTTGTCTTTTAGTTCAATTGATACCCGCTGTGCGGTTTTGGGGCCGACGCCTTTGGCCTTGGCCAACGCGTTCCAATCGCCCAGCGCGATCGCGCGGCTGACCCCGTCTGCGCCCAGTGTGCCCATGATCGCCATTGCAGCTTTTGCGCCAATCCCTTGCACCGACATCAACAGACGGTGCCATTCTTTTTCCACCAAAGTGGTAAAGCCAAAGAGTTGCAGATTGTCTTCGCGCACCAACAAGTCAGTGAACAACGCAACTGCTTCGCCATTGGCAGGCAAGCCCGCCATCACGCGGTCCGAGACATAGACAAGATACCCAATCCCGCGCACATCAATCAAAATATGGTCTGTACTGCGGTATTCCAGACGCCCCGCGATCTTGCCGATCATGCGCCTGCCCTCGCCAATGCCTTGGCCAACGAACTAGTTGATTGGGCGTGAAACGAATGGCAGATCGCGATGGCCAAAGCATCGGCAGCATCAGGGCCAGCCAACTGCACACCCGGTAACTGCACCTTAACCATATGCGCGATTTGCTGTTTGTCGGCGTGACCCACACCAACGACGGCTTTCTTGACGGCGTTCGGGGCATATTCGCCAATGCTTATCCCCGCCTGCGCAGGCACCAACATTGCGATACCGCGGGCTTGCCCCAACTTCAGCGTACCAACACCGTCTTTGTTCACAAAGGTTTGCTCAACAGCTGCAGTCTCGGGTTGGTATGTCAGGACCACGTCGGTCAGTTGCTGGTGCAATGATAATAGGCGCGAGCCCAGATCAATTCCCGTCGAATGACAAATGCCATTGGCGACATGGCTGATTCGAGATCCCACCACATCAATAACGCCCCAACCCATGTTCCGCAGACCCGGATCAATCCCTAAAACACGCATTGCTCGCCTCGTTTTTATTATTATCAAATGATGGTTAGCACAAAAGGCGAACAAAGACCAAGGCACTTCACAAGGTCAGTTGACGCAGCGTCGCCGCAATTGGGGTCAGAAAGCGTCACCTTGCATGCGAAAGTCGACAGATTTAGCTGTATATAAATAAAGGGTTTAGTCAGATCCCTGCCTAAAAAAGAGGCATGCTGAAAACGCATACGACATATGCCAAAATGGCACTGGTCGTCCAGGCACTTCCCTCCTAGATGCGTCTTATCAGATTAACGCTGCACGGCAGCAAAAACTTAAGGAATACGGCCATGGCCTCAATCGACACATCCCGCCCCGCACTTGGCCTCTCCGCAGGCAACGTCGCAACACTTTTCACCAACATGTTCAGCGCCGTCGCTGCATGGAATGATGCACGCATCACACGCAAGTCCTTGTCCAAGCTGACAGCACGTGAGCTGGACGATATTGGCCTGTCCTACGGCGACATCGAAAACATCGCGACGCGCGCGACACGCTAAACGAATACATGACTGAAATGCGAAAGGCCGCGCTTTAACAAGCGCGGCCTTTTCGTTTTCTTTGTTCGTTTATTTAACGTGGAAGAATGGTCGCAATACCACCAGCCACAAGCGTTGTCACAGGATCAGGCTGCATAACCCAAGCGCCAGTTTGCTCAACAACAGTGCCAGACTGCAAGGCTGTCAGACGCTCTGTGTAACCTGCATCGCCAATGTAGGCCAACAAGAAGCCCTTTAAGAAGAAACCCAGCGCCAGAACAATGATCAGGCCCTTGAGCGGAAACTTCGGTTTATAAAGGCGGGGACGGGCAACGATAAGGCCGTCGGACTTAACAGTCCGGACAACACCGTTGGACATTTTATCGTGACGACGCACGATACGCTTTAATCTTTTGTCGAATGGGACGTTGGCTTGCACCGGGGGACCCTCCAGAAATGAACTCTACTAAATACAATAAGATCATCTGCCTTAATGAAGCCTTAAACAAGTCTTTTTGATCTATTCAGGCCGTATACCACCTTAAATCAGCCGTTTTTCGCCAATATTAGTGTCGCCCAGTCTACAATCGACCGATTTTCAATCAATTTGAACCCATTTTGAATATAAACCGAAATCACCTCATCGGCCTGTTCGTTCAAAATACCCGAGAGAATCACATACCCCCCCGCGCTCACATGCCGCCCCATGTCAGGTGCAAGACCAATCAAGGGGCCCTTGAGAATGTTGGCAAATATCAAATCGTAAGGGCCACCATTTGCAAGCTCTGACGCCTCAAAACCCGGTGCCACAAAACAATTGATGCGGTCGCGCAGATTGTTGCTGAGCACGTTGGCTTGGGCCACTTCGACAGCGACCGGATCGATATCGCTAGCCAGGATCAGATCAGGCAACACCTTGGCCGCAGCCATCGCCAGCACAGCTGTGCCACAGCCGATATCCAAAATGCGCCCGCCTTTGAACCCTTGATCCATGAGCACGTCAAACGCCTCAAGGCAGCCTTTGGTCGTGCCGTGATGCCCAGTACCAAACGCCATTGCGGCATCGATCAACAACGGGATTTTGTCTGCAGGCACTTTGTCTGCATCATGAGATCCGTATACAAAGAACCGCCCTGCTGCGACTGGCGCCAATTCGCGCTGCACTTTGGACACCCAATCCTGATCGGGGATATCCGAGATGTTAAATGGTTTAGCGTGATGCAGGGCCGAAAACACGGCCAATGCCGCAGCGTCAGGTGCTTGCGTGAAATAGGCCGCGACCTCCCACAGGCCCGACCCATCTTCGATCTCATAGACACCAATGCCGGTCGGCTCTGGCACCAGCCCTTCGAGGGTCTCTGCCAATTGGTAGGCCGGATCTTCGCCCGCGATGGTGGTCAGTGCAGCATATGTGGTCATGGTGGTGCCCTTTGCGTCTATCCCGCCCCCGTTATGGCGCAGGCCCGACAGCGTCAAGCCAAGGACACATGCGCCTTGATGCACTTTACGGCTTCTGCTGCCCAAGCCGCATTGATTGCAGGCCCGGGGTGAAATCCGTCAGAGGCCATGCTGTCTGCGTTAAGGGCTTGATTGAATTCCAATGCAGCACAGCCTGCCCGCTGGTTCACCATTTGCCGTAAAGCCAGATCGAACCGCACTGCTTGCCGTCCCAGAACCCACCGGAGCGGATGTGGCAAAGCCGGAAAATCCTTAACAGGCGGCAGGCCCGATACGACGACCAATCCGGCTTGTCGTTGCGACTGAAGGTATTCAATCAATTGCATCTGCTGCCGAAGAAACTGTCGCAGCGATGTGCCTTTGGTGACATCGTTCACACCAAATGCGGTGATAACAACATCGTAGTGATCCGGTGCGAGTTCAGAAAGCCAGCCCAGCGCATCACCGGTGCGCGCACCGGTAACTGCGACAAGGTCAAAATGGACAGTGAAATCCTGTCCAAGCGCTTGGGTGACCTGCCCCAGCAGCGCGTCCGATTGCGTATCCACACCCACACCTGCGGCGGACGAGTCGCCTATAATCAGCAGTTTCAATGTTGGGCCAGCGCCACAGCTGCCGTGGCGGGCGCCCTGCGGCTCTGGCAGTTGGACGATATGAGTGATCACAAAAATTGCCTGCCCTATCAGGACAGGCAACAGAACAATTCTTGCCGCAATATCTACCAACATGGGGTGGCTTAGGCGCCAACCCCGATCGGACATGTCACGCCGGTTCCACCGATCCCGCAATACCCGCTAGGGTTCTTGGCAAGGTATTGCTGGTGATACTCTTCAGCAAAATAGAACGTAGGTGCCCCGATAATCTCGGACGTAATCATGCCAAAGCCTGCTTCGGACAAACGCGGTGCAAAGGCAGCTTTCGATGCATCGGCTGCGGACTGCTGCGCGTCAGAATAGGTGTAGATACCAGAGCGATATTGCGTGCCTGCATCATTTCCTTGGCGCATGCCTTGGGTCGGATTGTGACCCTCCCAGAACACTTGCAACAGGTCTTCGTATGAAATGACCGTCGGATCAAACACAACACGCACAACTTCGTTGTGGCCCGTTTTACCGCTGCATACTTCTTCATATGTCGGGTTCGGGGTATAGCCGCCTGCGTACCCAACCATCGTGGATTGTACGCCGTCTAGCTTCCAAAACATCCGCTCGACGCCCCAAAAACAGCCCATGCCAAAAGTAGCTTCTTCCATCCCAGCGGGAACATCTGCCAGCATTGGGGTCCCATAGACAAAATGCGTCTGTGCAGTCGGGATCGCGGATGGGCGACCGGAAAGTGCGGCCTCTGGCGCCACCATTTCGGATTTTGCGCGGTTCATGAAAAACATCGGAAGCCTCCTATTAGGGTCCACAAGATATAAGGCACCTGCGGGTATATACTACTCTGCAGCACTCAATAAACGCCCTTGGAACACGGTCTCGTGACCGGGGGCGGGATGACGCGGGATCAGCAGCGACAAAAGCAGCGATATGATCGCCATGCCTGCGGCCAACAAAAACACCATTCCAGGGGAGTTGAGCCAGACATACCCCAACAGCGCGGGCAAAAAGACCGCGGCGATATGGTTGATCGTAAACGCCACCGCTGCAGTGGGTGCAATATCCTGCGGATCAGCGATTTTCTGGAAGTACGTCTTGATCGCCAACGCAAGGCTAAAGAACAAGTGGTTCACGACATAAAGTACCGTCGCCAGCACCACGCCCCAACCGAAATAATAAATGCCGCCATAGGCGAAAAACACCAAGCAAAGCCCCGCATATTCGAAAATTAATGCGCGACGTTCGCCAAAGAACTGCACCAACCCACCAAGTAGCGGCGCCACGAACATGTTGATCAGCAAGGTCACCATGAACAGCTTGGTGATGTCATCGACCGCAAAACCAAACTGTTCAACCATCATAAAGCCCGCAAACACGACAAAAATCTGACGTCGCGCACCGGACATGAATTGCAGTGCGTAATAGAGCCAGTAACGCTTGCGCAGGATCATCTTTTTGATCTGTGGATGTGGGGCTTCGAATTGGGGATAGGCCAGTAAGCAGATGGTGGCGACAACCGCCGTGAACCCGCCAGACAGCCAGTAAACGATACTATAGGTCAGCCCAAAACGGTCCCAACTGATCACAATCAGCAGGTAAACCACCAGCGTCGCCGCCGACCCAGCCGACAAAATCCAACCCAACGTTTGTGGTGCTTTTTTCTTGTCGATCCACTGCAATTGCAGTGATTGATTGACCGTCTCATAATAGTGAAAACCGATGGAAGACAGCATCGTGACCGCCAAGATCCCGCCCATTTCAGGGAATTGCGCAGTCACCGCCGTCGCCGCCCCCAGCATGATCAATGCGACCAACCCCAGAACCTGTTCGCGGATAAACATAATCAAAGCGATCACGCCAATCGCGAAAAAGCCCGGGATTTCGCGCACCGTATGCAACCAACCGATGTCAGCGCCGTCAAAGTTTGCCACCTCAATTACGAAGTTATTGAGCAGCGCAGACCAAGTCGCAAAAGCAATTGGCATCGCCATCGCCATGACAAACAACAGCGACGTGGGCCTGCGCCAAAGCGGCAGGGTATGGGCATCTTCGAGGCGGACTATCTTCATACCAGCAGACTTACGCCTGTTGTTTCGCGAAAGCGAGAGCGTCTAGTCGTAGGCAGCATCCACCATAAATTCGACCTTCAGTTCTGGGCGGGCCAGCTTGGCTTCGCCGCACGCGCGTGCAGGTGCGTGACCGCTGGGAACCCAGTCATTCCAGACCTCGTTCAACCCTGCGAAATCCTTCATATCCGCCAGCCAAATCGTGACCCGCAGCATTTTTTCACGCGATGATCCGGCTTTTTCCAGCAGGGCATCAACCTTGTCCAAACAGATACGCACCTGCTCTTGGATCGTGTCACCTTCGGCGACCTGACCGGTCAGGTAGGCCACTCCGTTGTGCTTTACGATTTTCGAAGAGCGTTCACCGGATTCAATACGTTCAATCATTCTGCGTCCTTAATTTGGATACTTGCCTTGTGCATCACAACGACACCTCCGGCGCTTTACGACTTATGAACGCGGTATCGCGGCGAAAGCAATTGCAAACATATCTCAGCTTTGCACTGCAATGCGTTTCAGATTGATCCACATCAAGGTTTTCTATCGCAACTTCCTTACAACAGACTCAGCGAACAGAAACTTTCTTTGGACCAATAAATGTCTTCAACAGATCCACAGCCGCTTTATGCCCCGCGTGAACCTATTTTTCCGCGCAGGGTTAAAGGCTTTTACCGCAATCTAAAATGGTGGGTGATGGGAATCACTTTGGGTATTTATTACCTGACCCCATGGATTCGTTGGGATCGTGGACCAAACCTGCCAGACCAAGCGGTTTTGATCGACATGGCCCATCGCCGTTTCTATTTTTTCTGGATCGAGATTTGGTCGCACGAGTTCTATTTCGTCGCGGGCCTTTTAATTATGGCCGGGCTTGGATTGTTCCTGTTCACCGCAGCCCTTGGACGGGTTTGGTGTGGCTATACATGCCCGCAAACTGTCTGGACCGATTTATTTATCCTTGTTGAACGCTGGATCGAAGGCGACCGCAACGCCCGGGTCCGCCTTTGGAAGGCCGATTGGAGCTTTCGTAAAATCCGCCTGCGCCTGTTTAAATGGACCATTTGGTTACTGATCTCGATTGCGACCGGCGGTGCGTGGGTTTTCTACTTTGCCGATGCCCCAACGCTCGCCGTCAGCCTTGCGACTTTCACAGCGCCTGCCGTTGCGTGGGGCACTATTGCTGTGCTGACAGCGACAACATTCATATTCGGCGGTTTCATGCGCGAACAGGTGTGCAACTACATGTGCCCTTGGCCCCGCATCCAAGCCGCGATGATCGACTCCGAAACACTGACCGTCGCCTACCGCGAATGGCGCGGTGAACCACGCGGCAAACGGCGTGTTGAAGGTGCGGGCGACTGCATCGATTGCATGGCTTGCGTTAATGTTTGCCCCGCGGGTATCGACATTCGTGACGGGCAGCAGATGGAATGTATTACCTGCGCGCTTTGCATCGACGCCTGTGATGACGTGATGGACAAGATTGGCAAACCACGCGGTTTGATCGATTATCTTGCCTTGTCGGATCAAGAAGAAGAAGCGAAGGGCAAACCAGCCAAACGCGTCTGGCAACATGTCTTGCGCTTTCGAACCATGCTTTACACGACCCTTTGGGCGTTGATTGGCGTCGGTCTGATTGTGGCGCTGTTTGTGCGCGCTGAAATCGAAATGACGGTCGCTCCGGTACGGAACCCGACATTTGTAACCCTGTCTGATGGTACGATCCGCAATATCTATGATATTCGCCTGTTGAACAAACACGGTGACGACCGCGATTTCCACCTGTCCTTGTCCTCGGATGCGATCCTGCGGATCGCGCTTGAAGGCACGTCGCAACTGGTTGTAACGGTTCCTGCGAATGAAACATTCCTACAGCGCGTCTACGTTTCGGCCCGCCCCATTGATCCAGCGGCAAGCATGGACAGGACAGATCTTCGGTTCTGGGTCGAAGACATTATTTCGGGCGAACGCGCCCACAAAGACGCAGTCTTCAACGGAAGGGCACAATGATGACACGTGAATTTACTGGCCGGCACATGTTGGGTCTGATGGTTGGTGGATTTGGCATCATTATCGCCGTGAACCTGACACTGGCGTGGAATGCCGTGGCCACATTCCCGGGGGTAGAGGCCCGCAATTCCTACGAGATCAGCCAAACCTTCCAAGCAGACCGCGCCGCACAAAACGCACTTCGCTGGGATGTCAGCGCGGACATTGACGACGGCCTTTTGACAGTGACCATCCTTGATCATCGCGGTGATCCGGTTCAGGCAGAGGTCACGCGCGCGATCCTTGGCCGTGCGACCAACACCAGCCAAGACAGCACGCCAGCATTCGTTTGGAATGGCACTGCAATCGTGGCCCCTGTCGCGATGCACGAAGGCTATTGGAACTTGCGCCTCGAAATGATCGCACCGGATGGCACGAAATTCCGCCGTCGTTTTCCGCTGACTGCTAAATGAGCGACGCCGCCTTCTGTCCAGCCTGCGTTGGGCTGCCAGAAGGGCAGCTTGAAAAAGCGGCATCCAACGGCACCAACCAGATCGTGTTGTCTTTGCCGGGCATTCACTGTGTGGCATGCATCAACGGTGTTGAACGTAGCTTGCGGGCGCTGGACGGTGTCGCAAACGCCCGTGTGAACCTCAGCATGAAGCGGGTCACAATCGGCACCAATCAACCCGTTTCCCCTGAAACATTGATCGATACGCTTGAAATGGCTGGGTTCGAGGCGCGCGTGCTGGACAACAGCCTGCTTGGGTCTGACGTGGACGACTATGGACGTGGCCTGATGACCCGCCTGGCGGTATCGGGCTTTGCCAATATGAACATCATGTTGCTGTCGGTAGCCGTCTGGTCAGGTGCGATCGGTGCGACCATGCAGCTTTTCCACTGGATCACAGCAATCATCGCAATCCCGACCCTGATTTATTCGGCGCAACCGTTTTTCGAAAGCGGTTGGCGCGCACTTAAGGTGGGTCGCTTGAATATGGATGTGCCAATTTCGCTGGCGATCATTCTGGCGTCCGGCATTTCACTTTATGAGACCGCCTACGGCGGGCATCATTCTTACTTTGACGCCGCCGTCACGCTAACCTTCTTCCTGCTCATTGGTCGGTATCTGGACCATCGCAGCCGCAAAGCTGCCGCGTCTGCTGCCGCCCAACTTTCCGCACTCGAAGTACCGCGCGTCATGCGTTTGCGCGACGGCGCGCGACAAATGGTGGATTTTGTAGACCTCGCTATTGGTGACCTGATCCAAGTCTTGCCCGGCGGCCGCATTCCGGTTGATGGGGAAATCACCGAAGGCGTCAGCCAAATTGACCGCTCTTTGCTAACAGGCGAAAGCCGCCTCAGCGATGCGCATATCGGGTCTGCCGTGACCGCAGGCGAGGTCAACATGACCGGACCTCTCACAATCCGTGCGACCACTGTCGGCTCTGACACGACGTTGCGCAAAATGGTCACAATGGTGGATGAGGCGGAAGCAGTGCGCAATCGCTATACAGCTGTCGCCGACAAGGCCGCTGCGATTTACGCGCCCGCCGTGCATCTGCTGGCGTTGTTCGCATTCATCGGCTGGATGCTTTATTCTTCTGACCTGCGCTTGTCGCTGAACATCGCAGTTGCGGTTCTCATCATCACCTGCCCTTGCGCGATGGGCCTTGCCGTCCCTGCCGTTTCAACCACCGCCGCCGGACGATTGTTCCGCGCAGGCCTGTTGGTAAAAGACGGAACAGCGCTGGAACGTTTGGCCGAAGTCGACACCGTGGTGTTCGACAAAACCGGTACTCTGACAATGCCCGCAGCGTCGCGGGACATGCTGGATGCGCAGGCCCAAAGCATCGCCCTTGCCATGACCCAAAATGCGACCCACCCAATTTCGCAAGCAATAGCGGCTTCGCTACATGGTGTGATCCCAGCCAATGTGACTGACCAACAAGAACATGCCGGCAAGGGCCTAAGTGCTACTTACGACGGCAATACGATCCGCCTTGGGTCGGGCGAATGGCTTGGTGCAGGTCGTGGGACATTCATTCAGATCGGTGAAGCAAAGCCGCAAAAAATCGCATTGCAATCGCAACTCCGCGAGGGTGCAGCAGACCTTGTTCGCGCTTGGCAGGATCAAGGATTGCGCATTCATCTAGTCTCGGGTGATGACACCAACGAGACGGCGCGTGTCGCCGCAGCGCTGAACATCGCAACGTGGCAGGCGGCAACCAAACCTGCGGACAAGATCGCCTACATTGAAAAGCTGACAGCAGATGGTGCAAAGGTTCTGATGGTCGGCGACGGGTTGAATGATACAGGCGCGCTGGCCGCAGCCTATGCCTCTATCTCGCCTGCAACAGCGGCAGATGCATCACGCGCGGCATCTGATATTGTGCTGCTGAATGACAGTTTGCAGCCCTTGATCGAATTGCCGCTGGTCGCCCGCGCAGCCCTAGCGCGCATCAAAGAGAACTTTACGATCTCGACGATCTACAACGTCATCGCGGTCCCTGTAGCCCTTGCCGGTTTAGCCACACCGCTGATCGCGTCCATTGCAATGTCAGCGTCTTCTATTACGGTGTTGCTGAACGCACTGCGCTTGAAAGGCCGGTTATGAACATCCTTGTCATTCTTATTCCGGTGTCACTTTTTCTAGGCGGGCTTGGGCTGGCAGCGTTTCTATGGACGCTGCGCAGCAATCAGTATGAAGACCTTGAAGGCGATGCATGGCGCATTTTATCCGAGGACGACAAAGAACCGCGCAAGAGGGACTGAGCGCGGGTTAGGCTAAGGCCGCTAGGCCCACTTATGCCCAACAAGCGTTTCGCTGACTTCCCAAAGACGCTGCGCTTGATCTCTGTCCAGAATATAAGCCGCAACTTTTGCATCCCCCACAGGCCCACGGGTTTCCCCCATTTTCTGAGGGCCATAGTACCCGCCGCGCCGCGCCTCTTTTCCGGCTGCTGCCAGAACCGTAGGTAGTGCGCCATCGCTGGATGGTTGGGCCAATAATGGATTGGTGAGCTTATATAGGAAGCTGAATATCCCCGTCGGGCCAGTGCTTTGTAGGTTCGTATTTGAATAGCCGGGGTGACAGCCAATGCTGATCGCTTTCTTGTCCGCAGCTTGCAATCTACGGTCCAACTCAAGCGCGAACATCAGGTTCGCGCCCTTGCTTTGGAAATAGGCGGCTGTGGGCGAGTACCCCTTTTCACCCATCAGATCATCAAAACGAATTTTCCCCGACAGATGCGCAAGACTTGAAAGTGTCACAACACGACCTTCAGCCGCTTCGACCAGATCGATCAGCAGTCCGGTCCACAAGAAATGGCCCAGATGGTTCGTGCCGAACTGCATCTCAAATCCATCTGCAGTCTTTTGTTGTGGGGTCTGCATGAGACCCGCATTGTTAATCAAACCATCGATCTTAGTGTATTTGCCACGTATGGCTTCGGCGCCTGCGCGAACGGAAACAAGATCGCCGAGGTCTAACTGAACAACATCAACCCGCCCAGCGATAAGCGAACGCAGTTCTTTTGCGGCTTCTTCGGCCTTTGCGACGGAACGACATGCCAGCACAATATCGCCACCAGCCTTGCCCAAATGCTTGGCGGCCTCAAAGCCGATACCGGAATTGCCTCCGGTGATGACATATAACTTGCCCTTCAAATCAGGCAGCTGGTCCGCCTTCCAGTTTGAAATCCCGCTGTCCATCAGCGTCTTGTTCGGTGTTTTTTTTGTCATGTCTGTGCTCCTTGAGGCTGACGGCGAACATCAGACATCACCGCTTCGACGATTTTTGTAACCAAAACTGGAAACTACCTCCAGCACATAGGATTGCAAACTGATGCATTCCACACGAGCATGCGAAGTTTCGCAAAATCCAATAAACCTGAAAAATAGACAAATGCAGGTACCCGCCTGTTGACTCGTCCCACCACGGTCCTTACCTACGCGTTGTCACTCAGCACTACAGAGTGCTAACACAAAAGAAACCCGAACTGGAGAAGTTCTGAAATGGCATTTACACCACTTCACGACCGCGTACTCGTCCGTCGCCTTGAAGGCGAAGAGAAGACATCAGGCGGCCTTATCATTCCTGAAAGCGCAAAAGAAAAACCGGCTGAAGGCGAAATCGTCAGCATCGGCGAAGGCGCACGCAAAGACAGCGGCGAGTTGATCGCAATGTCCGTCAAAGCAGGCGACAAAGTGCTGTTCGGCAAATGGTCCGGCACAGAGGTCAAGATCGACGGCGAAGAGCTGCTGATCATGAAAGAAAGCGACATCCTCGGCATTATGTAAGCCGAACTAGTCGACCTCAAAATATCTAATTTATGGAGCACATGAAAATGGCTGGTAAAGACGTCAAATTCGGCACCGATGCGCGCAATCGCATGCTTAGCGGTGTTAACATCCTCGCCGATGCAGTGAAGGTTACGCTTGGTCCCAAGGGCCGTAACGTAGTTCTGGACAAATCGTTCGGCGCACCACGCATCACCAAAGACGGTGTATCTGTTGCCAAAGAGATCGAACTTGAAGACAAGTTCGAGAACATGGGCGCGCAGATGGTTAAAGAAGTTGCATCGCGCACCAATGACGAAGCTGGTGACGGTACAACAACAGCAACAGTTCTGGCCCAAGCGATCGTTCGCGAAGGCATGAAGTCTGTTGCGGCTGGCATGAACCCAATGGACCTGAAGCGCGGCATCGATCTTGCTACGCTGAAAGTTGTTGAGGCCATCAAAGCAGCGGCACGTCCTGTTTCTGACAGCGACGAAGTTGCACAGGTTGGTACAATCTCTGCCAACGGCGAAGCAGAAATCGGTCGTCAGATCGCTGATGCGATGCAAAAAGTGGGCAACGAAGGCGTTATCACTGTTGAAGAGAACAAAGGCCTCGAGACTGAGACCGATGTTGTTGAAGGCATGCAGTTCGACCGCGGCTACCTGTCCCCTTACTTTGTCACTAACCCTGACAAGATGACTGTTGAACTCGAAGATGCAATCATCTTGCTGCACGAGAAGAAGCTTTCTTCCCTGCAGCCAATGGTTCCATTGCTTGAGGCAGTGATCCAGTCCGGTAAGCCACTTTTGATCATCTCAGAAGATGTCGAAGGCGAAGCACTTGCAACGCTTGTTGTGAACAAGCTGCGTGGCGGTTTGAAAATTGCTGCTGTTAAGGCACCTGGTTTCGGCGATCGTCGCAAAGCAATGCTGCAGGACATCGCGATCCTGACAGGTGGTCAGGTTATCTCTGACGATCTGGGCATGAAGCTGGAAAGCGTCACAATGGACATGCTCGGCTCCGCTAAGCG
This sequence comes from uncultured Yoonia sp., assembly GCA_965364065.1. GTDB lineage: Bacteria > Pseudomonadota > Alphaproteobacteria > Rhodobacterales > Rhodobacteraceae > Yoonia. The sequence goes on along the minus strand of CBDTVI010000036.1, from coordinate 512 downwards.
CGTTTCCATCACTAAAGACGAGACTACTATCGTTGACGGTGGCGGCGACAAAGCTGAAATCGAAGCTCGCGTCATGCAGATCCGTGGCCAAGTTGACGAAACAGCATCCGACTACGACCGTGAAAAGCTGCAAGAACGCGTTGCCAAATTGGCTGGCGGTGTTGCTGTTATCCGCGTTGGTGGCATGTCCGAAGTCGAAGTCAAAGAGCGTAAAGACCGCGTTGATGACGCACTGAACGCAACACGCGCTGCTGTTCAAGAAGGCATCGTCGTTGGCGGTGGTGTTGCTCTGGTTCAGGCCGGTAAGACACTCGAAGGCGTTAAAGGTGCGAACTCCGACCAAGACGTCGGCATTTCGATCATCCGCAAGGCACTCGAATCGCCACTGCGTCAGATCGCTGAAAACTCTGGTGTCGACGGTTCCGTCGTTGCTGGTAAAATCCGCGAGAGCGACGATAAGGCATTCGGCTTTAACGCACAAACAGAAGAATATGGCGACATGTTCAAGTTTG
>CBDTVI010000035.1:0-15885 GCA_965364065.1 uncultured Yoonia sp. | reverse complement strand
CTAAGCCGCCTAGCCTAGAATATTCTTAACCATTGGACCGGCTTTGCCGAAATCCATGCGACCAGTGTACTTGCCTTTTAGGACACCCATTACTTTGCCCATATCGCGAATGCTGGTTGCACCGACTTCGGCGATGGCAGCCTCGACTGCCGCTGCCGCTTCGCCTTCGCTTAACTGCTTTGGCAGAAACTCTTCGATGATCTTAATCTCCGAAAGCTCTTTTTCCGCCAATTCCAGACGACCACCCTCTTCATAGGCGCGTGCGCTTTCTTGGCGTTGCTTGACCATACGTCCCATGATCGCAAGGATATCATCATTGGTCACACCGACCGTATCATCAGCCGTGCCGCGCAAGGCGATGTCTTTGTCTTTGATCGCCGCATTGATAAGCCGCAGCGTTGAAAGACGGTCCGCTTCTTTCGCACGCATGGCATCTTTAAGGGCCGCGCCGATTTTTTCGCGTATAAGCATTGATGTATCCCGTGGATATTACGTCAAACGAAAGGCCAACATAGTGTGGCAATGCACAACTGACAAGCGCTGCTTGCGCAACGACACCCTTGTTTGCAAGGGCGTGATACGGCCTTGACCATGGCTGCGGACCCTCGTAAACCCAGCCCAGTTTGACGGATGGGAGAGTTATCATGACGCAGAAACCGACGGCCTGTTTGGCGCTTGCGGATGGTACGATCTTCTATGGTATGGGCTTTGGCGCAACCGGCGAAACGGTCGCAGAACTTTGCTTCAATACCGCCATGACCGGCTATCAGGAAATCATGACGGACCCGTCTTATGCAGGCCAGGTTGTCACGTTTACCTTCCCTCATATCGGCAACACCGGTGTTATGCCTGAGGACGACGAAAGCAACGATCCCGTCGCCGAAGGTATGATTGTGAAGTGGGATCCAACGCATGCCTCTAGCTGGCGTGCAACGGAAGAACTGACCACTTGGCTGACAAGAAACGGTCGCATCGGCATGGGCGGCGTTGATACTCGCCGGCTGACACGCGCAATTCGCCAACAAGGTGCGCCACATGTGGCACTCGCCCATGATCCGGAAGGTAACTTTGATATCGCCGCCCTTGTGCAAAAAGCGCGCGATTTCCAAGGCCTTGAAGGACTTGATCTGGCCAAGGACGTGACCTGTGCGCAGTCTTACCAGTGGAATGAAATGCGGTGGGCTTGGCCTGAAGGTTATACCCCGCAGAATGATCCCAAATACAAAGTTGTCGCGATTGATTTCGGCGCCAAGCGCAACATCCTGCGCTGTTTGGCCAGTGCTGGCTGTGACGTTACTGTCCTGCCCGCGACCGCAACCGCGCAAGAGGTTCTGGCCCTGAACCCAGACGGTGTATTTTTGTCGAATGGCCCCGGTGATCCAGCCGCAACCGGCACATATGCTGTGCCGATGATCCAAGGTGTGTTGGCCGCGAATCTTCCTGTCTTTGGCATCTGTCTTGGACATCAAATGCTGGCCCTCGCTGTTGGTGCAAAAACCATCAAGATGAACCACGGTCACCATGGCGCGAACCATCCTGTTAAGGACATGGAAACCGGAAAAGTCGAAATTACGTCAATGAACCATGGCTTTACGGTTGATAGCCAAACCTTGCCCGACGGTGTCGAAGAAACACATGTTTCGCTTTTCGACGGCAGCAACTGCGGTATCCGCATAGCAGGCCGTCCGGTATTCAGCGTGCAATATCACCCCGAAGCAAGCCCGGGACCGCAAGATAGCTATTACCTGTTTGAACGCTTTACTGACGCGATGCGCGCCTAATTATTAGGCCGCTTCAACCGCTTGAGCGTCCAGCTTTAGACGTGTGATAAACGCTTCCGAGATATGATCGCGCAGTGCTTGATAAGCCGCGTCACCGTCACCTGCCGCGATAGCGGCCACAATTGCTTCGTGTTCTTGCAAGGTCTGATGCCCGCGTCCTTCAGCAGCAATCGACGTCGTCGCCAAAAGCGCCATTGAGCGGTGCACCAAATCAAGCTGCCGCACTAAAAAACGGTTGTGCGACGCAAGGTGAATTTGCTTGTGAAAACGGCGGTTTGCGCGGCTCATCGCGTTGGGATCGCCAACCAATTTTGCATCCGCGGTCATCAGATCTCGCAGCACCTTAATTTCTTCTGGAGTTGCATGCTGGGCAGCCAATCTAGCCGCCAACCCCTCTAATTCGCCGCGCACGACATAAAGCTCTGACAGTTGCGAATGATCAAGCGACGCGACAATCAGCGACCGCCCGTCGCGGGTCAGCAAGGACTGCGTTTCCAGCCGTTGCAACGCTTCGCGGATAGGCGTGCGCGAAACGCCAAATCGCTCTGCCAATTCGCTTTCTACCAAGCGATCACCAGGCTTGTAGACGTGGCTATCTATTGCCTCAAGGATAAGGGCATAGGCGTCTTTTTGTGATCCGCGCGCGTCGTGCATCAATCTGTCCTTTTTAACATCGCGACAGCATAGGCCCGTGCACCCCAAAGGATCAAGCCAAAGCGATTGCGCAGCCCCCACCCTGCGCATAATGTCCCCATATGGTTGCACAACATTTCGCACATGTGGATACGTGGGTTTTTGACCTCGACAACACGCTTTACCCGCCGTCTGCTGATCTTTTCGGGCAGATGGATGGCCGTTTTTCGGCCTATGTCGCACGGTTGACGGGGTTGGATCAGGCTGGGGCGCTTGCCTTATGCAAAGAATACTGGGTCACGTATGGATCGACCCTGACGGGCCTTATCGCGCACCACGACGTGGATCCGCATCATTTTCTTGCTGATGTGCACAATATTGATATTTCGCATCTGCAAGAGGACGCCGGCCTTCAATCTGCAATCAAAGGGCTCAGCGGTCGCAAGATCGTCTTTACCAACGGGTCGTATAATCACGCCAAGCGCGTGTTGGCCGCACGCGGCCTCACGTCGTCGTTCGATGCGGTTTATGGTGTAGAACAGGCCGATTTCCAACCAAAACCAAGCCTTGATGCCTTTGCCAATGTCTTTGCCAAAGACGGGCTGACCCCCGATAAATCTGCGATGTTCGAAGACGAGGCACGCAATCTCGCGGTTCCGCACGCATTGGGCATGCGGACGGTACATGTGCATCCGCAGCCGGAACCAGACGACTATATCCATCACCACACCGATGATCTTGCGGATTTCTTGTCGCAGCTGGCGCGCTGACCCTTTCCGCCTTTGCAGAACAGTCCTATGTCTAGTTCCATGGAACGTACTTCGACCGATATTTTGATCGCGGGCGGCGGTGTCGCTGGCCTGACTGCGGCGGCCGCTTTTGGCACCGCTGGTTTTCGTGTGGTTATTGTTGACCCTACGCCGCCAATCACAACGGATGATGCCGCCGGATCAGACCTTCGCACAACCGCGTTTTTGCAACCTGCCCAGCAGTTTCTAGAGGCCGCAGGTTTGTGGACAAAACTTGCCCCATTTGCGACGCCCTTGCAGGTGATGCGAATTGTCGATGCGGGCACAGATGCCCAAGTGACGCGCGATTTCAACGCCGCTGAAATTTCCGACAAGCCGTTCGGTTGGAACTTACCCAATTGGCTGTTGCGCCGTGAAATGGTCGCGCGACTGGCGGAACTGCCCAATGTCGACTTTCGCACGGGTACAGGATTTGCCCGCATGTTGGCGCGCGACGCCGCAGCGATCGTAACACTTACCGATGGCAGCCAAGTCGACGCACGTTTGGTGATCGGTGCGGATGGACGCGGATCAGCGGTGCGTAAAGCCGCAGGAATTGACGCCAAAGTTACGCGCTACGGACAAAAGGCGCTGACATTCGCAGTGACCCACGATGCGCCCCACGAAAATGTCTCGACCGAAGTGCACCGCTCTGGTGGGCCATTCACGTTAGTGCCTTTGCCCGACCACGCAGGACGTCCCTGCTCTTCAGTGGTCTGGATGGAAAACGGAACAGAGGTCCAGCGGCTGGCGGCATTATCCGACAACGCATTTGAAGCCGCAGCAAATGATCGGTCTGCCTTGCTCTACGGGCCGCTAAAGCTTGCTTCGCGGCGCAGTGTATGGCCGATCATCAGCCAGATCGCTGACAGCCTGATCGCCCCGCGCACGGCCCTTGTCGCCGAAGCAGCGCATGTCATGCCCCCAATAGGCGCACAGGGTTTGAACATGTCGCTGCGTGATTTGGCATGTCTGTTGGACTTGGCGGTGGCGCAACCCGATCAGCTGGGCGCGCCTGCAATGCTGGATGCTTATTCACGCAATCGGCACACCGACATAAAGCTGCGCGTGACTGGCATTGATGCGCTGAACCGTGCCTCGATCGCAGGAAGCCCCACGTTTCAAACGCTCCGGTCCAAAGGGATCGAAGCGCTTTATGGAGTTTCGCCCGTGCGTCGCACGTTGATGCAGTTCGGTTTGGGCGCGCGCTAAAGCACGCGATCCAAAACCGGCACCAAACGAGCCAATGTGCCGTCCACATCGTAAAGCTTATCAAGCCCGAAAAGACCTAGGCGGAAAGTGCGGAAATCAGCAGGCTCGTCACATTGCAGTGGCACGCCAGCCGCAATTTGCATGCCTTCGGCTGCAAATTTTGATCCGTTTTGAACGGAAGGGTCATCGGTATAGCTAACCACGACACCCGGTGCGCCGAAGCCTTCGGCTGCAACCGATTTGATGCCTTTGTCGGCTAGCACCTTGCGCACAGCATCACCCAACGCCCATTGCGCGTCTTTCAGGCGGGCAAATCCATAGTCCCGCGTCTCTAACATCGTATCGCGGAATGCGCGCAATCCGTCGGTTGGCATCGTCGCATGATAGGCGTGGCCACCGTTTTCATAGGCTTGCATGATGCTGTGCCACTTTTTCAAATCCATCGTATACGAATTCGACGTCGTATCAGCCATCCGCGCAACGGCCCGATCAGACATCATCACCAATCCCGCGGACGGGGTCGATGACCAGCCTTTTTGCGGGGCTGAGATCAGCACATCAACTCCGGTGGCTTTCATATCGATCCAAGCGCAACCTGATGCGATGCAATCCAACACCAGCAATGCACCGACCTCGTGCGCGGCATCTGCCATTGCCGTGATGTAGTCATCAGGCAAGATAATTCCAGCCGAGGTTTCCACATGGGGGGCAAAAACAACGTCGGGCTTTGCGTCCTTGATCGCTGCGACAACATCCGCGATTGGCGCAGGCGCAAAGGGCGCGCGCGTGTCATTTCCCGCTTGGCGGGCCTTCATCACGGTCGTCTGGGCCGTAAAGTTGCCGGCATCAAAAATCTGGCTCCAGCGGTATGAAAACCAACCATTGCGCACGATCAACGCGTGGGCATCACCGCCAAACTGGCGCGCCACAGCCTCCATTCCGTAAGTGCCACCACCGGGCACAAGAGCCACATGATCCGCGTTATAGACCTCTTTTAGCATGCCCGAGATATCGGTCATCACGCCTTGAAACACTTTCGACATGTGATTCAAAGAACGGTCAGTGAAGACCACTGAAAATTCCATCAGACCATCAGGGTCAATCGAAGTTTGTGTGTTGTCCATGTGGTAGTCCTCCTAGAGTTAAAAAAGGGCTAAGCGTCCGAGACATCAAAAGCAAAGACTATCTTGGTATACAATCGGCAAATTCCGAGGACCGCGCATCGATGGGCTTCGGGCTGGTGAACAGACTGCCGCCTAAATCGGCCCCGGCCTACGTTCTTCGCTTAGCAACACATTCGCCTCTACGTTGCCCACACCCGGCATTGTCATGATCCGCCGACGCAGCACCCGTTCGAAATCGGCCAAATCACGTGCGACGACCCGTAACCGGTAATCATACAAACCAAGGACATGGTCGACTGTTTGCACTTCAGGAATACCCCCGATAGCGCGCTCGAAATCTTCAAGGCTCACTCGCCCTTTGGTGGCCAGTTTCACCCCCAAGAACACCGTCACGCCAAACCCAACTTTTTCAGCATCCAAGGTTAACCGCCGCCCTGCAATCACGCCAGCATCTTGCAAACGCTTGATCCTGCGCCACGTTGCAGGCTGGCTTAGTCCCAATTTCTGGCCAAGCTGTGTCGTGGATTGCTCAGCGTTAGCGACCAATGCTCGCAACAATTTCCGGTCTAGATCGTCCAGTATCATAGCGGCAGGCTTTCATCAGACTTGACACTGGCCACCGTCATCAACGCTTCAATGTCTGAAATATGTGGCAGGTTCAGCACCTGATCACGGTAGATGCGTTGATAGTCCGGCAAGTCCTTTGCTACCAGTGACAGACGTACATCGACACGGCCTAGAAAGGTCTGGATTTCAACCACTTCGGGCACCGCACGCGCGGCTGAGATAAAGTCATCAAAAGCGCGCGGGACTGTCTTATCAAGTGTGATCCGCAGACTGACCGAAATCGCATATCCTAAAGCAGGCCAGTTTATCGTAATGTGACTGCCGCGAATGATCCTTGCCTCGCGCAACCGCTCAAGCCTGCGTGAGGTGCGTGAAGCGGTCATCCCAAGACCATCCGCCAATTCAGGCACACCCATCGCGGGGTCGGACTGCAACAGGCGTAAAAGACGGCGATCGGCATCATCAAGCATGAATACACTGTTATTATGATGAACAGCGCATAGCAATCATTATCTTGCCCAATAAACTCATAGATCTACACTAACTAAACGCGCCACAGTCGTTATAACGCTGAGCAGAAATCAAACAAAGGACGACTATTATGCGCGTTTATTACGATCGCGATTGCGATGTGAACCTGATCAAAGACAAAAAAGTAGCCATCCTTGGCTATGGCTCGCAAGGCCACGCCCACGCGCTGAACCTGCGCGACAGCGGCGCGAAGAACCTTGTTGTGGCCCTGCGCGAAGGCTCACCTAGCCAAGCAAAAGCCGAAGGCGAAGGCCTTACCGTAATGGGCATCGCTGAAGCTGCGGCTTGGTGCGATGTGATCATGTTCACAATGCCCGATGAGCTTCAGGCAGAGACATACAAAAAATACGTCCACGACAACATCAAAGAAGGCGCTGCAATTGCGTTTGCACACGGCCTGAACGTGCACTTTGGCCTAATCGAACCAAAAGCTGGCGTTGACGTCATCATGATGGCACCAAAAGGCCCGGGCCACACAGTGCGCGGCGAATACACCAAAGGCGGCGGCGTGCCTTGCCTTGTGGCGATCGACTGCGATGCATCCGGCAAGGCGATGGAAATCGGCCTGTCATATTGTTCAGCCATCGGTGGCGGTCGTTCCGGCATCATCGAGACAAACTTCCGTCAGGAATGCGAAACTGACCTCTTTGGTGAGCAGGCAGTACTTTGCGGTGGAATCGTTGAATTGATCCGCATGGGTTTCGAAACACTTGTCGAAGCTGGTTACGAGCCAGAGATGGCTTATTTCGAATGTTTGCATGAGACAAAGCTGATCGTGGACCTGATCTATGAAGGCGGCATCGCCAACATGAACTACTCGATCTCGAACACAGCCGAGTATGGTGAGTACGTTTCCGGCCCGCGCATCCTGCCATATGACGAGACAAAGAAGCGGATGAAGGACGTGTTGTCCGACATCCAATCCGGCAAATTTGTGCGTGACTTCATGCTTGAGAACGCGGTTTCACAGCCAACGCTCAAAGCATCCCGTCGTGCCAATGACGAGCACCAGATCGAAATTGTTGGTGGCAAGCTACGCGACATGATGCCTTGGATTTCTGCAGGTAAAATGGTCGATAAAGCCAAGAACTAAATTCTGGTATCGTGGATCACGATCCACCATACTGATTGAAAGGCCCGGGCATTGTCCGGGCCTTTTTGCCGAAAGGACCCCCTATGACCACGCAACCCACCGTCGCGAACTGGCTTTCCATCGCAGTACTTGGCTTGATATGGGGGGCGACCTTTATGGTCGTAGCCATAGCGCTTGAAGGGTATGGACCGCTCACCGTGGCTTGCGCACGCACGACATTAGGCGCTGCGGCATTACTCTTGCTCATGCGCCTCCTGAACCGACCACTACCCGTTTTCACGCCCATCATGAGCCGCTATTTGATTGCGATCGGTTTGCTGAACACCGCCCTGCCATTCGCGCTTCTCAGCTGGGGGCAACAATATGTCCCTTCAGCTTTTGCAGGCATCTCTATGGCGGCACTTCCATTATTTGTCCTGCCGCTGGCACATTTTTTCACTGATGAAAAAATGAGTCTACGCAACACATTGGGCGTCATATTGGGCTTTTCTGGTGCAATCGTTTTGATCGGCCCCGCCATCTTGCGCATCGGAACAGGGCTAGAGCCATTGGGCCAACTGGCCTGTATCGCCGCATCAATTTCCTATGCGGTGTCCAGCATCATGACCCGCCGTTGCCCGCCTATCGATCCGATAGCAATGGCGGCACTTTTGCTGACGGTTGGGACCATCGCATTGATCCCTGCCATGCTGTACTTTGAGGGCATCCCAACAATCAGCGACCCGCGCTCCACCATCGCGATACTTGTGCTTGGCTTCATCCCGACAGCACTCGCCGCATTGATCCGCGTAGCGACAATCCGCAGCGCTGGTGCGATTTTCATGACCTTGGTGAACTACCAAGTCCCGCTTTGGTCGATGATCTTTGGCGTCATGGTCCTAAACGAAGTCCTGCCACTGCGCTTTTTCGCAGCACTCGGCCTGATCCTGATAGGTCTCGTCATCAGCCAATGGGCAGGATTGAAAAAGCTACTTTTGCGTTAAGTCGCGGCGGTAACTTCGCTGACAATTGCATCGACAACTTGCCCCAAAAGCACGTCATCTTCGCATTCAGCCATGACCCGTATCAACGGCTCTGTGCCGGATTTGCGTATCAACAAGCGGCCTTTGCCAATTAGCTTAGTCTCTGCATCTGCGATGGATTTCTTGACAGACGCCGCATTCAGCGGATCTTGTCCTGCCGCATAGCGCACGTTCTTGAGCATTTGCGGCACCGTTTCAAACACCGACGTCAGCGCGCTGGCAGGTTGGCCCGTCTCGATCATCGCGGCAAGAAACTGCAGCCCCGCCAAAAGGCCGTCGCCGGTGGTGGCAAAGTCTGTCATCACGATATGGCCGGATTGTTCACCGCCCAAGTTCCAGCCATTCGCGCGCATCGCTTCAACGACGTAACGGTCGCCGACGTTCGTGCGTTCAAGCCGCAGTCCGCGGCCATGTAAATACCGCTCTAGCCCCAAGTTCGACATCACGGTAGCCACCAAAGTGCCGCCGTTCAGACGGTCTTGGTCCGCCCAGCGTCCAGCCAACAGCGCCATCAATTGATCGCCATCAGCAACCGCACCGGTTTCATCCAAAATCATCACGCGGTCTGCATCGCCATCGAGACAAATGCCAACATGCGCGCCCGTTTCGATGATTTTCGCGGCTGCAGCGGCGGTGCTTGTCGATCCACACCCATCGTTGATATTAAAACCATCGGGGCTGACGCCCACTGGAATAACAGTTGCGCCCAATTCCCAAAGGACTTCGGGTGCAACGCGGTGCGCTGCGCCATTTGCGCAGTCGATCACGACTTTCAAGCCATCCAGTCGCATACCCGCAGGAAACGTCGATTTGATTCGCTCTGCGTAACGGAAGCGGCCATCATCGATCCGCTTGGCGCGACCAATATTATTTGCTTTAGCGGGCACAAGCTCACTATGAATAAGTGCTTCGATTTCGGCTTCGGCATCATCCGATAGCTTGAAACCATCGGGGCCGAAAAACTTAATGCCATTGTCATGGTGTGGATTGTGGCTGGCAGAAATCATGATGCCCAAATCCGCACGCATCGATGTAGTCAGCAACCCCACCGCAGGTGTCGGCACAGGACCTAACAGCAGCACGTTCATGCCGGTGCTGGTCAAACCCGCTGTCAGCGCGCTCTCAAACATATAGCCCGACAGGCGCGTGTCTTTGCCAATTACAACGCGGTGGCCATTTGATCCGTCATTGCGAAAATAACGCCCTGCAGCCGCCCCGATCTTAAGCGCCATATCAGCGGTCATCGGATAGGTGTTGGCTTTGCCGCGCACACCGTCAGTGCCAAAAAGTTTTCGTGTCATGTAATTGCTGCTCCGCCTATTGCCCATTCCAGATCTAATGCCTGTTTGGTCGCAAATATATCGTGAACCCGCAGGATTTGCACCCCTCGCCTTGCTGCAAACAATGCAATAGCCACAGATCCGCTGACACGGTCGCCAGATGTGTCGCCACCGCCGATGACGCTGATGAACCGTTTGCGCGATGCACCCAGCAATATGGGGCAGCCAAGGCTGTGGAACAGTGCGATGCCGCGCAACAAAATCAGATTGTGTTCAACTGTCTTGCCAAACCCGATGCCCGGATCGACAACGATCCGGGCACGAGGAATACCAGCAGCAACCGCAGCATCCACACGCGCCGCTAAGAAATCGTAAACATCCAACAAAACATCGTCGTATGACGGATCATCTTGCATGTTTTCGGGTGATCCTTGCGCATGCATAACACAGACAGGCGCGCCCGCCTTTGCGGCGACATCCGCGAGTGCCGGATCATAGGTGAAGGCTGCGACATCATTGATCATCGTGGCACCTGCAGACAATGCGGCCTGCCCCACGACTGATTTGCGCGTATCGATAGAAATCGGCACATCACTTTGCGCGCGGATTGCCGCAATGACCGGTGCCGTGCGGGCAACCTCAGTTGCGACCGCTACTTTGGCGGCGCCTGGGCGCGTGCTTTCGCCGCCGATATCGATGATCCGCGCGCCATCTGCCTGCATCGCTAGCGCGCGATCAAGAGCCGCTTGCGGTGCATCAAACTGCCCGCCATCCGAAAAGCTGTCTGGGGTCACGTTCAGAATCCCCATCAACCGCGGCCCATTCATATCAATCCCCGCAATTGGGGTGCGGGGGCAGGTCAGACGGTGCAAAACATCCGTTGGGACATCGCTCGCTGGAATAGTGTTTATGCCGCCGCCGCGTTCATGCACGGCAACGGTATCAAACCAGCACAAACCACCCGCAAGCGCAAAGCTTTGTCTGGTGGGGACTTCGCCAAAGCGAACAACAGGGCGGTAATAGAGGGTCATCCAAGATCAGCCGATTTGGTTGAAATTGCGCGGGTTGTAACGGTTGTCTTTGGCGCAGGCGCCCCAATCACCAACAGCTCTTTTGCGGCAATGTCGTCTGCAAACCAAGCGACCAGAGCCACTGCATCACGCGGACTGGCCGAAGGACCATCGACAGCATCCAACACAATCTTGGAAGGTGCCCAGATGCAAATCTGGCCGTTCTTCATCGCCCAGTCCAATTCTGTGCGGGTACCAACCACCATGCAGCGGCGATCTCGCGCGGCCAGCGTCCATGCGTTTTGTTCAATCGCCAGCAGATCGATCCGGCGTTGCGCCATCGCATTGCCTGCTTTGGGTGCGGCCACATCAGCAGGGCCTACGGAAATAATCAATGGCGCGTCCATCGCAGCCAACTGATCGATCCAAGCGGTCAAATGCGGCGCCACAAGAGCCTCGTTCGACAGATAGACAACACGCGGGTGCGGGGCTTCTACGTGGTCTTGGCCTGCAAGGTTCACACCATCGCGCGACCGTACAATTTCAACTCCAAGTGAAAACGGACCGCGGTCCAGTTTTTCAATGCGCACAAAAACACGTTCGGCTTGGGGTTCCAGCAAAATTCGTTCAGCGACACGGGCGGCCAGAGTTTCAAGCAGGTTTATCCGCTCTGCCTCAAGCTCTACTGCGATTGCCTCGGTGACTTTGTCATAGGATAGGATCCTGTCAACGTCGTCGTCTATTGGACCGCTGAGCGGTGAAACCTCGACCACGATGTTGAACCGCACGCGCTGCAAAGTGCCGCGCTCTTGCTGAAACGCACCGATTTCGACCTCGACGGTATAGTCTCGTAGGGAAATGCGGTCGCAAGGGATTTGGCTGCTGGCCTCGGCCCGTTCACTGGGATGGGCAAAGGCAAGGCGAATATCGTCAGTCATCAGGTCTTCCGGCACAAGGTTATTACAGTGCCCGAATATAGGTGACGGCCCATCGCGGCAAGCGTCAGCCGCGACGTGCACACCTTGTCATGCGACGTTAGTTAGACGCAGTGCGTACAGGTTGGCGGTAAAAGTGGTGCGAACCAATCGTGGCGGTACGCGGATAGCGCTGCGCCCAAGACGGGTTCACGGCCTTGGTATGGTAGTGCGTGGCACCACCGGTCAGCGCGCGTGGCACGCCATCGACCAAGATACGCGCAACTTTGCCAACACGTTCCCATGAACGCGGCTCTGCAATATTTTCTGCTTTGCCGTCGCAAGTATATGAGAATTGGCAACCGTACTTGCGGCCTGTGCCTTGGTTAATCACGGTGCACAGAGTGTCAGGATAATTGTTGCTATCGACACGGTTCAAGATGACTTCGCCCACAGCAAACATGCCGCGCACGGTTTCACCGCGTGCTTCGAAATATAGGGCCTCGGCCAGACATTCCCACTGCGCACCACCGTCTGCGGACGGCTGTTCGGCTAGAAAGTCGCGGCTGTAAACCAGTCGGGCTTCTTGTGCGACAACGTCGTCACCATCTTCAGATGGCAAGGTCGTCAAAAGGGCCAACTGGCTATCAGGGATCATAGACAAGGCTTGGCGTTCTTGTCCGAGGATAGTGCTCAAGCGCGAAGCGAGCGCTTCATCGGCTGCGACTGGCAGAGCCGCAAACGAAATGGTCGCCGCAGCAGCTGCGGCCAAAATGGCTTTCAAAATCGACATGTTTTTTCCCACCCAGGAAATACGCGGCATTGCTCCACGCTAGCGATACGGTCTCTAAAGGAAGGTGACGTATGCGTCTACCCCTCGGCATTGGGTTTGGCAAAAGGGCAACAGGTTTGTGGCCACCAAATGGGTATTTAGTGTATAAACACCATTTTCACATCATTTCGGCACAACATATAGTGATGCAACGGCATCATACCCGCTCTGCAAGGGCGAGTTGGGCGGCGGTTAACCGCGCTGCTGGCACACGAAATGGTGAACACGACACATAGTCAAAGTGGTGCTGTCGGCAAAATGCGATGGCTGCACGGCTGCCGCCATGCTCGCCACAGATTGACAAAACGACATCTGGTCGCCCTGCCCGACCACGTTCAGCGCCCAGAGAAATCAGTTCACCCACACCTTCGATATCAAGCGTGTGAAACGGATCTTCGGCATAGACGCCCTGCTGGACGTAGGACGACATAAACCGACCCGCGTCGTCGCGCGATAACCCATAGGTCATCTGGGTCAGGTCATTGGTGCCGAAAGAAAGGAACGCAGCGTGTTCGGCAATGTCTTGGGCGCGCAAGGCTGCACGTGGCGTTTCGACCATAACACCAAGGCGATAATCAAAGTCCATCTTGTTTTTGGTCCGCACGGTATTGGCAATCGCATCAACGCGACCTTTGACAAGCTCGACTTCGCGCATGGCACTGACCAAAGGGATCATGATATCGACCGAAATCTCGATCCCTTTTTCACGCACGGCCACCATTGCTTCGAAAATAGCTTGGGCCTGCATGTCGTAAATTTCAGGAATAGCGATTCCAAGGCGCACACCGCGCATGCCCAGCATGGGATTGTATTCAGCCAAGGCTTCGACACGCTCAATCACTTCCGGCAAGGGCAAAGCCACTTGTTCCGCCAGATCGCGCAAGCCCGCTTTGTCGGACGGCAAGAACTCGTGCAGGGGTGGATCAAACAGGCGGACACAAACCGTCTTGCCTGCCATAATCTCGAACAGTGCTTCGAAATCCTCGCGTTGCATTGGTAACAAACGATCTAGCACCGCGCGACGATCATCGCTTTCCTCGGCAAAGATCATTTCGCGCATCACACCAAGGCGGTCGCCCTCAAAGAACATATGTTCGGTGCGGCAAAGCCCAATGCCTTCGGCGGCAAAGTTGCTGGCCGTTTGTGCGTCCGCCGGCGTGTCCGCATTGGCGCGCACGCCAATATCGCGAAAATCATCAGCCCATTCGAGCAGCGTTTGGAACGCACCATCCAATGCAGCCTCGAGCATGGCAGGTTCACCGACCAATATTTGGCCAGTCGTGCCATCAACAGTGATCACGTCACCTGCCGAAAATACCCGCCCGTCAGGGGCTGTAATTTTGTTCGATTTGCGATCAATTGATAGATCAGATGCACCCACAACGCATGGCAAGCCAAGGCCGCGACCGATCACAGCAGCGTGGCTGGTCACACCACCGCGCATTGTCAGCACGGCTTGGGCGGCGTGCATGCCGCGAATATCCTCGGGCGTGGTTTCGCGGCGCACTAGAATACAAGGCTCACCTCGGGCTGCACTGGCTTGCGCCTCTTGGGCGGTCAACACGATCCGGCCAGAGGCGGCACCGGGGCTTGCGGCGATACCGCGCACAATCACATCGCGCTCAGCCGTGGGGTCAACTTGGCGGTGCAGCAATTCAGACAAGGCTGCGGGCTGAATGCGCATCACGGCTTCTTCGCGCGGGATCACCTGATCTTCGGCCAATGCGACTGCAATCCGCACAGACGCGCGGGTGGAACGTTGCACGCGCACAGCATCAAGAATTTGCAGCTCGCCATCTTTCAAGGTGAATTTGATATCCATCTCTTCGCGCAGATGTTTGCGGCAAGTCGCGCCATAAGCCACCAATTGCGCAAATACTTCGGGCTGCAAATCCTCAAGCGAGGGACCGCGCGGATCGCGGGCCAGATAATGCGCACCTTCCGCGTCGGGGCGAACGTCGCGGGTTTCAGTCTGCCATGCACTCACGTAGCGCCCGACTATTTTAGGGGCACCCGTGACGATATCAACAAATTGGGCAAAGCCCTGCCCGCATTCGCCGACATCGCGGCCAGCGGCCATCGCTTGGACAACCAAACCAAGGCCAGCGTCAGTAGGTGCGCCCTTTGCTTGGCGCAGTAAACGTGCGGTCGTGCCATCCCAAGCGCGCGCCATAGAGCGCAGAACCTCGGCCAATTGAACCGCAGGGTCTTGGGGGAAAGGCTGATCCGTTTCAAATTCGTAGGTGTTCATCATCGACCGCAAACTGACAGCGTCGCACTCGTCGGGGAGGTAAAACTCATCAGGGTCAAGACGTGCGACATGCACAGCATAAGACTGCAGAAAGCGTAGATAAACGCGTGTTGCCGCGGCCTCGCCTGCAAATTCGATCAGTTCGGCATAACGGGCATCGTTCATGCCCACATTCAGGATTGCACCGGGTCCACCCCAGTCAGGGTCTTCGCTAGAAGGGCGCACAGACAACAGCGGCGCATCCCCAAATGGGGCCAGCAGCGCAACCATATCAGGCAGATCACCAAGGGCGGCCGCGTGAACCGTATCAAACGACAACGCGACGGTCAGCGGCACAGGCATGTCCAGACGCACAAGGCGTTGCAGGCATTTCGCACGCCCCCCATGCACCGACGCCTGAATAGCGGCGGTTGGGGTGATCAAAGTCAAAGGACCAAAAGGCGTCTGTTGCTGCACTGCGGCACCGATCTATTGTGTGGCTGCAGCATAGAAGACAAAAGGCGTTTTTGTACACCTCGCTTTACAGATTTAAGCGTTAGCCTTCGATTTTGTTCAGATCGGCAACGCTCAGACAGATTTTGCGGATGCGCGACAACAGGTTAAGGCGATTTCGGCGCACAACTTGGCGTTCGTCGTTCACCTGAACTGCGTTGAAGAATGCATCAATTGGTGCGCGCAATGCTGCCATAGCAGTCATTGCCGTGCTGAAGTCTTCCCCAGCCATGGCAGGGGCGATTTTTGCATCTGCAGCATCGAGGGCGTCAAACAGGGCCTTTTCAGCGTCATCTTGAACGTATTTCAGGTCGGCACCGTATGAATACTCAACCCCGTCTTTTTCTTCGGCTTG
>CBDTVI010000034.1:0-16175 GCA_965364065.1 uncultured Yoonia sp. | reverse complement strand
TCCATCGCGTGCAGCAGCGCCAGAGTGCCGGTGATATTTACATCATAATAGTACAACGGCTTCTGGGCGCTTTCGCCAACCGCCTTGAGGCCTGCAAAATGGATCACTGCCTCTGGTGCGAAGGCTGCCATGACTTCGTCCAATTTTGCAGCATCACGTACGTCGCCTACGAAATCGGTGACTTTCCCGTTGGACAAGGCGCGCACGCGGGTCAGGACGGTGGGTGTCGCATTCGAATAATTGTCGAGCACGCAGACCTCATGGCCCTGCGCCATCAGTTCCAGCAGCGTATGACTGCCGATGTATCCCGCACCACCGGTGACCAAAACGCGCATAGTGTTGTCTCCATTGTTCTGGTGGAGACTAGGCAGTCTGACCGTGCGGTTCAACGCCCCTTGACGGTGTCGTATCCCAAAGAGCGTTAAGAATGACGGACCAGCCCCCCAATCAGTGCGTGCGGTGCTGCAAGAGTTTATTGAGCGATAACTGCGAAGGTCGGCGTGATTTAACCCTCTGCGGAAGGCTGCAACGCATATGTCAAATGAAACCCCGAACCTATCCTTGCCCTACATCATGCCGTCACAGGCGCAAAAACACGTTACCCACAACGAAGCGATTGAGTTGCTGGATATGGTTGTACAACTGACCCTCGAAGGCGTGGCTGCCACTGTGCCACCCTCTTCGCCAACCGAAGGGCAATCTTGGGCGCTGGGCGCGTCGTCTACGGACGCTTGGGCGGGGCATGACGGGAAGATTGCATCTTGGCGCGGCGGTGGTTGGCTTTTTGTTGCTCCGCAAGAAGGTTGGATGGCGTGGTGTAAAGACGCAGCTGATCTTAAGGTCAGGACGGGTGGGGCTTGGCAAACGCTCGCGACGGTAACTGGGCCAGCTTAACGCGCGAATCTACCCCTGCATTCAAAAAGCGGCAGGTTTTACCTCCGCGATTGCGCGAACCCAGAGAGAACACACGAAACTTAGAGGCGTTTGACCAAATCGGTCATGCGCCTTTTTTGCCATCGAAGCCATAAATCCAAAAAATACCGGGCTTTTAATGCGGAAAAGCCGATCAGGGCGGCCTTCGGCCCTATATGCGACGATAAGGGGCGGAAACTTGTCCCCTAGTGCTTGCGACACCAACTGGCCTCTGCTACATCGCGCTAGATTTTGCTGCTCTCGCATAAGTGAGGGCCAACCAAGTTGCCCTCTTGTTTTGCCCGTCATTCGGGTTTGAATGGGACTGGGCCCAAGATATCGGAAGGCTACACGTGTCCGAAACTGCTGGTATTTCGACAGGCATCGCCAAGCGCTATGCAACTGCTGTGTTTGACCTCGCCACTGAAGGCAAGGCAATCAAAGCGCTCGAATCAGATGTTGCTGCTTTGGAAGCTGCAATGACTGAGAGCGCTGATCTGCGCACATTGCTGAATTCACCGCTTTACAGCCGTGACGAGCAAGCTGCTGCAATTGCAGCTGTCGCGAAAAAAATGAAACTCTCTGACACCACAAGCAATGTACTGGCGCTTTTAGCTGCCAAGCGCCGTTTGTTTGTGATGCCGCAACTAATTGCCGTCTTGCAAGATATGCTGGCGGACGCGCGTGGCGAAGTCACAGCCGAAGTAACTTCTGCGAAGAAGCTTACCAAGGCGCAGACTGAAAAGCTGGCGCAAACACTCAAGTCCCAAGCGGGCAAATCAGTCATCATCAAAGAAACCGTCGATGAAAGCATCATTGGCGGTCTTATTGTAAAAGTGGGCTCTAAGATGATCGATACGTCGATTGCCTCCAAGCTCAATGCACTCCAGAACACAATGAAAGAGGTCGGATAATGGCGATCCAAGCGTCTGAAATCTCTGCGATCCTGAAGGACCAGATTAAAAACTTCGGCCAAGAAGCCGAAGTGGCCGAAGTTGGCCGCGTACTTAGCGTAGGTGATGGTATCGCCCGCGTTTACGGCCTTGATAACGTACAAGCCGGTGAGATGGTTGAATTCCCCGGTGGTATCCGCGGAATGGCTTTGAACCTTGAAACCGACAACGTCGGTATCGTTATTTTCGGTTCTGACCGCGACATCAAAGAAGGCGACATCGTCAAGCGTACAAAGTCCATCGTGGACGTGCCTGTTGGTGACGAACTTCTTGGTCGCGTAGTTGATGGTCTGGGTAACCCGATCGACGGCAAAGGCCCTATCAAAACAAAAAAGCGTGCGGTTGCTGACGGCAAAGCCCCCGGCATTATCCCACGCAAATCGGTTCACGAACCAATGGCCACTGGTCTCAAGTCCGTTGACGCGATGATCCCAATTGGCCGTGGCCAGCGCGAGCTGATCATTGGTGACCGTCAGACAGGTAAAACTGCTGTGGCGCTTGATACGATCCTGAACCAGAAATCGTATAACGACGCTGCAACCAAAGAATATGACAAGCTGTACTGCGTTTACGTGGCGATTGGCCAAAAGCGTTCCACAGTTGCTCAGTTGGTTAAGAAACTCGAAGAATCAGGCGCGCTTGAGTATTCAATCGTTGTGGCCGCGACAGCGTCCGATCCTGCTCCTTTGCAGTTCTTGGCGCCATATGCG
The DNA here is from genome assembly GCA_965364065.1 of uncultured Yoonia sp. Taxonomy (GTDB): domain Bacteria; phylum Pseudomonadota; class Alphaproteobacteria; order Rhodobacterales; family Rhodobacteraceae; genus Yoonia. The sequence goes on along the minus strand of CBDTVI010000034.1, from coordinate 13,600 downwards.
GCGACTGCCATGGCGGAACATTTCCGCGACAATGGCCGTCACGCGCTGATCATCTATGATGACCTGTCCAAGCAGGCTGTGTCTTACCGCCAGATGTCCTTGCTTCTGCGTCGCCCACCAGGGCGTGAAGCTTATCCTGGCGACGTTTTCTATCTGCACTCCAGATTGCTTGAGCGTTCTTCGAAGTTGAACGAAGATAACGGTTCTGGTTCTTTGACGGCGTTGCCGATCATTGAAACCCAAGGTGGTGACGTGTCTGCGTTTATTCCGACTAACGTGATTTCGATCACTGACGGTCAGATCTTCCTTGAAACCGAATTGTTCTATCAAGGTATTCGCCCTGCGGTGAACACTGGTCTTTCGGTATCTCGTGTTGGTTCATCCGCGCAGACAAACGCAATGAAGTCCGTTGCTGGTCCTGTTAAGCTTGAGCTTGCTCAGTACCGTGAAATGGCTGCTTTTGCGCAGTTTGGTTCTGACCTTGATGCCGCAACTCAGCAGTTGCTGAACCGTGGTGCGCGTCTGACCGAGTTGATGAAGCAAGCGCAGTATTCGCCACTAACCACAGCAGAAATCGTCTGCGTGATTTATGCGGGTACAAAGGGCTACCTTGATAAGTTGCCTGTGGCCGATGTTGGTCGTTTCGAGGCTGGTTTGCTTAAGCATCTGCGGACAAAAGCGTCTGACGTGCTTGAGATGATCACCAAAGAAGATCCGAAGATCAAAGGCGACGCTGAAGCAAAGATCAAAGCCGCTTTGGACGCATTCGCAGCCGATTTCGCTTAATTCTTGAGATAAGGAGACGAACACGTGCCTAATCTTAAGGTCCTTAAAAATCGGATCGCGTCGGTCAAATCGACCCGCAAGATCACGAAGGCTATGCAAATGGTCGCGGCAGCAAAACTGCGCCGCGCCCAAGAAGCAGCCGAAGCATCACGCCCCTACACAGAGCGTTTTAACGCTGTGATGGCAGGGCTTGCTGCGGGGTCTGCTGGTTCAGAATCTGCGCCAAAATTGCTGTCCGGAACGGGCAGCGATCAAGTTCACTTGCTGATCGTTATGACAGCGGAACGTGGCCTTTGTGGTGGCTTCAACGGCAACATCGCAAAGCTTGCAAAAGCGCACGCGCAAAAACTGTTGTCTGCGGGCAAGACTGTAAAAGTCCTGACCGTTGGCAAAAAAGGCCGCGATGCGATCAAACGCGACTTAAGCGATTACTTTGTCGGTCACGTTGACCTGTCTGCTGTAAAGCGGTTGGGCTACATCGACGCGCAAGGTATCGCAAAAGACGTGCTGGCCCGTTTTGACACTGCAGAATTCGATATTGCGACGATCTTCTTTTCGCGGTTTGAAAATGTTGTGACACAGCATCCAACTGCGCAGCAAATCATTCCTGCAAAGTTTGAAACAGCCGAAGACGCCGAAGTCACATTGTACGATTACGAGCCAAGTGAAGAGGAAATCCTTGCGGATTTGCTACCACGTGGTGTGGCAACTGCGCTCTTTTCTGCGCTGCTTGAAAATGCAGCGTCTGAGCAAGGTGCGCGGATGTCCGCAATGGACAATGCGACCCGTAACGCTGGCGACATGATCGACAAGCTGACGATCCAGTACAACCGCTCGCGGCAGGCCGTCATTACTAATGAGCTGATTGAAATTATTTCGGGCGCGGAAGCGCTCTAAGATTGACAGAACCGGAGACGAAACATGGCTAATGCAAAAGGCAAAATCACGCAGGTGATTGGCGCCGTTGTAGACGTTCAGTTTGGTGATGATCTTCCTGAGATCCTGAACGCGCTGACAACAACGAACAATGGCAAGAAGCTCGTGCTCGAAGTAGCACAGCATCTTGGCGAAAACACAGTGCGCGCAATTGCGATGGACGCGACCGAAGGTCTTGTTCGTGGTCAAGAAGTGATAAACACAGAAGGGCCGATCACGGTACCTGTTGGTGTTGGAACATTGGGCCGCATCCTGAACGTGACCGGTGATCCGGTTGACGAACAGGGCCCTGTCAAATCGACAGAGCGTCGTTCTATTCACGGTGAAGCGCCAGCATTTGCTGATCAGTCCACCGATACAGAAATCCTTGTGACAGGCATCAAGGTCATCGACCTTCTGGCGCCTTACACAAAGGGTGGTAAAATTGGCCTCTTCGGTGGTGCCGGTGTTGGTAAAACAGTTTTGATCATGGAATTGATCAACAACATCGCCAAAGTGCACTCTGGTGTGTCCGTGTTTGCGGGCGTGGGCGAGCGTACACGTGAAGGTAACGACCTTTACCACGAGATGATCGAATCCGGTGTTATCGTTCCTGATAACCTTGAGGAATCAAAAATTGCGCTGGTCTATGGCCAGATGAACGAGCCTCCAGGTGCGCGTATGCGTATTGCTTTGACGGGTCTTTCCCTGGCCGAGCAGTTCCGCGACGATACTGGTTCTGACGTTCTGTTCTTCGTCGACAACATCTTCCGCTTTACACAAGCGGGTTCCGAGGTGTCAGCGCTTTTGGGTCGTATCCCGTCCGCTGTTGGCTACCAGCCAACATTGGCGACAGACATGGGTATGATGCAGGAACGTATTGCGTCGACAAAATCCGGTTCGATCACGTCCGTTCAGGCCGTTTATGTGCCAGCCGATGACTTGACCGACCCAGCACCAGCGACATCTTTTGCGCACCTTGATGCGACAACAGTTCTTGACCGTGCGATTTCGGAGAAAGGCATTTACCCGGCTGTGGACCCACTTGGTTCCACATCGCGTTTGCTTGACCCGCAGATCATCGGCGAAGAGCACTACAAGGTTGCGACCGACGTGCAGCAAGTTCTGCAGCGTTATAAGTCCTTGCAGGATATCATCGCGATTTTGGGCATGGACGAATTGTCAGAAGACGACAAACTGGCCGTGACACGCGCGCGTAAGCTTGAGCGTTTCTTGTCCCAGCCGTTTGACGTTGCCAAAGTCTTTACAGGCTCTGACGGTGTGCAGGTTCCTTTGGAAGAAACAATCTCTTCGTTTAAAGCGGTTGTTGCTGGTGAATATGATCACCTGCCAGAAGGTGCTTTCTACATGGTTGGTGGTATCGCTGACGTGAAAGCCAAAGCCGAGAAAATGGCTGCAGACGCAGCTTAATAGAACCGTAAGGAGCCTATGATGGCAAACCTACAATTCGATCTAGTCTCGCCCGAGCGCCGTTTGGCGTCGGTCGAGGCGACCGAGGTTCAGATCCCGGGTGCAGATGGCGACATGACAGCGATGGCTGATCATGCACCGACCATCACAACACTGCGTCCCGGTATCTTGACCGTGGTTCACAGCGGCGGTTCTGACGCCTATGTGGTGTCCGGCGGATTCGCCGAGATCACAGCGACAGGCGTTTCGGTTCTGGCCGAGCAGGCCCTGCCACAGGCAGAAGTCACGCAAGAGGTTTATGAGCAGATGGTCGAAGACGCCAAGTCTGCCTATGGCTTGGCGCAAGAAACGTTCAAGAACGAGCCGGGCCCGGTTGATGACGCAGCTAAGCTGTTGTCTGATATGGTGGCAATGGGCGGCACGATCGGCCTGATGCCGAAAAGCTAAGCTTTTGAAAATATATCGAAGGGGCCTCGCATTGCGGGGCCCTTTTTGCGTTTAAGGTTAGATTTATTGGCGCAGCGTGCTGAGCGTCGCTGAATCAAAGAACGCTGGTTGTCCATCAATCATGCTGCTCATGTCGCCTGCTCCGCTTGCCCTGCTCGTGCCATATGCATGCAGTCCTTCGCCAGAAGCGCCGAAAATATTCCCCTCAAGCGTGCCGTCGATGACGAAAGAATTGACCCCGTTGTTCAGCACACCATCGATATCAAGGCTGACGACGGAATCGCCGCCATTTTCAGCCAACGTGCCTGCCGAAATAGATATTGGCGCACCGTCGTAATCGACCAGCTGCATATCGTTGTTTTCATCTGGGGCGTATCCGGCAAAATTATCTGCAAAGCCCGAAATTGATCGTTCCAACGTGCGCACCGTCAACGTCGCATCGCCATTGATTTGGGCGGCTGCCGCACCATTGCCCACGAAAAGGAACAGGTACCCTTGGTACGTGAGATCGCTGGAAGGGGGAAGGTCGGCGATTTGGGTGATTCCGCCGATTTCGTCGGCGTCTACAACAAGAGCGATATCCGGCAAGACGTTGGTTTCGTACTCTATCGCTGCCGCAGCTTCAAAAACATTGAAGTCTGAAACGAAGGGCGGTTCGCCGGTATCGCCTCCATCACCGTCTCCACCACCACTGCCACCTGAACCGGACCCATCGCCGCTGCCCCCGCCGCCAGTTAGTGGTACGCCAGTTGGTGTGCCGCTGCCACTTCCACACCCCGTCAAAGCCAAAACAAAAATGAAGCCTGACAAAAAAAGAAAAAATGTACGTGGCATAATAAGACTGACCCTAGCGTTTCCAAAATATTAGAAATTAGCTATCAGTGAATTATTAACCAAATCTTAGCGACGGCTGAGAATACTTTATTTTGCAGCAATATTCTAAAAAACAGTAGCGATAAGACGGCACCAATAATCTGGAACTCTCAATGCGTAAGTTAAATAGCGGTGTGGTTGGTATTGACCACGGTGAAGTGGTCATGTTCTCGGATTTTGAGGACGATGGTCAAATGTGGCGTGGTGACGGGCCGCGCAAATCACTGGCTGCGGTGGCGTTTGCAACACCCTACATCGCCCCACCTCATGTGCAGGTGTCGATTTCCATGTGGGATATTTCAAACAACACCAACAACCGTGCCGATGTGCAGGCCGAGGCCATCACGGCAGAAGGCTTCAATATTGTTTTCCGCACATGGAACGATACAAAAGTCGCGCGCATTAGGGTTGCATGGACCGCGATTGGCGAGTTGCCGCACGACGACACGTGGGAACTCTACTAAGCCTTATTTGGCCGCGTAGAGCCCTTCGTAGATTGGGCCAAGTGTCTTGTGATCAAACAGCGACGACACAGACGTGCCGTTCCATGTATTCAAGATCGCCTGCGCGAACATCGGCGCTGTTGGCACAATGCGGATATTCGGACAATTCTTGACAGCATCTGTGGGTTGGATCGTGTCGGTAATCACTAGACTTTTCATGACTGATTTTGACACACGTTCGACCGCGGGGCCGGACAGGACGCCGTGTGTAATGTAGGAATGGACCTCTTTTGCGCCATTTTCCATCAACACTTCGGCAGCTTTGCAAAGTGTGCCAGCGGTGTCGACGATGTCATCGACGATCACGCAGACTTTGTCTTTTACGTCCCCAATGACTGTCATCTCGGCGACTTCGCCTGGCTTGCCGCGTCGTTTGTCCACGATCGACAAAGGTGCACCAATACGTTGCGCCAGATCACGGGCACGGGCAACGCCGCCGACATCGGGGGACACGACCATTAATTCATCCATTTTGTCGCGGAAGTTATGCATCGCATCCAGCGCGTAGATAGGCGACGCATAAAGGTTATCGACTGGAATATCGAAAAAACCCTGAATCTGCGTTGCGTGCAGATCCAGGGTTAAAACGCGTTCGATGCCCGCTTCGACGATCATGTTAGCCACTAATTTGGCCGTGATCGGGGTGCGTGCCTTGGATCTGCGATCCTGTCGGGCGTAGCCGAAATAGGGGATCACGGCAGTGATCCGAGCGGCTGACGACCGGCGTAAGGCGTCAGCGATAATCAACAGCTCCATCAGATTGTCATTGGCAGGGTTCGATGTGGGCTGGACGATGAACATGTCTTCGCCGCGAACGTTCTCGTATACTTCGACGAACACCTCGCCGTCATTGAACCGTTCGACCCGTGCATCGATCAGGCCGACATCCATCCCGCGGTGCATCGACATACGACGCGCAATCGCGTTTGCCAGTGGCTGGTTTGCGTTTCCGGAAATCAGCTTTGGTTCGATCATTGTAGGCATGGGGAGCGGTCCTTTGGCAGAAGGGATAGTTACGGCAATGTAACAGATTCGTAGCGTTGACACCGCCTAACACAAGCGTACCGTCGCGCAAAGAATTCAGCACCCGCAGGAGCCGCAAAATGCCACATATCGACTATTACTTCGCAACGATCTCGCCCTTTACCTATCTCAGCGGTACACGGCCGGGTGACATTGCCAAAAAGCACGGTGCGACGATCAGCTACAAGCCGGTTGATATCATGGGTCTATTTTCGCGCACTGGTGGTACGCCCCCGAAAGATCGCCATCCCAATCGCCAAGAATATCGCCTGCAGGACATGGCGCGTCGTGCCAAGGTCACGAACGATCCTTTGAACCTCAAACCGATGTTCTGGCCTACGAATGGTGCACCGTCCGCCTATGCCATTATCGCCGCACAGAACACGGGTGCGGATGTTGGAGAGCTGGTCAAAGCCTTTGGGGCTGCCTGCTGGGCACAGGAACGCGACATCAGTCAAGATGACGTTGTGCGCGATTGCCTTGAAAAGTGCGGCTTTGATCCGGCATTGGCCGACAAAGATATGATGACCAGCGCAGACACGTTCGCCAAAAACCTAGAAGATGCGGTGCTGGCCGGTGCATTTGGTGCACCATTCTTCATCACAGATACGGACCAACGGTTCTGGGGCGAAGACCGGATTGATGATCTGGACGCCTACCTTGGTGGCAAGCTCTAGTTGCCCAAAAGATCGAGGAACTGGTTCACGCCGTCCTCGGTCATTGACCAATCGGTCACAAGGCGACCCATGAGAATTTCTTCTGGGTCGCCGACTTCTGGATCGCCGCTCATGACATAGTACACGGCACCGCCATCCAACATCCGCTTGTGTTCGCGCCGGGGCATGTCGAAAAATATGAGATTGGCCTGCGGTTCATACAGCATTTCAACTGCACTATTCCCGCGCAACCCGTTGGCCAATTGCAAACAGCGCGCGTTGGCAGCGTGCGCCATCTCAAGCCACAGACCGTCAGTTAGGTACGCTTGCATCTGCGCTGACAAAAAGCGGTGCTTTGACAGCAAGTGCCCGCCACGTTTGCGCCGCAACTCGAATTCCCAAGCGATATCAGGGTCAAAAATCACGCAAGCCTCAACGCCCATTGCGCCATTCTTGGTGCCGCCAAAGCTGACCGTGTCGACGCCTGCTTTCCACGTCATTTCAGCAGCCGTGCAATCAAGGGTAGCGATCGCGTTCGCAAATCGCGCGCCATCAAGGTGGCTTTTCATCCCGAACTCTTGCGCTGTCGCAGTAAGTTCCTTGATCTCGTCCAGCGTATAAATTGTACCTTTTTCAGTCACCTGTGTGATTGAAAGCGGCCCACGTTGGGGGCCGTGCACGCCACGGTTTTCTTCGGCTAAGATTTTGGTCCGCAAATCTTCGGCGGACATCTTGCCGTCAGTGGTTGGCACCAAGGTCAGCTTTGCGCCGGTGTAGAATTCAGGCGCGTTGCATTCGTCTTCGTGGATATGCGCGCAATCGGTACAAAAGATCGTTTGCCACGGTTGGGACATCGTCCCCAACAAAACCGCGTTCGCAGCCGTGCCGTTGATAATCAGATAAGCGGCTGCCTGGGGGGCCTCAAACAGGTCGCGGACTTGGGCGCGTACTTCGTCCATAATTGGATCTGCGCCATAGCCAGACGCGTATCCTTGGTTGGCGGCGATCAACGCCTCCATCACTTTGGGATGCGCGGGGCCTCCATTGTCGGATGCAAAAAACATCTAATAAGGTTCCTCGATGATATAGTCTTCCCAGTCGTCTTCATCGACTGTGACTTCTGAAATGGACTGGCCTTGCATTGAAACGCCCGCCGTATGAACGGAGTTCGGGTCACCAGAAATGAGGGGGTGCCAATCGTAGAGCGGGCGACCTTCGAACACCAAACGGTATCCGCAGGTGAGGGGCAGCCAATATAAATTGTCCGCGATTGATTTTGGGTTCAGCACGATGCATTCTGGGACAAACTGGTGCCGCTTTGCGTAATTGCCGCAAAGGCACGTGGTGTTATCCAGCAAACGACAGGCCACGCTGGTTAAAGCGACTGTGCCTTCTTCGTCTTCAAGCTTATTGAGGCAGCATTTCCCGCAGCCGTCGCACAGTGCTTCCCATTCTTTTGGGTTCAACTTTGCCATCGGTTTGGTTTCCCAAAACCGGTCCGCCAACCCGTCGCGGGGGATATCAGCGCACATCGGATAAAATACCGCGTGCTTTGGCGCAATCTGCGTCCATTTGGGTAATCAGCGCGTCCAACCCGTCGAACTTTAGCTCTGGGCGCAGGTAATCGACCAAGGCCACCGACAGGGTGGTACCGTATAGATCGCCCTTGAAGTCAAAGATGAACGTTTCACAATTGGGCACGTTTTCCCCAAACATTGGCCGCACACCAATCGATGCGGCACCATCATATGTGCCTTTGTGCGGCCCATCCAGAACATCGACTTTTACGGCGTAGACCCCGAATTTTGGCGGATGAAGGCCGCTGATTGACATATTCGCTGTTGGATAACCCAGCTCGCGGCCGCGTTGTTCGCCGCGAATAACCGCGCCTTCAATCCGGTGCCAGTGGCCCAACATGGCAGCCGCGTCGCGCGGTTTGCCGTCGGTCAATGCTTGGCGGATCGCGGTGGATGACACGTTGGCCGTATCGATGGAAACGATAGGTGCGATGGTCACGCCAAAGTCCATTTCGGTGCCAAAGCTTTGCAAATCAGCGACCGTACCTGCACGGCCTTTACCAAAGCAAAAATCAGCCCCGACAACCACATGTTTCAGGCCCAATTGATCTGCGATAATCGTTTGCGCGAATTCGCGTGGTGTCAGGCTTGCCAGTGCTTCGTTGAATTGCACTTCGTACAGTTTTTCGACGCCAAGCTTGGCCAAACGGTTGGCTTTTGCGTCGGCGCTCATCAGTCGAAAGGGGCTGTCGTCGCGCGAAAAATAGCTGCGGGGGTGGGGTTCAAATGTCATGATCCCCAAAGGGGCGTTTGCAGCCTTCGCCGCTTTGCGGGTCAGGTCGATCACCGCGCGGTGGCCGATATGTACGCCGTCGAAATTGCCAATCGCCGCAGCAGCGCCACGGTCGGTCGGGTCAATGAAAACGGTGTCACGAATAATGCGCATGGCGTTGCGTAGCTGACGCCGCTGGGGCGTGCAAGTACGCCGCAGCGCTTAGTCGAATTTACGCGATGGCGCCAAAACAGTCGCGTCGCCTACCAGCACTTTTTTGTTGTTCACAATGCAGCGGGTATTCATCGTCACACGGCGTCTTGAATGGTCGATGTCGGTGACTTCGACCTCTGCAAGTACCAGATCGCCGGGGCGCACTGGGGCTAGGAATTTAAGGCTTTGCCCCAGGTAAACCGTGCCATGTCCAGGCAGCTGCTCGCCAATAACAGCGCTAACCAGACCCGCAGTCAGCATGCCATGCGCGATACGCCCACCAAAGATCGTGTCTTGGGCATAGTCTTCGTCAAGATGCACAGGGTTCCGGTCGGTGGACACTTCGGCGAACATTTCGATGTCGCGGTCGGTAATCACCTTACTAATCGAGCGCGTCATGCCGATTTCGATATCTTCGATGCAGATCGTTCCGCGGGGTGCATTGTCCAACATTTCCGTCTCCGTAAGGTAATAAAAAAACTAGGTAAGTAGCCATTTTGTAATTTTATTACTTTGCAAATGCAGAAAGATCAAGCGATTCTTCTACCTCAGGTGCCCAATTGTGTAGGTCGCGCTCATTTGTTCGCCTTGCAGATATGTGGCAAGCGCGTCTGGGTCAGGCTGCCGGACGGTTTTGGTTTCTGCCGCGGCAAGCCCACCCGAGATGAACAGCACATCCAAGTCTTCTTGCACGCCACCTAGTACGTCTGTGCCGATGCCGTCGCCGATCGCGATAATGCGCGGATCAGACGTAGAATTGGTTAATGCGGCGAGCCTACGGCGTGCGAGGTCATAGATTGGTGGATGTGGCTTGCCGAAATAGAGGCTTTCGCCGCCCATTTCTGTATAAAGTGCAGCCAGCGCACCCGCGCACCATTCGCGCACTTCGCCACGGTCCACGATGATATCGGGGTTTGCACAAAGCAGTTTGAGACCCTTCTGCTTGGCATACAAGAACTCTGGACGGTTCACGTCCACATCAGCTATCGGATCGCTGGGACCACAGCAAACGATGCCTTCTGCCTGTTCCAGCGGCACTTTTTGAATATTCACAGGGTTTTCAATGATGCTAAGCGGCTTGAAAAAGTCGTCATCACGGGGGCTTTCGCCCATAAACCAGATTTTTTCGCCTACAATTCCACGGAACATCGCCGCGCGCGCACTGTCGCCTGATGTCGCGATGGCGTCCCATGCATCGTCTGGAATGCCAAAGGCGTTGATCTGTCGCGCCACAGAATCCCATGGGCGTGGTGAATTGGTGACCAGCACCACGATACCGCCCGAAGCGCGGTATTTTTGCATGGCTGCAACCGCGTCTGGCATGGCCGCCACACCGTTGTGCATGCAGCCCCAAAGGTCCACGAACGCGGCGTCATACTGCCCCGAGATTTCTGCGAATTGTTCGATAATCTGGGTCATCTGTTAACCTTGTTTAGAGTGTCGGCAAGGCGTCGGGCAGGTTTGCCCGACCGCTTAAGATGTTTTTAGGTTCGGGATGATCTGCTTTTTCCGGCTCATCACGCCGGGCAGGATCACGCTGTCACCTTCGACGGTCACGTCAAAGGAAGCTTCTGCCATGGCTTTGGTGAAATCATTGGGCACCAGCATTGTGGCTTCTTCCTTAAGGATGTCGACGATAAACAACAGCACCTGATCGACGCCGTCTTCATTGGCGACGGTTGGCATGGTGTCCATCAGGGATGCCTTGCGGTCCAGTACGATTTTCGGCGCGGTTGTTTCCAGCACAGAAATGCGGAATTTCTTGCCATCGACGCTGTATTCTTTGCTGTCCATGCGCAGCAGTTCTGCATCGGAAAAAGCAGAGATGTCTGACTTGGCTTCGAACATTTCGCGGGCATAATCAGCCACTTTGATCCCGAGGTCTTTGGCCAACGCCTCGCCCAGATCTTTGTCCATGGCCGTGGTCGTAGGTGACCGGAATGCCAGCGTGTCGGATAGGATGCAGGACAGCATCAGGCCTTTGATGCCTTCGGGCATCTCATCGGCGTGATCGCCCATCATTTGATGCATGATGGTCGCGGTGCATGCCAAGGGGCGAATCGTGATGTTAATCGGGTTCTTTGTCTCAAGACCGCCAGCCAGTTTATGATGGTCAATAATCGCCAGCACATCGGCGTTGTTGATGTTCGCGGGCAGTTCTGCGGGGTTGTTGGTGTCAACGATCACGCAAGATTGGCCATCTTCGACGTCTTCGATAATGTCAGGAAGATCAAATTTCCAGCGTTTGGCGACAAAAGCTGCTTCGGTGTTTGGGGTGCCCAGCAGTGCCGCCTTGGCGTCCATGCCGGTGTGGTTCAGGAACCATTCCCAAATCAACGGAGATCCGGTGCTGTCTGTGTCGGGGGATTTATGGCCAAATACGAGCGTTGTCATGCGGGTCACCTATCATGGGGTCTATGTTTGTGGTGTATATAGGAGCGCCTGTCAGTACTGTCACCCCATACAGGGTGCGCTCTTGCGTGAATTCGATTTGGCTATCTGTCAGGAGACGAAAACCGATGCCACGCGAAGCCGATCTTTACCCCGCCATCAAAGCGTATCTGCAACGCCAAGGGTACACCGTCAAAGGCGAGGTGGGTGCCGCTGATGTGGTTGGCCGCCGCGATGATGATGTGGTGGTGGTCGAGCTAAAGTTGGGGTTTTCGCTGGCGCTGTTTCATCAAGGGATAGAGCGGTTGGCGGTGACTGAAAATGTCTATCTTGCGGTCCCTTCCGGTGGAAAAACCAAAGCATTGAAGGCGAATGTGAAGCTGGCCCGCCGTGCGGGTTTGGGTGTGATGACGGTGCGCTTGCGCGATGGATGTATCGAGGTCCTTGCCGATCCCGGCCCCTATGCTGCGCGGATTTCAAAAAAGAAAAAGACGCGGTTGTTGCGCGCCTTTGACCGGTTGGATGGCGATCCCAATTCAGGCGGTGCCACACGTCACGGGATCATCACAGGCTATCGCCAAGATGCGCTAAAATGTGCGCGGTTTTTAGCCGTGCACGGACCATCTAAAGGTGCGCAGGTCAAAGCATGGGCCGAAGTGCCGCAAGCGACCGCGATCATGGCGGCAGATCATTATGGCTGGTTCACGCGGGTGGAGCGCGGCATTTACGACCTGACTGATGCGGGCCGCATTGGTCTTAAGGATTTCGGTGATGCTTAAGGGATACGGGCGATCAGCCACCCTTGGTTTTCCAACAATTGTAGAATGCCCTGATCACCGATCAAATGCGCCGCACCCACGGCAACGACGATATCATCGTGGTCTTTGGTCGCGCCAATAATCACAGGAATCCAGTTGCGATTGCGGCTATCAAGCAGGGCGTCCTGCATGTCTTCAAACATCGCCATACCTTCAACGGGATCAAGTTCGGGCATTTCCGCGATTGCAATTCGCGACATGTCCCACAAACGGCCCACGTCCTCGGCGAAATACAGATCAAGCATTGAAACGAACATCTGCTGTTGCAGCTCAGGAGCGAGCATATTGACGCGCAGCATGTCGATTTGTTCTTCGAAAGATTGGCCCTTGAACAGATCAAAAAGCGTCGTGAAGGGTTCGACGGCTTGCAGCGGCACATTGGCGTCGAGGGCGTCTTGGATGATCATTTTGTCCAAACCGCTGACCCCAGACAGCATTTCTTGAATGGCGCATGCCGGAATGGCGAGGGTCAGAGACAGATACCAAGGCTGCATTTTGGCGGCCATGAAAGACGGAATACCGCGCTGCGTGGCCGCGTCTGCCACCAATTGCCACGTTTCTTCGTCCAAGCGTTCGGGCAGGGTTGGCCCGTCCACGATGAATAAACGCCCTGGGTCGGTGGTGATCAATTCTTGCAGTTTTGCTTCTTCTTCGGGGGTCGCTTCGAGCATGACAAGATCGGCATTTTGCACTGCATCCGCCACTTTGCTGCGGATCACCTCAAGCCGAGGGTCATAAATATGCATGGTGCCGAGGATGGTGAGCGTGTCATCGCCTTTGGTTGCGGTCCATGTCAGTCCCTCGGCGTAAGGCATATCCGCGATGCTGGCGGAAAGTTGTGTTTTCTGCGCATCGGTCATCAGATCGAAATAGCTGTCGCCCACGCATGCTGCCGCGGCAGGCAAACTGAGAGTTGTCACAAGGGCAGTTGCGGTAGCAAGTCGGAACATTGCGGTCATCCTTTGTCGCAGTATCACGATCAAAGGTAAGCGCTTTGGCGCAAGGTTCAAACCCTGCGCAGGCGCATGCGTGCTGTTTACAGCTTACATCACGGATTTCAGTAAAAAACCAATGCAAGCGGCAGATAGAAGAAAGGTCGCTTCAGGACCAAGGATACTTAGAAAACGCATAGATTGATTATACCACCAGTGAATTTTTGTGTTCTAGCGCCAAGATGTGGTGGTTTCCAGCCACAACTGCTTGACGCTGGTTAATTGTTAGCCTGGGTTAGTTAAGAAGCGGTGAATGGAAATGT
>CBDTVI010000033.1:0-16436 GCA_965364065.1 uncultured Yoonia sp. | reverse complement strand
GCGCTGGTCCCATCGCGTGGCCTTATCGGCTATCACGGTGAGTTCTTGACTGACACGCGCGGTACTGGCGTATTGAACCGCTTGTTCCATGGCTGGGCGCCGTACAAAGGCAAAATCCAAGGTCGCCGTCAGGGTGTTCTGATCTCAATGGAGAACGGCACATCCGTGGCGTTTGCACTGTGGAAGCTGGAAGATCGCGGTAAGTTCTTCATTGGCGTTCAAGAAGCCGTCTATCAAGGCATGATCATCGGCGAACACAGCCGTGAGAACGATCTGGAAGTTAACCCCCTAAAGGGTAAGCAGCTGACCAACGTTCGGGCCTCTGGCACGGATGAAGCAGTGCGTTTGACAACACCAATCGTCATGTCGCTTGAGCAGGCGATTGCTTATATCGACGATGATGAGCTGGTCGAAGTCACGCCAAATGCGATCCGTTTGCGCAAGCGTTTCCTTGACCCACACGAGCGTAAGCGTCAATCGCGCGCTGGCTAAATAATATTCGGGTCGCGCTGTAATGGCGCGACCTGATCCCCGACCGCGATCCGGCCTGTTTGGACGACGCTGGCATACCAACCCCCATGCCCACGCATGGCGTTGTAGCCCCCCGCACCCAAGATTTTTTCCATACGAGAACACGGCGGGCATGGTCCGTGGATTTCCAGCACGACGTCACCGATACGCAAAAGTCCTTTGCGTAAAGCCAATAGATTTAGCCCCGAGATAACTAGATTGCGGCGTAAATCTTGCGCAGACACCACTTCGAGGTCTGCAAAAGCCGCAATGACAGACAGATGCTCTGCTTGGATCAACGTCACAGCACGTTTTCCGGGGCGGCCATGATCGCCCGCTAACCCCGCATCTTCAATCTGAACCTCAGTGACCACGTCGATCGGAGCATAGCGTTCGCTCCGCAAACCGATCCAGTCCAGTCGACCAACACGCGCATGGCGTGCCATCATTTCAGCAAGTTGGCCCTTCAAGCGATCTCTTCAAAGATGCTAAGCTCGCGCTCGGACGCACCGATAGCAAACTGCAAAGCTTCTTGGTAAGCGGCTGAATTATAACACGTATGTGCAGCATCTAAGCTCGCAAAACGGGCCACAACATTGCGTGGGCGGTCGGGGCCTTCAAGCTGAACATAGGCACCACCGCGCGCCAGAAATACACCGCCATGCGCCGAAATCGCACCTGTCGCACGCTTGGCGTATTCGGCATAGCTGACAGGATCAGTGACTTTAACGTGGCTTACCCAAAGTGCGGTCATTTCAACGCCTCTAAAACAGCTTTCGCCGCAGCAATTCCAGCGTCTGCATTTTCGACTGATGCGCCACCGCCTTGGGCCATATCAGCACGTCCACCGCCGCCTTTGCCACCAAGTTCGGGTGTCACAGCGCGCAGCAAATCAACCGCAGACACTCGATCTGTCAAGTCAGCAGTCACGCCAACGGCGACTGCCGCCTTGCCGCCCGTATCAGCGATCAGCAAGACCGCACCGCTGTCCAATGACGACTTCATTTCATCGATGAGCGCGGGCAAATCCTTGCCCGTCACACCTGTCAAAACCTGTGCTTGAAAAGGAACGCCGTTAATAACCTCTGATGGGGCCGCCGTTTGCGCCCCGCCACCCATCGCCACTTCACGGCGAAGCTGCGCCACTTCATTTGTCAGCACTTTGCGTTCCTCGAGCAGTGCCTTCACACGGTCCGCAACCTCTGACGCTGGCGCCTTCAACGCAGACGCCACTTGACCTAAACGTGTGTCTTGGCCACGCAGATATTCCAAAGCCGCCTGCCCGGTCAGCGCTTCAATCCGGCGCACACCGGCACTTGATGCGCTATCGCCCAAGGTCACAAAAGCCCCAATTTCGCCTAGTTGTGAAACATGCGTTCCGCCGCACAGCTCTAGCGAATACGTATTGCCGTTGCTGCCCTTGCCGGACCCATCCTGACGGCCCATCGACACAACCCGCACTTCGTCACCATATTTTTCACCAAACAGCGCCTGCGCACCCATCGCACGGGCATCATCGGGGGTCATAATACGTGTCTCAACACGGCTATTTTGACGGATCATGGCATTCACATCACGTTCAACCCGCGCCAATTCATCAGTGCTGAGTGCCTTGGTGTGGCTGAAATCAAACCGCAACCGATCAGGCGCATTTAGCGAACCGCGCTGTGCAATGTGATCACCCAAAACTTCGCGTAGTGCCTCATTCAACAAATGCGTGGCCGAATGGTTTGCTTGAATATCACCGCGCCGCACAGGATCAACTTGTAGTTCAGCGCCCTGCCCTTTGCTGATCGATCCTTCGACTACCTTTGCAAAATGCACATAAAGGCCTGTAACCTTCTTTGTATCCGTAATCTGCGCTTTGCCAGTTTCTGTCACCAACATGCCCGCATCGCCAACTTGACCACCGGATTCAGCATAAAACGGTGTTTGGTTCAGCACGATCTGCACCTCACCATCTGTCTGGTTCACTGTGCCGCCATCCACTACCAAAGCCGCGATTTGCCCCTCGGCCAACATCGTATCGTAGCCCAAAAAGTCGGTTGCGCCGCTTTCATCCGCGATATCGAACCAAATCGCGCTATCAGCGGCCTCACCAGTACCAGACCAAGCGGCACGCGCTTTGGCTTTCTGTGCGGCCATTGCAGCGTTGAAACCATCAGTATCAACAGCGCGGCCTTTTTCACGCAGTGCATCTTGGGTCAGATCAAGTGGGAAGCCAAACGTATCATAAAGCTTGAAAGCCGCCTCGCCTGGTAACGCTGCATCCTCGGCCAAGCCCGCCAGTTCGTCATCCAAGAGCTTCAAGCCGCGATCAAGCGTCTGCTTAAAACGAACTTCTTCGTTCAACAGCGTCTCTTCGATCAGACGCTGGCCTAGACCCAATTCAGGATATGCCGCACCCATTTGTTGCACCAACGCAGGCACCAGACGGTGCATGACCGGATCCTTGGACCCTAGCAAATGCGCATGTCGCATCGCGCGACGCATGATCCGGCGCAACACATAGCCGCGACCTTCATTTGAGGGCAGCACGCCTTCGGCAATCAAAAACGAGGTCGACCGCAAGTGATCCGCGATTACGCGGTGATGCGTATTGCCCGGGCCGTCAGGATCGCTTGATGTGGCATCCGCAGAAGCCTCCATCAGGGCGCGCATCAAATCTGTATCGTAGTTGTCATGCTTGCCCTGTAAAAGAGCACCAATCCGCTCTAGCCCCATGCCAGTATCAATTGATTGCATATCAAGCGGTTTCATCTTGCCATCTTCGAACTGTTCGTTCTGCATGAAGACGACGTTCCAAATCTCAATGAAACGGTCTCCGTCTTCCTCTACTGAACCGGGAGGACCACCCCAGATATGATCGCCATGATCATAGAAAATCTCGGTACATGGTCCGCAAGGGCCCGTTGGCCCCATACGCCAAAAGTTATCGTCGGTTGGAATGCGGATAATCTTGTCGTCGCTTAGGCCCGCGACCTTCTTCCACATATTCGCCGCTTCATCGTCGGTGTGATAAACCGTTACCAACAAACGATCGGGGTTGATGTCGAATTCCTTTGTTAGCAACTCCCAAGCATAAGGGATTGCTTCCGCCTTAAAGTAGTCGCCAAAGCTGAAGTTACCCAGCATTTCAAAAAACGTATGGTGCCGCGCCGTGTAACCCACATTATCTAGGTCATTGTGCTTGCCGCCCGCGCGCACACATTTCTGGCTGCTTGTCGCCCGGGAGTAGTCGCGGTTTTCAACACCCGTAAACATGTTCTTAAATTGCACCATGCCAGAGTTGGTAAACATCAACGTCGGGTCATTCCGCGGAACCAACGGGCTGGATGGAACAACCTCATGTCCGTTTTTGTCGAAGTAATTCAGAAAGGTCGAACGGATGTCTGCAAGACTGGTCATGACACGCTTTCAATTAGGCTATCGCTTTGGCGTGCAGAAATACCCGCGCACCTGCATGCTGTCCACAGTCAAACGGAACTGACGGCCGCATTGCGTGGCCCGAAATCGCAATTGCCATTTATGAAACCTGTCAGATGGCCCCTATTCCAACGAAAAAAGGTGCCGCAGTTGCGACACCTTTTTCCAAATACTTTCCAGCATCATCGACTATGGGGACATGCCTTCAAATGCGGCCAGCTACCTTAGACTTCCACGAGGTCGTCGCCACCTTCATCAACACTTGTCTCGGGCAGAGCGAAATCGAGCCCGTGCGCCGCGCGGATTTTATCCTCAATCTCGAGTGCAATCCGTGTGTTCTCTTTTAAGAACAGCTTGGAATTTTCGCGACCCTGACCGATACGCTCATCGCCATAGCTGAACCACGCACCGGACTTTTCAACAATCCCGGCCTTTACACCAAGATCAAGAAGCTCACCAGTTTTCGAGATACCTTCACCATACATGATATCGAATTCGACCTGTTTGAATGGTGGTGCCACTTTGTTTTTAACGACCTTAACGCGGGTTGCGTTTCCGACAATCTCATCGCGATCCTTGACCGCACCAATGCGGCGAATATCCAAACGGACAGACGCATAGAACTTTAGCGCGTTACCGCCTGTCGTCGTCTCAGGCGACCCGAACATCACACCAATCTTCATGCGGATCTGGTTGATGAAAATCACCATACAGCCGGACCGATTGATTGAACCGGTCAGCTTTCGCATGGCTTGGCTCATCAAGCGTGCGTGCACCCCAACAGAGCTGTCACCCATATCGCCTTCAAGTTCCGACTTTGGCGTCAATGCGGCCACCGAATCGATAACAACCATGCTCACCGCGCCTGACCGGACCAGCGTATCTACGATCTCTAGCGCTTGCTCGCCCGTATCGGGTTGCGAAATAAGCAATTCATCAAGGTTAACACCAAGCTTTTTTGCATAAGACGGGTCTAGCGCATGTTCCGCATCGACAAAGGCACAAACACCGCCCTTTTTCTGTTCTTCTGCAATCGCGTGCAGCGTCAATGTCGTTTTACCGGACGATTCCGGTCCGTAAATCTCTACGACACGGCCCTTGGGTAAGCCACCAATGCCAAGTGCGATATCAAGACCCAGCGAACCTGTCGATGTCGCCTCGATGTCGGGCATCTGATTCTTACCGCCAAGCTTCATTATGGAGCCTTTGCCGAACTGTCGTTCGATCTGCGCCAGCGCGCTTTCCAGCGCCTTTTCTTTATCTGCGGTTTTCTTATCAGTCATTTTGAGGAGTTCTGCCGTTGCCATGTTTCGCGTCCTTATCTCATGCCCCCCGCAGGGCGGCAATCACTGCTTTTTGTTCTTCTTGTGTTCTTCATAACTAATGGGACCAAAAGAAGAACATTGCAACATTTATTTGCGGCCCCATCATCACCAAGGAGTGGTTAAGGATTGGTTTATGTCCTACAAATAGATTGTTGAAACACGGAAGTTGGGGATCAGATGCTTGTTTTCTGGAAAGAAAATCTCGTGTTGTTGGCTGTGCCAAAAACAGGTTCGACTGCGTTGCAAGGCGCGCTTGCCCCGCGCGCATCAATGGTTTTGCGCGATCCACCGCATCTAAAACACGCACCTTGCTATCGCTATAAACGTTTTCTTAAACCCTTCTTTATACAAGCGGGTGGGCAAGAACCGGAATTAATGGCGATCGTGCGCAATCCAATCGACTGGCTTGGCAGTTGGTACCGCTACAGAACGCGAAAGGATTTGATCGGACAGGAAAACAGTACGCATGGCATCAGCTTTGATAACTTTGTGCTGGAATATTGCAAAGGACAGCCAGCTCCGTTCGCAAACGTGGGATCACAAAACAAATTCCTACGGATCAACGATGATGAGATCGGTGCAGATCATCTGTTTCAATATGAACAATGGGACAAGGTGATGGGGTTTCTGGAGAGTCATCTAGAAATGAAAATCGATTTAAAGCAGAAAAACGTGTCACCGAAGATGGACTTGCAACTGTCACAGCAGGTCGAAAGCAAGTTACGCGACAAACATGCCCCGGAATTTGAAGTTTGGGAATTGGGGCGGCGCTAGCGGACTCGTCGGTGATCTTTTCACGCCACTACTATGACAGGCATTACGTCAGGGTACGACGAACTGCGTCTTTCCATCCTGCATACCGACGCTCACGCAACGCAGGATCCATTGCAGGCTCGAACCGCCTATCCAGGGCCCAGTTGGCAGCAAAGCCTTCTTGATCGGGATAAATCCCTGCACGCATCCCCGCCAGCCAAGCAACCCCAAGCGCAGTTGTCTCAAGGACTGTTGGCCGATCCACAGGCGCGCCGATGATGTCAGACAAAAATTGCATTGACCAATCAGAGGCACTCATTCCGCCATCAACACGTAAAACGCCATCTGTATCAGATGCTTGCCAGTCGCTTTTCATTGCCTCCAATAAATCACGTGTCTGAAAACCAACGCTTTCCAATGCGGCGCGTGCGAACTCTGCCGGACCGGAATTGCGGGTCAGACCGTAAATCGCACCGCGCGCATCAGCATCCCAATAAGGCGCACCAAGACCAGTGAAAGCAGGCACCATGTACAGCTCTTGTCCCTCGTCTGCAGTCTGGGCCAAGGGCTGTGTTTCTTTCGCATCTCGGATGATTTTCAATCCATCACGGAGCCATTGCACGACGGCACCAGCAATGAAAATTGACCCTTCAAGGGCGTAGGTTGGCTTGCCGTCAAACTGGTAAGCAATCGTGCCCAAAAGCCGCTTTTTGCTTTCAACCAATGTATCGCCAGTATTAAGCAGCGCAAAACAGCCCGTCCCGTAGGTAGATTTCAACATGCCTGGCCGGAAACAAGCCTGCCCGATTGTCGCAGCTTGCTGGTCGCCAGCTACACCCAAAATAGGCAGCTCTTTCCCGAATAGATCAGCGCGGGTCATCCCAAAATCAGCCGCGCAATCAAGAACTTCGGGCAACATGGACGCAGGAATACCAAAGCGGTCGCAAATCGTTGTGCTCCACCGACCCTTGCGAATGTCATAAAGCATTGTGCGTGCGGCATTCGTAGCATCTGTGACATGGCGCTTTCCACCGGTCAGCTTCCAGATCAGATAGCTGTCGACCGTGCCGAACAGCAGCTCGCCTGCCTGTGCACGCGCCAGCGCGCCCTCTACCTTGTTCAAGATATAGTGGACTTTTGTGCCCGAAAAATACGGATCAGCAAGCAATCCTGTGCGGTGTGTGATCGTGGTTTCGAATCCTTCGCGGCGCAATTCTTCGCAGAAAGGTGCGGTGCGGCGGTCTTGCCAGACAATGGCATTATGGATCGGTTCACCCGTCTTTTTATCCCAGATCAGCGTTGTTTCTCGCTGATTTGTAATCCCGATCGCCGCCACATCATCTGCGGTGATTCCTGCCTTTTCAATCGCACCACGGCATGTGGACGCGACAGAGGACCAGATATCAGAAGGATCATGTTCAACCCAGCCAGACTGGGGGAAATGCTGGGTGAATTCCTCTTGGGCAGACGCTTTGACGCGCATGTCGGCGTCGAAAATAATTGCACGGCTGGACGTCGTGCCTTGGTCGATGGCCAAAATGTATTTCATAGTACCCCCCAGTTTCGTCTAGCGTAACCCGCCCGCCGTCAGGCTCAAGCCGCCATATATGTGTCGAGCGTCGCAATCTGTTCTTTTGTCATGCGCAATCCCAGTTTTGAGCGTCGCCACACGATATCCTCGGCTGCAGCGGCAAACTCGTTGGATATCAGCCACTTGACCTCTGCCTCGGTCAAGGTTGCGCCAAAATCCACTCCAAGATCAATGGCTTGCTGTGCATTTCCCATGATTTGACTGGCTTCAGTTCCATACGCTTTGATCAAGCGCAGAGCCCACGCAGGTGTCAAAAATGCATAGGCCGCTTGCAAATCAGTTACCAATTGATCGCGCGCACCAACCTCGAAATCTCCACCCGGCAAGGCCGCGTCATGGGTCCAAGGCGCATCACCGCCCACCAATGGGGCAAGCTTTTTCAGCGCGTTTTCGGCAAGCTTCCGGTAGGTCGTGATCTTACCACCAAAGATATTCAGCAGCGGTGCACCGTTATCATCCAGCGACAAGACATAGTCGCGGGTTGCTGCAGTGGCTGATTTCGCCCCGTCATCATAGAGCGGACGCACACCTGAATATGTCCAAACCACATCTTCGCGTGTCACTGGTTTTTCGAAGTATTGGGTTGCAAAAGCACAGAGGTAATCTTGTTCTTCGTCTGTCGCATAAGGCTTTTGGGACAGATCTTCATGTTCAGCGTCTGTCGTGCCAATCAGCGTGAAATCAGTCTCGTAAGGAATCGCGAAAATAATCCGGCCATCCTCGCCTTGGAAAAAGTAGCTTTTGTCGTGATCAAACAGCTTTTTCGTAACGATATGGCTGCCGCGTACCAATCGCACCCCTTCAGAAGTGTTCAGCCGCGCAACTTCGCGTACAATGTTTTCAACCCAAGGGCCGCCTGCGTTTACCAATGCACGGGCCGTGTGGGTCGTCTGCTGACCTGCGTGTTCTGTCACGATTTCCCAGTGATCATCGACGCGGCTCGCACTGATGACCTTTGTGCGGGTCATGATCTGTGCGCCCCGTGTTTGCGCATCACGTGCATTCAGAACAACCAGTCGGGCATCCTCGATCCAACAGTCAGAGTATTCGTAAGCCTGTTTGAATTTCCCCTTCAAAGGCGTGCCGACCGGGTCCGTGGTCAAATCAACAGTCTGCGTGCCCGGCAGGATTTTGCGCCCTCCCAAGTTGTCATACATGAATAGGCCAAGTCGGATCAGCCATGCAGGACGACGCCCTTTCATCCATGGCATCACAGCGGATAGTAGCTTCGAGGTCGGCGTGTCATTCTCGAACCGCATATCTTTATGATAAGGCAGCACAAATCGCATCGGCCAACTGATGTGGGGCATATTCTTCAAGAGGACTTCGCGTTCTATTAACGCCTTACGCACCAGCCCGAATTCAAAGAACTCAAGATAGCGCAAACCACCGTGAAACAGTTTGGTCGACGCAGAAGACGTGGCAGAACCCAGATCATTCATCTCAGCCAATCCGACCTTCAATCCCCGACCGGATGCATCACGTGCGATACCGCAGCCGTTGATCCCGCCGCCGATTATAAAGACGTCAAAGTCTGTTTTCATTTCATGCCTCATTGGTTTTGACCCGTGTTACGCGTCAAGCATGCTGGTGCAAGTCACATCGGTAAGAATGTTCGGCCTTCACGATGCGAACATTATACGAAAGCGTGTAGATACACTAAATCAAAGATAGTTCCTTGCCACATGTTCGCAAGCTTGGCAAAACGAACATATGGATACTTCTCGGCGACACGACCTCATCCGCGCGCAAGCCCAATCCGATGGCAAAGTGACGGCGACTGCCTTGTCCGACAGTTTGGGCGTTGCCGTCCAAACGATCCGGCGCGATTTACGCCAGCTTTGCGCGGCGGGCCTGCTTGAGCGTATTCACGGTGGCGCGGTCCTGCCCTCTGGCGTGAGCAATATTGGTTATGGAGATCGCCGCGCGTTAAACCGTGACATCAAGTTGCGGATTGCACGGCGCGTGGCGCGCCTTATCCCTGATAGCGCATCGCTATTCTTGAATATCGGCACCACAACCGAAGCCGTCGCCCATGCACTTCATGCCCATAAAAATCTAATGGTTGTGACCAATAATCTAAATGTTGCCAATATATTGGCCAGCAATCCAACCTGCGACGTGGTTGTCGCAGGTGGCAGTTTGCGCCGGTCCGACGGCGGATTGGTTGGTGATTTGGCGGCTTTGGCCATTGATCGTTTTAAGGTCGACTTTGCAGTGATCGGGGCATCTGCAATTGACCTGAGCGGTGACCTTTTGGACTTTGACCCACAAGAGGTCCGTATCAGTCAGCAGGTCATCAAAGCGGCCCGCGCGACGATCCTTGTCGCTGACAGCACGAAATTTACGCGCAAGGCTGCTGTCAAAATCGCGTCACTTGCGCAAGTCGATCATTTTGTGACGGATCATATTCCATCGGAAAAATTGATAAGTGACTGCGCCGATTGGGGCACGAAATTACACCGCGTCTGAGCCTTTAAACCCTGTCGCGACAACGAATTTCTCGGAACTATCTGAACGCGACGCCGGTGGTTTTACGTTGGCGACCTTGGTGAATCGCGCTTTCAGCAGTTTTTGCAAATCCCCTTCAGCGCCGCCTGCAAGGACTTTGGCCACGAATGTGCCGCCCTCTTCTAGCACATCGAACGCGAAATAAGCAGCGGCCTCGCAGAGCGTGATAATTCGGATGTGATCGGTTTGCTTATGCCCAGAGGCCGAAGCCGCCATATCGGACATCACAACATCTGCCTTGCCGCCCAGCCATTCACGCACCTGAAGATCAGCGTCGTCTTCAAGAAAATCAAGCTGATGGATTTCAGCACCCGGAACCGGATCGACCTCTTGTAGGTCAACGCCCAATACATATCCCACAGCTTTGCTTTTGCGTTCGCCCAAAGTGTTGGCGCGTTTCACCGCCACCTGCAGCCATCCGCCCGGTGCACAGCCCAGATCGACAACACGCGCGCCCGGTATCAGAAAACGATATTTATCGTCCAATTCTAGTATCTTATAGGCCGCTCTGCCCCGATATCCGTCGACTTGCGCGCGCTTTACGTAGGGATCGTTCAACTGTCGCTGCAACCAGTTGGTTGAGCTTAGCTTGCGCCCCCGCGCAGTTTTGACTTTGACAGCAAGATCGCGTTGACCGCGACCAGACGCATTTTTGGTTGGTTTTTTGCCCATAACAGCGCTTTACTCCTAAAACGGGGTATCTTCCAAGACCCCATCGGCAGACATCTGCGCATAAAGCAGTCCTTCGCGCAGTCCACGGTCCGCCACAGACAGCCGATCCGTCGGCCAAAGCCGCATCAACGCCTGCAAAATAGCCGATCCTGACATGATCAGCGCTTGCCGATCTTTCCCAATCCGTGGATCAGCACGCCTCCCAGCGGGACCCAACGTCAGGTAGTCACGGATCACTGTATCAATTTGATCAGAGGACATGCGTAACCCATCCACTTTGGTCCGGTCATATCGTTTCAGGCCAAGATGACTGGCCGCAACGGTCGTCACGGTGCCGCTTGTGCCGATGATCTGGAAACCCTCGCGGGCTTGGGCCGCGGCATAGGGCGAAAATTCCTCGAGGTTTTCCTCAAAAAACCAGCTCATCAGGGCAAACCGCGCGGCATCGTCTTCGACGTCGGCGAATTGGTCGCGCAAAGTGGCCACACCCAATGGCACGGAAATCCAATCCACGACTTTGGCGGCCGCAAACGGCCCCGGATCAGATTTAAATCCGGCATGTAAGCGCATGATTGCACGTGGTCTTTCGCGTTTTGGTACATTGGTCAAATCAATCCAGACCAACTCCGTAGAGCCCCCCCCGATATCAACGACCAAAAGCTGTTCGGTGTTCATACTGACCAAAGGCGCGCAAGAAATGACTGCCAAACGCGCTTCTTCTTCGGGTTTGATAATCTCGAGGTCAAGACCAGTTTCGCGGCGCACTTGGGCGATAAAGTTATCCCCGTTCAGCGCACGCCGACATGCTTCTGTCGCGACCAAACGCATACGCTGCACGCCGTGGCGCTTGAGCTTTTCGCGGCAAATTCGCATCGCTGAAATCGTGCGGTTCATCGAAGCACGCGACAAGCGGCCCGTGCTTTCAAGGCCATGGCCCAGCTGCACAGACTTTGAGAAACTGTCGACCACGTGGAACTGGCTGCCCTTGGGTTGGGCGACCAGCATACGACAGCTATTTGTGCCTAAGTCCAATGCAGCATAAAGCTGCGCCGGATCAGGCGATGTTGGCGCGGGGGTCTCGACCGCTTTAGGGAACACGCCCGCACCGTTGGGACGCTTGGGCGTCATAATCACGCCCTCCATTTTCAAGTTATCCTCAAGCTATGTCGCCCGTAGGCTATGCACAAGTCTTGTGATTGTTTTCGCCAATCTGCCGCATGAAGAAGATGAAGAATTTGAGGGCGCGCAAGACTGGCCCGCCCTCATGGCACCCGCTAGCAATGAAGGGCAGTCGCTCACTGCGTCTGGCATGTCGAAAACCGACATTGGCGCAGATAAGTGAATGATAGAACGGCGTAAGAGGAATGAGGGAGAATCAAATGGCTGACGTTATTGTCGTTTATTGGCGCGATATGCCGGCGCAGGTTATTGTGGGCCGTGGTCGCCGCGGCACCAAGCTGCCTTTACCAGAGCGGTTTGAACAAGCCATTGACCGCGCTGCGATGAAATCAGGTGCGGCTGAGTCAGATGACTACATCGAAGGCTTCCGCAAAGCGGCCCCTGTGCCTGTTGACGGCACAGATCAAGAAGCCGCCGAAGCCATGGTTGCCAAGATCGACGCTGAATTCGACCTCGACCGGATCAAGACCCTGATTGCCAATGACGGCTGGGCATCAGCCTCAACAACCTAACTCGGAGCCTGCCCCATGTCTTTGCTTTCATTCGGTAAATATAAAACCCCTGTTGAGACACCTGTGAACCCGCAGGTAGAAGCGCTTTTGCAAGACTACTCGATAGAGGTGATGCCGCGCACCGCAGAAAAGGTTGAAGACTTTACCGCACTCCTGCCGGCAGGTACGCGGGTTTATGTCGCCCACATCGAAGGCACCCCGATTGAAGACATGGTCGCCACAGCCAAGCGATTGGCCGCAGATGGCTATAAAGTCATGCCGCACTTCCCTGCCCGCATCATAAAAGACGAAGCAACCCTGGCCGATTGGATCGCGCGCTATCAGGGTGAGGCTGGCGTCGATCAAGCACTGTTGCTGGCGGGTGGTGTCGATAAACCGCACGGGCAGTTCCATTCTTCTATGCAACTGCTGGAAACCGACCTGTTTGGCAAAGCTGGGTTCAAACATTTGCACGTCGCAGGCCACCCTGAGGGCAACCGTGACATCGACAAAGACGGCAGCAACACCCTTGTCATGGATGCGCTGCGTTGGAAGCAGACATTTGCAAACACCTCTGATGCAAGCATGGCCTTGGCCACGCAGTTCGCGTTTGAGGCAGGCCCGATCATCGCATGGGCTGACGCGATCAAAGCCGCTGGAATTGCGTTGCCAATTCACATTGGTATCGCCGGCCCAGCCAAGCTGCAAACGTTGATCAAATTCGCAATCGCATGCGGTGTGGGCCCGTCACTTAAGGTGCTTCAGAAACGCGCCAAGGATGTGACCAAATTGCTGCTGCCGTTTGAACCATCCGAAGTCTTGGCTGAATTGGCTGCCCACAAGGCCGCCAACCCCGATTTCAACATCACCCATGTTCACTTTTTCCCACTTGGCGGCATCAAGACCAACGCCAATTGGGCCATCGCAAATGGCGGCACGTCCGCTATTCCTGCTTCTCAATCCTAAGGACTTGTCTATGACACGCACGATTGTCGAATCCAAAACAAAGACTGCTATTATCGGGTTCGACCAACCCTTTTGCGTGATCGGTGAGCGGATCAACCCAACGGGTCGCAAGATATTGGCCGAAGAACTTGAGCGTGGTGATTTTTCGCGAGTAGAGGCCGATGCGATTGCGCAGGTCGCTGCTGGCGCCAACATCCTCGACATCAACTCTGGCGCTGTGTTCTCGAACAAAATGGCCGAAGATCCGCGCTATGCTGACAACAACTTTGTCGAACCTCCTTTGATGCGCGAAATGGTCAAACGCGTGCAGGCGATTGTTGATGTTCCACTGTGCATCGACAGCTCTGTGCCGGGTGCGCTTGAAAATGGTTTGGCCGCTGCAGAAGGCCGCCCGCTTTTAAACTCTGTCACTGGCGAAGAAGATCGTCTGGAGTTGGTTCTGCCGCTGGTCAAAAAATACAACGTGCCGGTCGTAGCCATTTCCAACGACGACACGGGTATTTCCGAAGATCCCGACGTGCGTTTTGCCGTTGCTAAAAAGATCGTCGAACGTGCTGCCGATTTCGGCATTCCAGCCCATGACATCGTGGTTGATCCGCTTGTGATGCCGATTGGGGCAATGGGCACTGCTGGTTTGCAGGTTTTCACTTTGGTACGCCGTTTGCGCGAAGAGCTAGGCGTCAACACCACGTGTGGCGCGTCCAACATCAGCTTTGGCCTGCCAAACCGCCATGGCATCAACAACGCGTTCCTGCCTATGGCGATGGCTGCGGGCATGACATCCGCCATTATGAACCCCGTCGCCCTGCCGATTGGCCCTAAAAAGATCGCTGAAAAGCGGGCCGAAATCGCCGCCACTGGTATCATCTTGCCCGAAGACATGGATGACGAAATGTTCGTCACTTTGTTCGGCATGGGGTCGACCTTGCCCCGCGCAGGCAAGGAAATGGAAGCAATCCGTGCGGCTAACTTCTTGACCAACAATGACGCATCAGGTGGCGACTGGATCAAATTCAACCGCGTCGCCCCCAAAGAGGGCGAAGGCCGCGCTCGCACAGGGCGTCGTCGTCGCGGCTAGGTTTTGACGCGCACCGCTAAACCACGCAACGCGCCATTCAGAACAGCCAAATCACCACCAATGCCGAGGAAGGTCACACCTTTCTCGGCATATTCATTTAGACGGCTTTCATCAAAGGTTATGATGCCTGCAATCTTACCTGCCGCAACGGTGCGCGCGATCAGATGATCAATCGCCTTTTCGACTTCAGGGTGATCTGGCTGCCCCGGATAGCCCATGTCAGCAGACAGATCCGCTGGCCCGACGAACACGCCGTCCACACCGTCTGTTGTCGCAATAGCATCAATATTTTCAACTGCTTGCGCGCTTTCGGCCTGCACCAATAAACAGACTTGATCGTTTGCAGTATGGGCGTAATCCTTAACGGCACCAAAGCCAGTCGCCCGCGCCAAAACGGCCCCCATCCCGCGATTTCCCTGCGGTGGGTAGCGCATTGCGCGTGACATCTTTTGCGCCGCTTCCTCATCATCGACCATCGGCACAAGCACCGTCTGACACCCCAAATCAAGAACCTGTTTGATCATCCAAGCCTCTGCATTTGCGACGCGCACTACTGCAGGTGTGCCGCTGATGGCCAGTGCTTGCAGTTGTGGCAACATCTCAGACACCGTGTTGGGGCCATGTTCGCCGTCAATCAGACACCAATCAAAACCAGCGTTGCCCGCAAGTTCTGCCAAAACCCCCGTCCCTGACGTCAGCCAAATCCCGTGCTGAACCTGTCCCGCATTCAGTGCGTTTTTCAGCGTGTTCACCGGTGTTTGCATAATGTAGCCCCATAAATAGAAATCGCGCCGATGCCACCACATCGACGCGATATACGCAACGGCTCAGATCAGCAGTTTAGCGGTAATAAAGCGATTGTCCGTTGTGGAACACTTGAACCTTGGACGGGTCCGCGTTCAAACGCACGGACTTGCCGCGCAGATCAGTGTGGATGCCGGGCAGCTTGCCAATCACAGGTCCATTGTCGCCCATACGCTCGAAATACAGCAAGGTGACTTCGCCCAAAGCTTCGGTGAAATTCACGTTACCCTCAAACAGGTAATCCGCACCATCGGCAGTTTCCAGCAAGTCCTCTGGGCGCACCCCAACGTTCACCTGCAGACCTTTGTCAGCATCCGTCGTCGGCACCGCAGACGTCGCAGTCCCCCCACCATGCAACTTGATCGTCGTTTGCGCGCCTGTGCCGACAACCTCGCCGGACAGAATGTTCATCGCAGGCGAGCCGATGAACTGGGCTACAAATTCATTCTCTGGGCGCTCGTACAATTGCAGCGGCGTGCCAACCTGCGCGATGCCTTTATTGGCAAGTACCACGATGCGGGTCGCCAAGGTCATCGCCTCGACCTGATCGTGGGTCACGTAAATCATCGTGCTTTGCGGCATCGATTCCTTCAGCTGTGCGATCTCGATCCGGGTGGCCACCCGCAAGGCGGCATCAAGGTTCGAGAGCGGTTCATCAAACAGATACACTTTCGGATCACGCACAATAGAGCGGCCAATGGCCACGCGCTGGCGCTGACCACCTGAAAGAGCTTTGGGCAAGCGATCCAGATATTCATCAAGCTGCAGGATTTTTGCAGCGCGGCCCACGGCCTCTTCGATTTCTGCGGTGGATTTCTTGGCAAGCTTGAGCGCAAAAGACATGTTTTCACGCACCGTCATATGCGGATAAAGCGCGTAGGACTGAAACACCATCGCAATGCCGCGCTGCGCGGGGGGTACGTCATTCACGACCTGCCCGTCGATTTGCAACTCTCCACCTGTGATGCTTTCAAGTCCGGCAATCATGCGCAAAAGCGTTGATTTACCGCAGCCCGACGGGCCAACGAAGACGATAAGCTCGCCTTGTTTGATATCCAGATTGATGTTTTTCAGAACATCAACGGTGCCGCCATAGGTCTTGGCAACGTCCGTTAGTTTCAGATCAGCCA
>CBDTVI010000032.1:0-16466 GCA_965364065.1 uncultured Yoonia sp. | reverse complement strand
GACAGCGATGATACCAATAGCGTGATCCGCGCCGTGATTGGGAACCTTTCGCTGCAATAAGTACGACTACCGCATTCTGTGTTTAACCGCATCCTAGGTTGCGCGGCAGAGGCGTCGCATGCCCATTTTTAGTCAGCGTTAGGCCGATGCAGGTGATTGACTACGTGCCTGTTCTGACCCAAGTCTGGAGCATACCCAGTCCCTTTTCTTGTCATTTTCCCGATTTGTGAAAATTTATTTCACAATATGAAAAAAGCAACTCATTGATAATAAATGAATTTACCATTCACTTGGTTTTTTTGGAAGTGATTTCGAAAAAATTGAATGATGAGGCGACCTCTGCCAAAAAAATCCAATCAAAACGAGGAGTGAACCACAAGTTTTCAAAACTAAGCATTTATTTCTGGCCCATCAAAAATGCCGGAGAAAAATTGAAGCACACAGAACCGTTCGGGTGCGTGGGTTGCCATGTCGTGCCGAGCATGTTTCCGATTGTTGTGAAAAGAATCTCAATTCTTTTCAGGAAATTGCTTACAGTTTGAAAAAAAACGTGAATAGTGAGCGCTCGTGATACGCCAATGGGGGTGGATGGTGTGTTGTACATGCGAGGAGGCATGTCAGCATTTGGTCATAGACATGATCTGGATCAAGCCAGCCGGATCCCTTTGCGCGTATCACGTAGTCTACGGACGAATAAGAACTTTAGACAACATGGTGGTCGTGTGTTGTTGCATGAAATCTTGACCCACACGCCCGTCTTAAAGGGTGGTATTCTGGGAGGAATATTTATGAAGAATAAAGCAATAGCAGCTAGCCTTGCCGCCGCGTTGGCAACTGGTGGCGCTGCACAGGCGCAAGAAGTCATCGAAATGACATCTGCGTTTTCGCGTAACCTGCCTATCCTTGGCACCGCTGGTGTAGATTTTGTTGAGAAAATCAACAGCATTTCCCGCGACGTTGAATTCGAACACTTCGATCCCGGAGAACTGGTTCCAACACTTGAAGCACTTGATGCTGTATCTAACGGTTCCGTTGACGCGGCTTATACGACTGCTGGTTATTGGCAGGGTAAGATCAAATCTGCGTCGCTGTTTGCGGCTGTGCCATTCGGCCCAGAAGCTGGCGAATTCCTTGCTTGGATGCTTTATGATGATGGCCACGAGCTGTTCCAGCGCATGTATGACCAGAACGGCTATAACGTAAAAGTTATGCCTTGCGGTATCATTGCGCCAGAAACATCCGGTTGGTTCAAGACAGAAATCAAGACTTTGGAAGACCTTGAGGGTCTGAACATGCGCTTCTTCGGTCTTGGTGCTGAAGTGATGGAGCGTCTTGGCGTATCCACATCGCTGCTGTCTGCTGGCGATATTTTCCCAGCACTTGAGCGTGGCGCGATTGATGCGACTGAATTCTCCATGCCGCTGATTGACCAGCGTTTGGGCTTTTATAACATCGCATCCAACAACTACTTCCCCGGCTGGCACCAGCCTGCGACGATGTTCGAGCTGCTGATCAACAAAGACCGCTGGGAGGATCTAGACGAATTCTCGCAGAACCAGATCGAGATCGCTTGCTTGGCAAACATCACAACCAACTACGCCGAAGGCGAAGCGTTGAACTATGCTGCGATGATCACGAACGAAGAAGAGAATGGTGTAACAAACCGCATCTGGCCTGATGAAATGCTTGCCGCGTTCGAATCTTCTTGGAACGAAGTTGCTGCTGAACTTGCTGCCGAAGACGAGTACTTTGCAGAAGTCTGGACTGACTTGCAGGAATTCCGTGCCGGATACAAAGTCTGGTCCGAAAGCATCTATCTGCCGCGTCCACGCAACTAATTCTTAGTTGATACGCGAATTAAGAGGGGCGGGTTCTGTCCGCCCCTTTGTCTGCACGACGCATGTCAGCTGGAAGGATCCCCCACATCATGGATGAAATTGAAGAGCTTGTCGCAGTCTCTGACCCCGGTGAAATTGGGCGCAAAGATCACAATCGCGGCGACCGTTTTGTTGTTTTCGTTTCAAATATAGCGGCTTGGCTGTTCCCACTTTTGATGCTGGCGATCACGGCGCAAGTTATTTTGCGCAACAATGGCATGAACCAAGCATGGCTCGATGACCTGCAGTGGTGGCTTTATGGCATGGCTGTGTTGGTAGGCGTCGGATACGCAGTGACCACCGACAGCCACGTGCGTGTTGATATCCTTTACGACCAGTTCCCTGAAGAAAAGAAGACCCGCATCAATATATTCGCGATTGGCTGGCTGTTCTTGCCGTTTATCGTGCTGTCTTGGGATGTGACCTTTGACTATGCGCTTGGATCGATCCGCGCTGACGAAGGATCAAACAGCCCCAATGGCCTGCATAACTTGTGGATCCTCAAGACATTCATGAACGTTTCATTCGTATTTATCGCAGTGGCCTGCTGGGCCGCAATTGTGCGCAATGTGTCACGTCAAAACCCACCAAGGCTGTGGCGGGTTTTGTGGTCCGCGTTTCCGGCGACTTTCTTGCTGGTTAACCTCGCGATTTACTACGGTCTGTATACCTTGATGACGCTGTTTGCCGCCGAAGGTGCCACTAGTCGTGAAATAAGCCGCGGACCAGTTTTTGGTTCACTCGAGTTCGGCAATTACGAACTTACCTATACGGTCATTGCGGCCCTTATCATTGCCCCAATTCTCGTCCTTGTCCTGCGCGCTATGGACCCATCCCGCAAGTCAGAGGCGTAAATCATGCTGTCATTTATCGGACAATACCTCACCTTGAACGAGGTGGCAGTTATTGCCATGTTCCTTACCTTCATCTGGATGCTGTTTCGCGGTATTCCAGTGGCGATGGCCCTCGTCGGCGTCAGCTTGGTGTTTGTTGTCATCGCCGAGGTCTTTTTGGACCCCAACCGTGCCTTTTTCCGCGATATCATCGAATTTGATCGCACCGGTATCGACTATCAAAAGCTAGGCGCGCTTTCATCGCGTATTTTTGGTAGTACGGTGAATAACCCTGTCTTAGTGGCCTTGCCGATGTTTATCTTTATGGGCCTGATGCTGGATCAATCCGGTGTTGCACAACGCATGATGTACGCAATGCAAAAGCTGTTTGGTGGCTTGCGTGGCGGTCTGTCTTTGACGGTGCTTTTGATCGGTATCATTTTAGCCGCATCAACCGGTGTTGTTGGTGCATCCGTGACGTTGTTGGGTGTGA
Organism: uncultured Yoonia sp.; assembly: GCA_965364065.1. Classification (GTDB taxonomy): domain Bacteria; phylum Pseudomonadota; class Alphaproteobacteria; order Rhodobacterales; family Rhodobacteraceae; genus Yoonia. Next base: position 13,263 of record CBDTVI010000032.1, on the reverse strand, counting down.
TGGCCTTGCCTGCCATGATGGCGCAAAATTATTCCAAGCCTATCGCGACGGGCACAATTGCGTCGGCTGGGACGTTGGGCATTTTGATCCCGCCGTCCATCATGCTGGTGATTATGTCCGACCAGTTGGCCATCAGCCTTGGCGATCTGTTCATGGGAGCGCTGTTCCCAGGTCTGATCCTTGGTACGCTGTATATCGTCTTTATCGTGGTCTATGGCCTTTTGAACCCTGACGCGATGCCTGTGCCTGAAAAGACAGAAGAGGTCGGGTGGCCCGTCATCAAAGAGGTGTTGCTTGCGGTTATCCCGCCCATGTTCCTGATTTTGTTGGTTCTGGGTTCGATCTTTGCCGGTTTCGCCACACCAACCGAAGCGTCTGGTTTGGGTGCCTTGGGTGCTACGATGCTTGCGATCTTCAATAGGCGTCTGGACTTTAAGGTCATGCGCGAAGTTAGCCGTTCAACGCTGAATACCGCAGGATATATCGTTGGTATCTTCTTGGCTGCGAACTTCTTTGCTTTCATCCTGCGCCGTTACGGCGGGGACGAGATCATCGAAGGTTTGGTGCTTTCAGTGTTCGACGACCCTTATGCGATCATCTTGTTTATCTTGTTCATCATCTTCTTGCTGGGCTTCTTGCTGGACTGGATCGAGATCACGATCATCATCATGCCGTTGATGCTGCCAATCATTCAGGGTCTGGGCATTGATGCGGATATTCCAGATTTCGGCCAAGTGGCAGCACCTGTGGTGACGTGGTTTGCGATCCTAGTGGCGGTGACCTTACAAACGTCATTCTTAACTCCGCCCGTGGGCTTTGCTTTGTTCTACCTTAAGGGCGTGTGCCCTCCAGGTGTGACGATCATGGACATCTACAAAGGTGTGATCCCGTTCGTACTGCTGCAGGTCCTTGGTCTGTTCATCGTGTTCCAGTTCCCCGCACTCGTGACGTGGTTACCATCAATCGCCTACGGCAATTAAACTGATGACGATCAGACCGCTTAATATTAACCCAAGCATGTGCTTTATAGCCGGTGCTTGGGTTACGCCTTTGGGTCAAGAAACCTTACCGCTTTTGAACCCTTCTGACGGCACCACGTTGTGCCGGATTGCGCGGGGCCAATCCTCCGACATTGATGCAGCTGTTTGCGCTGCAGATGCTGCACTCGCTGGCGATTGGGGCCGCGCTACCGCCGCAGAGCGCGGTCGCATGTTGTCCACAATCGGGCGCGCCGTCCTGACCCATGTCGACGAGTTGGCAAAGCTTGAAGCGATGGACGTCGGCAAACCACTTGCCCAAGCCCGCGCCGATGTTTTGGCGCTTGCGCGCTATCTGGAATTCTACGGCGGAGCTGCTGATAAAGTTCACGGCGAAACGATCCCCTATCTGGACGGCTACACCGTCTACACTTTGCGAGAACCGCATGGGGTGACGGGGCATATCATTCCTTGGAACTATCCGATGCAGATCATCGGGCGGTCTGTTGGGGCGGCGTTGGCGATGGGCAATGCTTGCGTGCTGAAACCGGCAGAAGAGGCGTGCTTGACAGCACTTGCTTTTGCGCAGATCGCAAATGAAGCGGGGCTACCCGCTGGCGCGTTGAATGTTGTGCCCGGGTTGGGGGCAGAGGCGGGTGCTGCACTGGCGGCACATAAAGGCGTGCACCATATTTCCTTTACAGGGTCTGTCGGGGTGGGGAAATTGATCCAACGTACTGCGGGCGACAATGTCGTGCCCGTCACGCTGGAATTGGGCGGTAAATCCCCCCAAATCGTTTTCGATGACGCTGACATTGACGCGGCACTGCCGTTTCTCGTCAATGCAGGTATCCAAAACGCTGGGCAAACCTGTTCCGCGTCATCGCGCATTTTGGTGCAGCATGGTGTCTATGATCAGGTCGTGGCGGCGATGGCAGAACGCTATAGCGCGTTGCGCGCAGGGCCTGCAATGGACAGCCATGATGTGGGTCCCTTGGTATCCCAGCGCCAAAAGGAAATCGTCGAAGGATTCATCGCCAAAGGGTCAGACTTGACCTGTGCAGCGCGCGGGCAAATTGTCGATGACGCGCCAAAAGGCGGTGCCTATGTGAAGCCAACGTTGTTTGCAGATGTGCCGCCTGACCATACTCTGGCGCAGGATGAAATTTTTGGCCCTGTGCAGGTCATCATCCCGTTCAAGGACGAGGCTGAGGCGATTGCGATTGCCAACGGCACAGCTTTTGGTCTTGTCGCATCCTGCTGGACAGAAAATGGTGCACGGCAGATGCGCATGGCGCGTGCTTTGCGGGCAGGGCAGGTGTTCATCAACAACTACGGTGCTGGTGGCGGGGTCGAGTTGCCGTTTGGCGGCACGGGTCTTTCAGGACATGGACGTGAAAAAGGGTTCGAGGCGTTGTACGGCTTTTCCACACTCAAAACGGTTGCTGCGTTGCACGGGTAACTGCCCGCATTGCAGCATGCCGCCAACATCACCCTCACCACTATCATTCCCCGCCGCATAGCTTATGGGGTGTCGTAGCTTTAGGAGAATGCACAATGGCATCTGAACACGACGTAAAAGAACTGGTTGCAGCAGCGCGGGCTACTGCAAAACCGTCTGAGGATCGCATTTCAGAGGTTACGACGCTTATTGATGCGGGGCAGGGAACTGATGCCCTCGTCGAGGACCTTCGCGCAGCGACCATTGCGTTGGAATTGGCAGCCGTTGATCTTTTTTCCACCTTCGAAGCACGCATGCAGCATCATTTCAGACGCGGCCCGTTTTCGCGCAAACTGGTCACCTTGCTGCGCGATGCTGGGCAAACGGAACTCGCGGATAGGTTCCACCAGTATTATCTGGCGATCAATGTGCTGAAACACGGCAAAGGTGCCAGCCACCGCGAATTGCTGAATGCACCGAGCGCGCTTTTTGTGACAAAGCTCGCGTTGGACAGCGTTGCTGAGGACGCACCGCAGCAGGCGGGCCTTATCGATGTTACCGACCAAGGTTTCTTTGATGGGCTGAGCGCGACTATCCTCGAAGCCCATCAGTTTCTTGAGAGCAGATAGCGTTCGGCAAAGGGCGTTTGCTGCCATTGCCGAAGGTCAGATTCAGTAGCGGTTAGACGCCTTCAACAAACTTATAGTCGCGCGTCGACACGGGCAACGCAAAGCCAAGCGCCCTTTGGTAGTCTGCGCTGTGATAAAATGCCTTAGCGGTATCCATGTCAGCGAACCGAATAATCACACAACGATCACGGGTTTCGCCTTCCATGACTTCCACGGCACCACCGCGTGCCAGAAACTCCCCACCGAATTTAGCCACTGTCGGCCCCGCAATTTCGGCGTATTTCGCGTATTCTTCTGCATTTTGGACGTCGACTTGAACGATTGCATAAACGGTCACGGGAATTCCTCTCTTGATGATGCACCAACAAGGCCACGCGCTATCGCCGTTGTCGAGAAAAATTTTACCATTTGATAAAATAAATTTCTATGCCAAGGTGAGGGTCAGATTTGCCGTTGGAGTAGCCATGAATAGCCAATTCACACCCGGTGTTGTCGCCGAACGACTAAGCGCCGAAGACCTTTCAAGTAATTTCAGTGACCTACACGCGCCTCTTGATCGCCATGAGGCATCCGTCGCTGCAGATCGCTGTTATTTCTGCCATGACGCGCCCTGCGTCACGGCCTGTCCGACAGATATCGATATTCCGCTGTTCATTCGGCAAATAAGTACCGGCACCCCAGAAGCGGCTGCCAAGACGATCTTTGACATGAACATTCTGGGTGGCATGTGCGCCCGCGTTTGCCCAACCGAAGATTTGTGCGAACAAGCCTGCGTGCGCGAATTGGCCGAAGGTAAACCCGTTGAGATTGGCCGCCTGCAGCGTTTTGCAACAGACACATTGATGGCAAGCGGTGTGCATCCGTTCACGCGCGCTGCATCAACGGGCAAACGTGTCGCGGTCGTTGGCGCGGGGCCTGCGGGTCTGTCATGCGCGCACCGATTGGCGATGCTGGGACATGACGTGACCGTCTATGATGCGCGTCCAAAGGCGGGCGGCTTGAACGAATATGGGATCGCTGCCTACAAATCGACAGATGACTTTGCTGCACGCGAAGTTGACTGGCTTATGTCAATTGGTGGCATTTCGATTGAGGCAGGCAAAGCGATCGGTGATGCGCTGTCCCTCGATGATATTTCAAACGATTTTGACGCAGTCTTTCTTGGTGTCGGTCTTGGCGGTGTGAACGCTATGGGTATCGCCGGTGACGAACTTGATGGCGTGTCCGATGCAGTTTCATTCATCGAAGACTTGCGCCAAACGACTGACCTGGCAGCCTTACCAGTCGGTCGCAATGTTGTAGTCATTGGTGGCGGCATGACGGCAGTTGATGCAGCAGTGCAGTCAAAACTGCTTGGGGCCGAACAGGTCACCATTGCTTACCGCCGTGGCCGCGATGCCATGAGCGCGAGCAGGTACGAGCAAGACCTTGCCGCCTCACATGGTGTCAAATTGATGTTCAATGTGATGCCAAATGCCGTTCACGGCAATGGTGCCGCGGCAGAGGTCGAACTTGAATACACGCAAATCACAGACGGCAAACTGGCTGGTACAGGCGAAACAATTCGGGTCGCTGCAGATCAGGTTTTCCGTGCGATTGGTCAAACATTGACGATGGATGGTGGGCTTGCGCTGGAAGGCCGCAAAATTGCAGTGACCAGTGCTGGTCGCACCAGCCGTGATGGCGTTTGGGCCGGTGGCGATTGTGCATCTGGCGGTGACGACCTGACTGTAACAGCCGTCGCCGAAGGCCGCGATGCCGCGATGGACATTCATGCAACCCTGACAGGAGCTGTGTAATTATGGCTGATCTAACAACAGAATTCTTAGGCATCAAAAGCCCGAACCCGTTCTGGCTTGCCTCTGCGCCGCCGACCGATAAAGAATACAATGTCCGCCGCGCGTTCGAGGCCGGATGGGGTGGTGTCGTATGGAAAACACTCGGATCAGAAGGCCCACCTGTAGTGAACGTCAACGGCCCACGCTACGGTGTCGTGCATGGCGCAGATCGCCGCGTGCTTGGCCTGAATAACATTGAGCTGATTACCGACCGCGATCTTTTCGTGAACCTAGAAGAGATCAAGCGCGTCAAAGCTGACTATCCCGACCGCGCTATGATCGTATCGCTGATGGTGCCTTGCGAAGAAGAGGCTTGGAAAGCGATCCTGCCACTGGTCGAAGAAACGGGTGCTGACGGCATTGAGCTAAATTTTGGTTGCCCGCACGGTATGGCCGAACGTGGGATGGGGGCTGCTGTTGGGCAGGTTCCAGAATACATCGAAATGGTGACGCGCTGGTGCAAACAATACTATTCAAAACCTGTGATCGTGAAGCTGACCCCGAACATCACTGACATTTGCCAACCCGCCGCGGCGGCAAAACGCGGTGGCGCAGATGCTGTTTCATTGATCAACACGATCAATTCAATCATCTCCGTCGACCTTGATCAAATGGCACCTGTCCCAACAATCGCGGGCAAGGGATCGCATGGCGGTTATTGCGGGCCAGCGGTCAAGCCAATTGCCATGAACATGGTTGCCGAAATCGCGCGTTCACCTGAAACGGCTGGCCTGCCTATGTCGGGCATTGGCGGCATAACAACATGGCGTGATGCGGCGGAATACATCGCCCTTGGGTGTGGCAATGTTCAGGTTTGCACGGCCGCAATGACATATGGCTTTAAAGTCGTCCAAGAGATGATCAGCGGGCTTGACCAGTGGATGGACGAAAAAGGCCACAAATCGATTGATGACTTCAAAGGCAGCGCAATTCCAAATGTTGTCGACTGGCAGCATCTTGATCTGAACTACATCGCCAAGGCGTCGATCAACCAAGACGACTGTATCAGTTGCGGGCGGTGCTATGCTGCGTGCGAAGATACATCGCATCAGGCGATTGCGATGTCTGCGGATCGCAAGTTTAGCGTCATAGATGCCGAATGCGTTGCGTGTAACTTGTGTGTTGAAGTCTGCCCCGTCGAAAACTGCATCACCATGGTCGAACAACAACCCGGCACTGTTGATGCGCGCACTGGCAAGGTTGTCGATGGCAATTACGCGAATTGGACAACGCATCCTAACAATCCATCCGCGACAGCGGCTGAATAGTGGATTTATTCCGGCGTCAAAAGGCGCCGGATCATGTCTTCTAGGTGTGCCTCGGCGCCAATAAAAGGGTCTTCGCCGCCCATGACTGCGCGTACTTGTTTGTCGAAATCGGCGTAATGCTGCGTCATCGACCAGATCGTAAAAAATAGATGGTAGGGATGCACAGGGCGAATGCGACCTTGCTTGACCCAGCCCTCTACGACCTTGGCAAGGCTTTGCATCGTATCGTGTAATTCGCCCGAAAGCACATTGCCAATGCGCGGTGCGCCTTGGATGATTTCATTGGCAAATAACCGACTTTCAGCGGGATAAAGCCTGCTCATGTCCAGTTTGATCTTGGCGTATTGCAGGATTTCTTCGACAGGGTCGCCTGCAGGGTTAATTGCGTAAACGGGCTTCATCCAATCGCCCAAAAGCCGGGACAAAAGGGCGACGTAAATCGCGTCCTTGGACGAGAAATAGTATAGCATATTGGGTTTCGACAGCCCAGCCGCCTGCGCGATCTGATCCAATGTGGACCCCCGAAAGCCGTACTGCGAAAACACCTCGAGACCTGCAGCCAAAATTGCGGCCTGGTTTTTCTTTTGGATGCGGGATTCAGTCTTTTGCATTCACGGGCACGCTCTCTTTGCAGAATTCGTTGTTACGTGCTGCTTCGGCTAATTGAAAGTGCGACACGCATTATCCTTGACTGCCAATGGACCTCTGTTAGCCTCATTTTACCAGTTGGTCAAAAAATATTGAATTGGCCAATAGATGCGGGGCGCGCCAAAATGGGCGCTGCAAAGAAGGGGAAAACGATGGCTGCTATCGGTGAGAATCTTAAAATTAACGGTGAGCGCCTTTGGGACAGCCTGATGGATATGGCCAAAATCGGCCCCGGCATTGCAGGCGGCAATAATCGCCAGACGGTAACAGACGAAGATGGTGAAGGCCGCGCATTGTTCCAAAAATGGTGCGAAGCGGCTGGTTGCACGATGGGTTTAGACCAGATGGGGAATATGTTCGCCCACCGCGCCGGAACCGACCCCGATGCCCTTCCTGTCTATGTGGGCTCGCACCTTGATACGCAGCCCACGGGCGGCAAATACGACGGCGTTCTTGGCGTTTTGTCGGGCCTCGAGATTATTCGTACGCTCAACGATCTTGATATCAAAACCAAACACCCAATTGTGGTGACGAATTTCACTAATGAAGAAGGCACGCGGTATGCGCCAGCGATGCTTTCGTCCGGTGTTTTCGCCGGATTGCACACCCAAGATTGGGCCTACGATCGCGTCGATGCGGAAGGCAAGAAATTCGGGGATGAGTTGAAGCGGATCGGTTGGCAGGGTGATGAGGAAACGGGTGCGCGCAAAATGCATGCGTTCTTTGAGTTGCACATTGAGCAAGGCCCGATTCTTGAGGCCGAGGGCAAGGAAATCGGTGTCGTGACGCACGGCCAAGGCCTGTCATGGACGCAGATCACGGTGATTGGCAAAGAAAGCCACACGGGTTCCACCCCAATGCCTATGCGCAAAAATGCAGGCCTCGCGATGTCGCGTATCCTGTGCAAAGTCGAGGAAATCGCGATGAGCCACGCACCCCATGCGGTCGGTGCGGCGGGCCATATCGATATCTACCCAAATTCCCGCAATGTCATCCCGGGTAAGGCTGTTTTTACCGTCGACTTCCGGTCGCCAGACCTTGCGGTCATCCAAGACATGGAGGCCCGTTTGCGCGTCGAAACCAAAGCGATTTGCGATGACATGGGCATGGAATTCGAGATCGAAAAGGTGGGCGGGTTTGATCCCGTGACCTTTGACGAAACTTGCGTCAGCGCCGTACGCAGCGCCGCCGAACGGCTAGGATATTCGCATATGAATCTTATTTCAGGTGCGGGCCATGATGCCTGTTGGATCAACCGCGTGGCACCCACCGCAATGATCATGTGCCCATGTGTTGGTGGCCTTAGCCACAATGAAGCCGAAGAAATTAGCCCAGAATGGGCTGCCGCAGGGACTGATGTGTTGCTGCACGCTGTTGTTGAGACGGCAGGGATCGTCGGGTGATTGGGGGCGCTGCCCCCGTCCGCGCGCGGCGCGGCCTCCCCCGAGGTATTTTTGAACAAAAGAAGATGAAGGCCGGACTGTTGGCCGACAGGGAGATAAGACCATGACCAAAGTGATCAAGAACGGCACCGTTGTCACCGCTGATTTGACGTACAAAGCAGATGTGCTGATCCAAGACGGAAAGATCATCGAGATTGGGCCGAACCTTTCGGGTGATGAACAGCTTGATGCGACGGGCTGCTATGTCATGCCCGGTGGCATTGACCCGCACACGCATCTTGAGATGCCGTTTATGGGGACTTATTCGTCGGACGATTTTGAGAGTGGGACGCGCGCCGCACTTGCAGGTGGTACGACGATGGTTGTGGATTTCGCACTGCCTTCACCGGGCCAAGGTCTGCACGACGCATTGCTGATGTGGGACAACAAATCGACACGTGCGAACTGTGACTATTCCTTCCACATGGCCGTCACATGGTGGGGCGAAAAGGTGTTCGATGACATCAAAACCGTCATCAAAGACCGCGGTATCACGACCTTCAAACACTTCCTTGCCTACAAGGGCGCGTTGATGGTCAATGATGATGAGCTTTACGCATCCTTCAGCCGGATTGGCGAACTGGGTGGCATCGCAATGGTGCACGCCGAGAACGGTGATGTGGTTGCGGAACTTAGCGCGAAACTGCTGGCAGCAGGCAACACGGGGCCAGAGGCGCATGCCTATTCACGCCCGACCCAAGTTGAAGGCGAGGCGACCAACCGCGCGATCATGATCGCCGATATGGCCGGCGTGCCTTTGTACGTCGTGCATACCTCATGCGAGGAAGCCCATGAAGCGATCCGCCGCGCCAAAATGCAAGGCAAGCGCGTCTGGGGTGAGCCGCTGATCCAGCATCTGACATTGGACGAAAGCGAATATTTCAACAAAGACTGGGACCACGCGGCACGTCGCGTCATGTCCCCGCCGTTTCGCAACAAACAACACCAAGATAGTTTGTGGGCAGGCCTGCAAGCTGGAACACTTTCGGTTGTAGCGACGGACCACTGCGCCTTTACCACTGAGCAGAAACGGAACGGCATTGGCGACTTTACAAAAATCCCTAACGGGACTGGTGGACTAGAGGACCGAATGCCAATGCTTTGGACACATGGTGTCAGCACGGGTCGTTTGACGATGAATGAATTTGTGGCGGTGACGTCGACGAACATCGCCAAAATCCTGAACTGCTACCCACAAAAGGGCGCGGTACTGGTTGGTGCTGATGCGGACATTGTTGTTTGGGATCCAGAGAAATCTAAAACAATCACAGCTGGCAGCCAGCAATCTGCCATCGATTATAACGTGTTCGAAGGCAAGCAAGTCAAAGGCCTGCCGCGCTTTACACTAACGCGTGGGCATGTTGCGATCCATGACGGGGAAATCCGTACCCAAGAAGGCCACGGCAAATTCGTCAAACGCGAAGCAAATACGGCGACTAACAAAGCCCTGTCGTCGTGGAAAGAACTCACTGCCCCACGCCCAATCGAGCGGACAGGTATTCCTGCGACCGGCGTCTAAAAGGAAATGCCAGCTTGAGCCAGCAACCAATAATTACAGCGCGTAATCTTGATCTAACATTCTCGACGAATGATGGTCCCGTGCATGCGTTAAAAGACGTGAACCTTGATATTAACAAAGGCGATTTCGTCAGCTTCATTGGCCCTTCTGGCTGTGGAAAGACGACGTTTTTGCGCTGTATCGCCGGTCTTGAAACGCCGACGTCAGGCGAGATTTCTGTCAACGGAATGACGCCTGACCAAGCACGACAAGCACGCGCGTATGGCTATGTTTTTCAGGCGGCGGGGCTTTACCCATGGCGCACAATCGGTGGCAATATCAAATTGCCGCTTGAGATAATGGGCTTTAGCAGAGCTGAGCAGGCAGAACGCGTGCAGCGTGTCATGGACCTTGTTGACTTGACCGGTTTTGATCGCAAATTCCCTTGGCAGCTTTCTGGCGGCATGCAGCAGCGCGCGTCGATTGCGCGGGCACTGGCGTTTGATGCGGATATTCTGCTGATGGACGAACCTTTTGGGGCATTGGACGAAATCGTCCGCGATCACCTGAACGAGCAATTATTGAAACTTTGGTCGCGTACCGAAAAAACAATCGCCTTCGTGACCCATTCGATCCCCGAAGCGGTCTATCTTTCGACCAAAATTGTTGTGATGTCGCCGCGTCCGGGTCGTATCTCGGACATCATCGAAAGCACGCTACCGCACGAGCGGCCGCTTGATATCCGCGACAGCCCTGAGTTTATTGAAATCGCGCACCGAGTGCGTGACGGGTTGCGTGCGGGGCATTCAGATGATGTCTAAAGCGCAACTTGATCCTTGCAAGGATGCAACATGAAGTCCGTCCTGCCCATCTTGACGGTCATCTGTGCGATCCTGCTGTTCTGGGTCGTCTGCGTCGTGCCGATGAACATGCACCTTGTGGCGGATCAAGCACAACGCGACGCTTTGGTTGTAACGCCAGATACACCCACCGCACGGCAAGAAGTGTCCGGCATCGGGCTGGCCGCGCGCAACCTGCATTTGATCCCGCTGACCTATAATTTCGTGCGTCCAAATCTGCCGTCACCCCATCAGGTGGCTGGCGAAATGTATAAGACGATTTTTCAGCAAAAGATTACCTCAAAACGAAGCCTCGTTTATCATGGATGGGTCACGTTGGCCCCAACGCTATTGGGTTTTTTGATCGGCACCAGCCTTGGTATTTTTCTGGCTGTTGGCATCGTCTACAGCCGCGTGATGGACTTGTCTGTCATGCCTTGGGCCATTGTCAGCCAGACCATTCCCATTCTCGCCCTCGCACCTATGGTGATTGTCGTGCTGGGATCGATGGGCATTCAAGGCTTGCTGCCTAAATCCATTATCGCCGCCTATTTGTCGTTCTTTCCAGTGGTGGTGGGCATGGTCAAAGGGCTGCGCAGCCCCGACGCAATGCAGCTTGATTTGCTGCGCACCTACAACGCATCAAAATCACAAGGCTTCTGGGCGCTCCGACTACCGGCATCAGCACCGTATCTTTTCGCATCGCTGAAAATCGGGATATCGGCGTCTTTGGTCGGCACAATCGTCGCCGAATTGCCGACAGGTGCGCGGGCCGGTTTTGGTGCGCGGATGCTGGTCGGTGACCAGTACGGGCAACCGCTTGTGTCTTGGGCCGCGCTGTTTGCAGCGGCGATCACTGCAGCTGCTTTGGTCGCAATTTTTAGCTTTATCGAACGCATGACCCTCAAACGCATGGGGATGGCCGCGTCATGATGGCGACTTTTGGCGCATTAATGGTTTGGGGCACTGGTTGGTGGTTGAACGTGCGGCTGGCCAATGGACCGCAGTCCGACCAACCCATCGTCAGGGCGCTTATCCCCGCTATTTTTGGAATTACAGTGATCCTCGTGTGGGAGTTGCTGGTCTGGGCCTATGACGTGAATCCAGTAATTTTGCCCGCGCCTTCATCCATCGGAGCGCGCATGATGATCGAAGGACCGCGCCTGTGGGCCGACTTCCAACAAACCATCATTAAAGGCGCGATGACCGGATACATATTTGGCGGATTGGCGGCCTTTGGCGTTGCTATCCTTGCCGACAGATCAGATTTCTTGACCCGCGGTATCTTGCCTGTTGGCGGTTTTATGGCTGCACTGCCAATCGTAGGGACAGCACCAATTTTTGTAAAATGGTTGGGCAGCGACTGGGAGTCCAAAGCGGCGGTTGTTGCCGTCATGGTCTTTTTCCCGATCCTCGTGAATACTGTGGCTGGGCTGAAAGACACCAGTGCCATGCAGCGCGACCTGATGCGGACCTATGGGGCTGGCTATTGGCCGACACTGTTGAAACTGCGCCTGCCTGCGGCGATGCCATTTATTTTTAACGGACTTAAGATCGCGACCACTTTGGCCCTGATCGGGGCGATCGTTGCTGAATTTTTCGGCTCTCCCACGGTCGGAATGGGTTTTCGGATATCAACCAGCTTTGGGCAGCTTGCGCTGGACATGGTTTGGGCCGAGATTGTTGTCGCAGCCCTCGCAGGAAGTGGTTTCTATGGCGCGATTACTTTGATCGAAAAACGGGTAACATTCTGGCACCCGTCACAACGATAAAAACGATGCCGAAACGGCGCATTTATAATTATCAACAAGGAGAACGACATGAAAAAGATGATGATGGCAGCGGCACTGGCCGCAGGTATGGGCGGAACAACCGCCTTTGCTGATGGACATGCAGACACCGTTACGTTGCAGTTGCAGTGGGTCACACAGGCGCAGTTTGCGGGCTACTATGTGGCGCTTGATAAGGGTTTCTACGAGGCAGAAGGTCTTGATGTGACCGTGCTGGCAGGCGGTCCCGACATCGCCCCACCACAGGTTCTTGCAGGCGGCGGCGCTGATGCGATGCTGAACTGGATGCCATCCGCGCTGGCTGCACGTGAAAAAGGCCTGCCGGTTGTGAACATCGCGCAGCCATTTAAGACATCCGGCCTGATGCTGACCTGCTGGAAGGACACTGGCATCACGTCAGTCGATGACTTTAAAGGCAAAACGATTGGCGTTTGGTTCTTCGGCAATGAATATCCATTCCTGTCTTGGATGTCGCAAGAAGGTATTTCCACAGACGGCGGCGATGACGGCGTGACAGTTCTCAAGCAGGGTTTCAACGTTGATCCATTGCTGAACCGCGAAGCTGATTGTATCTCGACCATGACCTACAATGAATACGGTCAGGTGCTGGACGCAGGTGTGAACCCTGACGAATTGGTGACGTTTAAGTACGAAGAACAAGGCGTCGCGACACTCGAAGATGGTATCTATGTGCTCGAAGAGAACCTCGAAGATCCTGTGTTCGTCGACAAAATGGTTCGCTTTGTACGTGCCTCAATGGCGGGCTGGAAATACGCAGAAGCCAACCCAGAAGAGGCAGCAGGCATCATCTTGGACAACGATGAAACTGGTGCACAGAACGAGGCCGCGCAAATCCGCATGATGGGCGAGATTGCAAAGCTGACAGCCGGTTC
>CBDTVI010000031.1:0-16533 GCA_965364065.1 uncultured Yoonia sp. | reverse complement strand
ACTTCAGCAGAATAGTCTGCTTTGCCGTCTTCATGGGCTGCCGTGATGGTGACTGTGCCGCCAGCTGCTTCGAATTCAGCTTGGAATGCATCGGCAAGACCCTTGCCGTAGTCGTTGTTTGTGTATGTCAAAGCGACTTCTTCAACACCGCGATCCTGCAGGATCTCTGTGATGATAACACCTTGGCGTGCGTCGGATGGGGCTGTGCGGAAGAACAGACCGTCATCTTCTGCGCTGGACAGACCCGGGGATGTCGCGGATGGCGAAATCATTACAACGCCGTTTGCGCGTGCAACGTTTTGCAAGATCGCACCCGTTACGCCGGAACAGTCAGCGCCCATGATGGCGTTAACGCCATCTGATGTGACCAGACGTTCAGCAGCGGCAGTCGCCGCACCGGAATCGATACATGTGCTGTCACCGCGAACGGACGTGACTTTTGCGCCGCCAAGAAGCAAACCGGATTCGGTGACTTCTGCCATTGCAAGCTCTGCGCCGGCGCCCATTGCTGGTGTGATGGATTCAAGTGGACCGGTAAAGCCCAAGATGACGCCAATTTTTACCTCTTCTGTGTGGCCGGCAGCGAACGCTGACCCTGCCATCATTGCAACAGTCGAGGTCGCCATGAGTAGTTTTTTCATTTTTTTCTCCCTTGTTGGATATTTTTATCCTGACAGCAAATTTAGCAGGCTGTTTCCAAAAGGAAAGCAGGAACCCTAGGTCATTTGGCCTGAAGAAGGGTGTGCAGGAGTGAATTTTCCCGCTTTGCTTGCTGCGAAACCCGGTTTTGCGTCAATCCAAGGCGCTTCAGGTCAAAATGCACGGTGCTTAAACGGTGCTTAAATCGACAACCGCGCCGCATGACTGCCGCGTTCACGGTAGGGCGTTGTGTCGTAGTGAGACCGGTAGCACTTTGAAAAATGCGAAGGAGACGCGAAGCCGCAGGCAAGGGCGACATTGATGACGGTCATGTCCGTCTGCATCAAAAGATTGCGGGCCTTTTGCAGGCGCAATTCCATGTAATACCGCTTTGGGCTACGGGATAGATAACGGCGGAATAACCGCTCCAACTGCCGCGTCGACATGCCAACATCTTTGGCCAAAGTCGCAGGGCTGATCGGCTCTTCGATATTTTGTTCCATCATCTGGATAACACGGCTTAGCTTTGGGTGGCGCACACCAATACGGGTCGGGATCGACAGTCGCTGTGTGTCTTGGTCCGTGCGGATCGATGAATAGATCAAGATATCGGCGACTGCGTTGGCCAAGTCTTCGCCATGGTGATCGGCAATCAGTTTGATCATTAAATCAAGCGATGCTGTGCCGCCCGCTGTCGTAATCCTGTTTCCATCAACCACAAAAACCGATTTTGTCAGCTCAATGTCTTCGAATTCTTCGGCAAAGCTGTCCTGATTTTCCCAATGTATTGTCGCTTTTTTTCCGTCCAGCAGCCCGGCTTTGGCCATCGTAAATCCGGCAGTACAAAGGCCGGCGATCGTGACACCACGCCGTGCTTCGCGGCGTAGCCAGTTCAGAATGCGTTTTGTCGTGGCTTTTTGCACATCGACACCGCCACACAACATAATCGTGTCATCGCGGTCTAATTCAACCAGATCATCGTCGACTTTGAAGGAACATCCATTCGAGCAGGTGGCATCAGCGCCGTTTTCAGCCACGATTTTCCACGTATAAAGTTCCTTGCCCGCAGTCCGGTTCGCAATCCGCAGGCTTTCAACGGCAGCTGCAAAACAGAGCATTGTAAAGTTATCCATGAGTGCGAAAACAAAGCGGCGCGGCTTTCCGGCGTGGTCTACATCGACAATCTGGGGTTCTAATGACATCGCTTGGGTCCGTTTGGGGGTGCTGCGTAAAGACCTCAACAGGTTTGTAGTTGTCCCACAAGAGGGAAAGTACGGCCGCTTGTCTAAAGTCACCGCGGATACGTCGTTTTTTTACCATTGGCGCGGCCCGCAGCCCGCGTTATACGCAAGCCCTGATACCGCTAACCGATCCTGAATATGGAGCAAGACAATGACTAACTGGCAGAAATCTGACTGGCGCAAAAAACCCCGCGTGCAGATGCCCGATTATACTGACGCTGCAGCCCTGAACGCTGCCGAAGCACGGCTTGCCAGCTATCCACCTTTGGTCTTTGCAGGCGAGGTACGCAATCTCAAGTCAGAGCTGGCCGCGGTCAGCCGTGGCGAGGCGTTCTTGCTGCAAGGTGGCGATTGCGCCGAAAGCTTTGCAGAGTTCAACGCAGACGGCATTCGCGACACATTCAAAGTGATGCTGCAAATGGCGATGGTCCTGACCTACGGCGCCAAAGTGCCTGTGGTTAAGGTTGGCCGCATGGCGGGTCAAATGGCCAAGCCGCGTTCGACACCTACGGAAACCGTCGATGGCGTGGAATTGCCAAGCTACCGTGGTGACATCATTAATGGTTTTGATTTCACCCCAGAAAGCCGCATCCCTGATCCAGAGCGTATGCTGCAGGCTTACCTGCAAGCCGCCGCAACCCTGAACCTGCTGCGCGCTTTCTCGACAGGTGGCTTCGCCAATGTGCATGAAGTGCACAAGTGGACGCTTGGCTTTACTGATGCCAACGAGGTCAAGAAATATAGCGATATGGCCGGACGGATCAGTGACACGCTGGACTTCATGCAAGCCGCTGGTCTGACCACAGAGACAAACCACGAATTGCAGACCGTTGATTTCTACACCAGCCACGAAGCGCTTTTGCTGGAATATGAAGAGGCGCTTTGCCGTTTGGATTCGACCTCTGGCAAGTGGCTTGCCGGGTCCGGTCACATGATCTGGATTGGTGATCGCACCCGCCAGCCTGATGGCGCGCATGTCGAATTCTGTAAAGGTGTGCAGAACCCGATTGGTTTGAAATGTGGTCCGTCGATGACAACAGGTCACCTCAAGGCACTGATGGCCGCACTGAACCCCGATAACGAAGCGGGGCGTTTGACGTTGATCGCGCGCTTTGGTGCGGGTTCTGTTGGTGAACATCTGCCGCGCCTTGTAAAAGCTGTCGAAGAAGAAGGTGCAAACGTCGTTTGGACTTGTGACGCTATGCACGGCAACACGATCAAATCCTCGACAGGTTATAAAACCCGTCCCTTTGAAAGCGTGCTGCGTGAAGTCAAAGAATTCTTTGCCGTTCACAACGCCGAAGGCACGATCCCCGGTGGTGTGCACTTTGAAATGACAGGCAAAGACGTCACCGAATGCACTGGCGGCGTGCGCGCTGTCACGGATGAGGATCTTTCAGATCGGTATCACACCGCTTGCGATCCACGTCTGAATGCGTCGCAATCGCTTGAATTGGCCTTCTTGGTCGCGGAAGAACTGTCAGCCCGCCGCGCAACAATGCAGCAGGCCAAAGCGGGCTAATCAGCCGTTATTGACGACAAGTTTGAGGGCCGGATGCAGCAATGTATCCGGCCTTTTGCTTTGCGCAGGCACAGCATGGGGCAGGCGGGACGTCGCCAGCTTCAACCCTAGACTTTCATGGCGTATGGGCATGTTCGGATTGATCCCGAAACGCCGAGGGCGCATTTGCGGAGCGTCAGGCGTCACGAACGCCCCTAGCAGGCGGTTTGTTTGTCCCGCGTCGTCCTGCATCGGCAGCAAAAGCATTGCGCCCTCAATTTTTGGTCGCGTCAATGTGCTTGGGGAAATCAAAGGCAAGCCCAAAATAGCCGGTTCGCCAAACGCGATTTCGATGAAATCGGCGATGCCTTCATGCGCTTGCGGGTGGAACAATGTCGAAAACGGCATGCCGCGTGCGTCCATCTTCAACATCTCAAAGATACGTTGTCCGGCAACCCGAAACCGTGCCGTGCCGGGGGCCACGCGCTGCAAAATAAAGGCATGGGGCAGGGCGTGGTCGATCTTGCTGGGGTTCAGATGATTGCGCGCAGGGATGTGCCGTGCGTGGCGCAGGGTCCGCCAATATTGTTCAAGGCTGGTCAGAATAGGATCGTTTAATGCAGGCATTGCAGCGCGTGCCGCCGTGTTTTGCTGATCGATGATTTCCATTTGCCAATCCTTAAGCTGTGATGCCGCAATCATTGATCGAGACAATTTATTCAAATTCGTTAGAAAGTTTTTAACAAAACTTAACGCATTGAGCACTTAACAAAGTGTTAAAAGGTTAACGGTTCCTTCATGGTGCGCAGGTCTTGCCCCTGTGTAGGAATTGGCTAAAGGTGCGCACAGCACCGAAAAAGAAGGTAATATGATGACCCATTCAATGACGGCATTTGCAAACCGGACTGGCAGCCTTGGCAGCTTGTCATGGAGTTGGGAAATGCGCGGTGTGAATGCACGCGGGTTGGATTTGCGCTTGCGTGTGCCGGACGGAATTGCCGGATTGGAAACAGCGTTGCGCGCCGCCCTGAATGGTGCGCTAGGGCGCGGCAATGTCACGGTGAACCTGCGGCTTTCGCGTGAAGATTTGGCAGGGACGCTTGCGGTCGACGAAGCCCAGCTTGACGCAGTTTTACGGGCGTTGGATCAAGTGCAAGAACGCGCTTTCGCGATTGGTGTCACCTTGGGCCAGCCCACAGCGGCCGATGTTTTAGCGCAGCGCGGTGTTTTGATTGCCGCAAAGTCCGAAGACAACAGCGTGGCTTTGGCAGAGGCCTTGCTGGCAGATATTTCACCACTCGTTGTGGATTTCGTAGAAATGCGCGCCAGCGAGGGCGCCGCACTAAATGCGGTGTTGGCCGCACAGCTTGACCAAATTGCGGAATTGACGAATGCGGCGGCAGATGCGGCCCAAGCGCGCGCCCCCCAAGTCCGCGCCAACCTGACCGCGGCTTTACGCCGCGTCATGGAAGACGCTGCGGACGTCGATGAGGCGCGTATCGCGCAAGAATTGGCTGTCCTCTCGCTCAAGTCTGATGTGACCGAAGAAATCGACCGCCTTCAGGCGCATGTGGCCGCCGCCCGAGACCTTTTAGAGAGCGCCAAACCCTCTGGTCGCAAACTTGATTTTCTGTCGCAAGAATTCAACCGCGAGGCCAATACCCTGTGCGCCAAGGCACAAGCAACGCCTTTGACGGCCATCGGTCTTGACCTTAAGGCGGTGATTGACCAGATGCGCGAGCAAATCCAAAACGTGGAGTAATACGATGTCCCGACGTGGCTTATTGATCATTCTTTCTTCGCCTTCGGGTGCCGGAAAATCCACCCTCGCAGGGCGCTTGCGAAATTGGGACGACACGTTGCGGTTCTCGGTTTCTGCGACCACCAGACCGCCCCGGGACGGCGAAGTTGACGGCGAGGATTATTATTTCGTGTCCGAAGATAGTTTTCGCGGTCAAGTTGATGAAGGCGATATGCTGGAGCATGCACGGGTTTTCGGCAACTACTATGGCTCGCCCAAAGCGCCTGTTAAGGCCGCGATTGAGGACGGGCGCGATGTGCTGTTCGATATTGATTGGCAAGGCGCGCAGCAGATCAAGAATTCTTCTTTGCAAGATAGCGTGCTGTCGATCTTTATTCTGCCACCCTCGATTACGGAACTGCACCGGCGGTTGATTAGTCGCGGTAAAGATGATGACACGGTCATTGAGGGGCGCATGCAAAAAAGCTGGGATGAGATAAGTCATTGGGATGGTTATGATTATGTTTTGATCAACGATAATCTTGACCAAACAGAAGCACAGTTGAAAACGATCATCGGCGCAGAGCGTTTACGCCGCAGTCAACAGCCGGAACTGGTGGACCATGTCCGCACATTGCAATCTGAATTCGGGGACCGCACATGAGCCTTTTTGCCCTTGATGACAAATCCCCCACCGTTGCGGATGACGTTTGGATCGCACCTGGATGCTATGTTATCGGGGACGTGTCGCTTGAGGCAAAAACCTCTGTTTGGTTCGGCGCCACGCTGCGTGGCGATAATGAGCGGATCACCATTGGTGCTGGTAGCAATGTGCAGGAAAACTGTGTGATGCACACGGATATGGGGTTCCCTTTGGTGATTGGCGCAGGCTGCACGATCGGTCACAAAGCAATGCTGCATGGCTGTACCATTGGTGAAAACACGCTGATTGGCATTGGGGCGATTGTGCTGAATGGCGCTGTGATTGGGAAAAACTGCCTTATCGGGGCAGGGGCGTTGATAACCGAAGGCAAGCATATCCCCGACGGGTCACTTGTGATGGGCGCGCCAGGCAAAGTCGTGCGGGCACTTGATGAAGCGGCTATTCAAGGGCTGCGGATTTCGGCGCTTCATTACCAAGAAAACGCGTCCCGCTTTGCACGGGACCTTACGGCTTTGTAAGGGGCTGGAGCGGTAAAACCAAAAGATCAAAATCAAGATCAGGGGCAACCCTCGCGACTTCTGCCCTAATTATCGCGGTGAGCGGAACATGCGGTGAAATCGAGCGGTACAGGCCTTTGTATCCTAAACGCCTGAGTATGATTGCGACTTCGATGACATCAAAGTCGTCGCCAATAAGTGGCGAAAGCACAATATCAGGATTGAAGTCCCGCAGAATATCACATCGCAGGCCTGCAAGATTGCAAAACGCAAAATCCCCGAAAGCCATTGTTGCACGCCCTGCGCCACTCCAGCGCGCGATATCGCCGATGACCAGTGCGCGGTCTGACGTTATTTTTGCTGGTTCCAGTAGTAACGCGTGTGCTTCGGAACCATTTCCGGTCGTCATCGCAACCTCCCCGCCGTAAAATCTGTGGTTGCATTCCATCCGTATATGGTGCGCCTAACGTGTTACGCAATCGCGCATTCAAATTTTTTCGCTTTAATTGTCAATCGTTTCGCGTCAGTTGCTATGACAGCGTCTACTTCGCAAAGGAACCTTGGGTGACCACTGAACGTATAGCGGCTGTCATTGATGCTTTGCCGGTTCCAGTCATGTTGATTGGCCCCGATGATCGGGTCCGCGCGGCCAATGCGGCTGTCACGGCAATCTTGGGTCCGAACCTGTTTGGGAATCATTACATCACGGCAGTGCGCCAACCCGGCGTGATTGCCGCAATTGCCGAAACACGGTCAAATGGGACGGCGCGCGTCACACGGTTTACCGGACGTGATGGGGCAAAGGATACAGTTTACAGCGTCGCTGTCGCAGTTGCAGGTGACGACATCGCCCTGACCTTTGAGGATCAGACAGCCGCAGAGGCCGCAGGGCAAATGCGCCGCGATTTTGTCGCCAATGTTAGTCATGAATTGCGTACGCCATTGACCGCACTTTTGGGGTTTATTGAAACCCTCAAAGGGGCTGCCCGCGACGATGCGGCCGCGCGCGACCGGTTCTTGGATATCATGGAAAATGAGGCAACACGCATGACGCGGTTGGTAAATGATCTGCTGTCGCTAAGCCGCGTAGAAGAAGACGAACGTGTGCGCCCGCGTGGACACGTTGATCTGGGGGGGGTGCTTTCGTCTGTTATCAAGGGCTTAGAACCCCAAGCCCAAGCGGCAGGTGTGGTGGTGACGCTTGAACAAGACGGCACTGAAATGGTGGTGCCGGGTGATGCAGGGCAGTTGGCGCAAGTTTTCACTAATCTGGTTGAGAACGCGATCAAATATGGTGCCTCTGATGGGCAGGTCGTTGTTACGCTGAAGCCACAAGAAATGCATGTTCGGCTGCGCGGCGATGGGGTGCAGGTGATCATAGCTGACACTGGCGCTGGCATTGCAGCCCATCACATCACCCGTCTGACAGAACGCTTCTACCGCGTTGATAATCACCGCTCGCGCGAAGTGGGCGGAACCGGTCTTGGCTTGGCGATTGTGAAACACATCATCAATCGGCATCGGGGGCGCCTGTTGATCGAAAGCGTCGAAGGCGAAAGCACGCAAGTTTCGGTATTTTTGCCTGTTGCGACGCCGTCTTAAAGACCTGTGTCATAAAACTATTACATCAGTGTCACAAAAGCTTTGGAAGGCAGGCCTAAACGGGCTGCAATGGTGAAGCGGTTCGCGCTTTGCTGCTTGTTGACTGACTGGAGTGATATGATGTCGATCATGAAACTAACCGCGACAACCGCCGTCCTTGCCCTGACTGCTACATCTTCATTCGCGCGTGATAACGTGCAAATTGCCGGATCATCGACGGTGCTGCCATACGCATCCATCGTGGCCGAATTATTCGGCGAAAACTTTGACTACCCAACGCCTGTTGTCGAATCTGGTGGATCATCCGCTGGCCTCAAGCGTTTTTGCGAAGGTGTTGGCGCCAACACTATCGATATCGCAAACGCATCCCGCCCGATCCGCGAACGTGAAGTTGCCGTTTGTGCCGAAGCTGGCGTGACAGACATTATCGAAGTGCGCATTGGTTATGACGGTATTGTCTTTGCATCCGACATTGCGGGTAATTCTTTCGCCTTCACACCGACCGACTGGTACAAAGCGCTCGCCAACGAGCATTTCATTGATGGCGCACTGGTTGCCAACACGTTTGAGACTTGGGACCAAGTAAACCCAGAGTTTCCAGCACAACCAATCCAAGCGTTTATCCCAGGTACAAAGCACGGCACACGTGAAGTGTTCGAAGAGCAAGTGATCCTTGCGGGTTGCGAAGACGGTGGTTCCTTCGAAGCCATGCAGGCCGCAGGCGTAGACGAAGACACAGCCGAGCAGAAATGCATGGCAATCCGCACTGATGGCCGTTCCGTGGACATCGACGGTGACTACACAGAAACGCTTGCCCGCATCGAAGCTGACAGCAATGGCATCGGCGTTTTTGGTTTGTCGTTCTACGAAAACAACACAAACTTGCTGCAGGTTGCCACAATGAACGGTGTTGTCCCAACAACTGAGAGCATCGCTGCTGGCGAATACCCAGTGTCACGTCCGCTGTATTTCTACATCAAAGCGGCACACATCGGTGTGATCCCGGGTCTGAAGGACTTTGCTGAGTTCTTCGTCTCTGATGACATTGCTGGCCCAGACGGTCCATTGGCCGAATACGGTCTGGTTTCTGATCCAGAACTGCTTGATGTGCAGGATTCCATTTCCAACGAAGTGGTCATGGGCTCCGGTTCTTAAGCTCGACGATTTTACCTGGGGCGTCTATAGACGCCCCAGTACTTTTATGATGACGGAAAACACCCCATGCAATCGCTGACGACCCCGCTTCTGTTTGTTATCGTGCTGGCCGTCATTGGCTATTTCGTGGCTAAAGTACGTGCATTGCAGGTCGCGGGCGGCGACATCCGCACACTTGTTGCACTGCCAAAACAACATGCTTTGAACACTGCGCTTGCGACACTTGTGCCTGCTTTCGGTGCTGTGTTGGTGATTGCCCTTTATAGCCGGATTGCAGGGACCACACCGGGATGGTTTTTCACGCTGGTGGTTCTTGGGCTGGGCATTACGGGTTTTGTGCTATCCCTCATCGGGATCAAGAAAGAGGCCCGCGCGCGCACCTATGCCGAGCGTTGGATCATGAGCCTTTTGATCTTTTCCTCATCCATCGCGATTATGACGACCGTGGGTATCGTGTTTTCGATGTTGTTCGAAACGTTCAATTTCTTTGGCCAATACGACTGGCGCGACTTCTTCTTTTCAACGACATGGTCACCAAACTTTCGCGGCAACTCTGACCTTGGGATCATTCCGCTGTTGTGGGGCACACTTTACGTAAGCTTCATCGCCTTGCTGTTTGCGGTTCCCATTGGACTGTTCGCTGCGATCTACCTATCAGAATACGCCAGCCCGCGTTTTCGCTCTATTGCCAAGCCGCTTATTGAAATCCTCGCGGGTATCCCGACGATTGTTTACGGCCTGTTTGCCCTGATCACCGTCGGGCCCTTATTGCGGGACTATTTCGCAGAGCCAATGGGCTTGGGACAAAGCGCGTCATCAGTGATGACCGCCGGTCTGGTGATGGGCGTCATGCTGATCCCCTTCGTCAGTTCGCTGTCAGACGATATTATTAATGCGGTGCCACAGGCGATGCGCGACGGCTCTCTTGGTCTTGGGGCCACACCGTCCGAGACGATCCGCCAAGTGGTTATTCCGGCTGCGTTGCCCGGAATTGTGGGGGCGATCTTGCTGGCTGCATCGCGCGCCATTGGCGAGACGATGATCGTCGTTTTGGGGGCAGGTGCGGCGGCCCGATTATCGCTGAACCCATTCGAGGCGATGACGACCGTGACCGTGAAAATCGTAAGCCAACTGACTGGCGATACCGACTTTGCCAGCCCCGAAACGCTTGTCGCTTTCGCGCTGGGTCTGACCCTGTTTGTCATTACTTTAGGTCTGAATGTGATCGCCCTTATAATCGTGCGTAAATATCGGGAGCAATACGAATGAGATCCTCCCTTCTGGTCAGTGACGCGCGCACGACCAAGCGCAACAAAGCCGAAGCACGGTTTAAGGCATATGGGCTTGGCGCGATTATCGCCGCCATGCTTGCGCTTGTCATCCTGCTGACATCTGTCGTCGGAAATGGTGCAAGTTCGTTCCAACAGACGTTTATTAGCTTACCCGTAGAACTGACGGCTGACCGCGTTGATAAAAAAGGCAACCGTGATCCTGCTGAAATGGCGAAAACCACGACCATTGGGTATGCGCCCGTGTTGCGGAATGCCATCGTCGCAGAGGTCGCGCGTCTTGGTCTAACGACAGACTTGTCTGACAAAGACTTGGGCGAGCTGATCTCGAAAGAGGCAGCCGCGACTGTGCGTAACCGTGTGCTAGCGAACCCAGATTTGGTCGGGCAGACGGTGACATTTGAATTGCTGGCATCGGGCCGGATCGACGGCTATTTCAAAGGCCGCGTGACGATGGAAAGTGCAGCTCTCGACGGGAATACATCACCAGAGGCGCTGATGATTGCACAGTCGCTCGCCGATGCAGGCGTGATGGACACCAAATTCAACTGGAGTTTCTTCACCAACCCTGACGCATCCGTGCAGCGTCCAGAGGCAGCCGGTCTTGGGGTCGCGATCCTTGGGTCGCTTTATATGATGTTGGTGGTGTTATTCCTCGCGTTGCCAATTGGCGTCGCATCTTCGATCTACCTTGAGGAGTTCGCACCCAAGAACCGCATCACTGATGTAATCGAGGTGAATATCTCGAACCTGGCTGCGGTGCCGTCGATCGTTTATGGCATCTTGGGTTTGGCGATTTTTATTAACTTTATGGAATTCAACCAATCCTCACCGCTGGTAGGTGGATTGGTGCTGACATTGATGACGCTGCCAACGATCATCATTTCGACCCGCGCGGCGCTGAAATCGGTGCCACCGTCGATCCGCGATGCGGCATTAGGTGTTGGCGCATCAAAGATGCAATCGGTATTCCACCATGTGTTGCCCTTGGCCGCACCAGGAATTCTGACCGGAACTATCATCGGTTTGGCGCAAGCTTTGGGTGAAACGGCACCGTTGCTGTTAATCGGCATGGTTGCTTTCGTGCGTGAATATCCGGCGGCTTTCACGCCAGAGGCGGGCCTGTTTGGCGAGGCGTCAACCGCGTTGCCCGTGCAGGTCTTTAACTGGACGCAACGCTCTGATCCGGCATTCGTAGAACGCGCGTCAGGCGCGATCATTACACTGCTAGTGTTTTTGCTTATAATGAATGCGGTCGCGATCTACCTGCGTCGCCGCTTTGAACGGCGCTGGTAGGGGAACTTGATTATGAAAGATTTGACACAAATGGATCGCGCAATGAACACGCAGCAAGATATCAAAATATCCGCCAAAGACGTGCAAGTCTATTACGGCGACAATCACGCGATCAAAGACGTAAACGTTGATATTGAAGACAAGACCGTCACCGCTTTCATCGGCCCTTCGGGGTGTGGCAAGTCCACTTTCTTGCGTTGTATCAACAGGATGAACGACACAATTGATGCGGCCCGCGTGACGGGCGACATCCGGATTGACAACGAAGACATCTATGATCCCAAAGTCGATCCGGTGCAGCTGCGCGCCAAGGTCGGGATGGTGTTCCAAAAACCAAATCCCTTCCCTAAATCGATCTATGACAATGTTGCATATGGCCCCAAGATCCACGGTCTTGCGCGCAACAAGGCCGATCTAGACGAAATCGTCGAGAAATCGTTGCGCAAAGCTGCACTTTGGAACGAAGCCAAAGACCGATTGGATTCGCCCGGTACGGGGCTTTCTGGTGGTCAGCAGCAGCGTTTGTGCATCGCGCGCGCCATTGCAACCGCCCCAGAGGTGCTGTTGATGGACGAGCCATGCTCAGCGTTGGACCCAATTGCTACGGCGCAGGTCGAGGAGTTGATCGATGAATTGCGCCAAAGCTTTTCGGTCGTGATCGTCACTCACTCGATGCAGCAGGCGGCCCGCGTTAGCCAGAAAACCGCGTTTTTCCACTTGGGCAACCTTGTGGAATACGACGACACAGACAAGATTTTCACCAACCCGCAAGACCCACGCACGGAAAGCTATATTTCCGGTCGGATCGGGTAAGGAGCAGCCAAATGAATGAACATATTTCATCAGCCTATGACCGCGACCTTGAAGGGATCACAACGCTGATCATGCGTATGGGTGGCCTTGTAGAAGAGGCCATTTTGAACGCTATCAGATCACTGGCTGACCGTGACCTGGAACTGGCTGAAAAAGTGCGCGCAGGTGACAAAGCCATTGATGCACTAGAGATGCAGATCAATGAAGAAGCTGCGCGCACGATTGCCTTGCGCGCCCCGGTTTCCAAGGACCTACGTGCGCTTTTGACGGTTCTGCGCCTTGCCGCGTCGCTTGAGAGGATCGGCGACTATGCCAAGAACATCGCCAAACGCACCAGCGTTTTGGTCGAGATGAACCCGGTCAGTGGATCAGATGCAGCGTTGCGCCGGATGGCCCGCGAGGTCGAACAAATGTTGAAAGATACGCTGGATGCATATGTGCGTGGCGACGCAGTATTGGCCGAAGACGTGCGCCAGCGTGATCAAGAAGTAGATCAGATGTATAACGCGTTGTTCCGCGAATTCCTGACCTTCATGATGGAAGACCCGCGCAGCATCACATCGTGTATGCACTTGCATTTCATGGCTAAAAACATCGAGCGGATGGGCGACCTGACCACCAACATGGCCGAACAGGTGATCTATCTGGTGACCGGTGAAATGCCAGAAGAGGCCCGCCCAAAGGGTGACAAGACCGCCTTTGTCGTGACCCCGAGCTAAGGTCAATGGCACAGCAACCCCATGTTTTGATCGTCGAAGACGAGGCCGCGCAACGCGAGGTGTTGGCTTATAATCTTGAAGCAGAAGGATTTCGCGTCACGCGTGCCGAAAACGGTGAAGAAGGTTTGCTTTGTGTCGCTGAAGACCCCCCAGACGTGATCGTTCTCGATTGGATGATGCCGAATTTGTCCGGCATTGAGGTCTGTCGCCGCTTGAAACTGCGCCCCGATACACGTGGCATTCCGATCATCATGCTGTCTGCACGATCCGAAGAAGTCGACAAAGTGCGGGGCTTGGAAACTGGCGCTGATGATTATGTCGTCAAACCCTATTCTGTGTCGGAGATGATGGCACGGGTGCGCGCACAATTGCGGCGCGTGCGGCCTTCGACGGTTGGTCAATTGCTGACCTATGATGACATCGTGCTCGACGCTGAAACCCACCGTGTCACGCGTGGCGATGCGTCACTTAAGCTAGGTCCAACAGAGTTTCGCTTGCTGACGACGTTGATGGAAAAACCCGGCCGCGTGTGGTCGCGCGATATGTTGCTCGACCGTGTGTGGGGCCGCGATATCTATGTGGATACGCGGACCGTTGATGTGCATGTCGGGCGACTACGCAAGGCTCTGACGCAAAACGGTGGTGACGATCCAGTGCGTACCGTGCGCGGGGCAGGCTACGCTTTAGGCTAGATCAGTTGCCCCATGGTCCGTGGTGTCCGGTACCGCCATCAATATGTTCGAAACCGTGCGCGCCAAAGAAATCACGCTGTCCTTGGATCATATTTGCGGTGCCGCGCGCGGTGCGCATCGCGTCAAAATACGCCAATCCTGACGACAGCGCGGGCAGGGCCAAACCGTGGAGGGCGGCTTGGGCCACGACTTGGCGCAATGCCCCGTGTGTTTCTATTAAAATCGTCGCGAACTTTGGTGCCATCATCAAATTGCGGTCCGTATCGTCGCGCAGTGCAGTGGCCATATCGTCCAACATCGCAGAGCGGATGATGCAACCTTCGCGCCAAACTTCGGCGATTTCTGGCAAGGGCAGCGCCCAGCCAAAATCATCTGAGGCTTTCGAGATCATGCTAAAGCCTTGCGCATAACACAGCACTTTGCCCGCCATTAGCGCGCTTTCAAGTGTCTCCAATGAGAGGCTATCGTGGGGCATGCGCCGCGGGGCTGTGCCGAACAAGGCTTCGCCAGCGGCGCGTGCTTCGCGTTGTGATGACAAGTTGCGGGCGACAACAGCCGCTTCTATAGCGGGGATCGGTGCTGCAAGATGCTGTGCTTCGATCACTGTCCAGCGACCCGTGCCTTTTTGACCTGCGGCATCAACGATCACATCCAACATCGGCGCGCCAGTTTTGGGATCTGTGGCTGCGGCGACCTTGCCCGAAATCTCGATCAGGTAGCTTTTGAGCGGGCCTTGATCCCACGCGGCAAATGTTTGTGCAACTTCTGGGTTCGTCATACCTAGTCCGTCGCGCATGATCCCGTAAGCTTCTGAAATCATCTGCATATCGGCGTATTCAATACCATTGTGTACGGCTTTGACAAAATGCCCGGCACCTTCTTCGCCCATCCAAGTGGCACAAGGCTGGCCTTCATGCTTGGCTGAAATCGCCTCGAGGATATGTGACACGCGGTTCCAGTGCGTGCGCTTGCCGCCACCCATGATCGACGGGCCGAACCGCGCGCCTTCTTCGCCACCAGACACACCAATGCCCAGAAACGGTAGATCACCTGCCTCGCGGGCGCGGCGGTTGGTGTCGTGGAAGTTCGCGTTGCCAGCGTCGATGATCATATCATCAGCGCCCAAAAGAGGGCGCAAAGCGGCGATTTGTTCGTCAACTGCTGCGCCTGCGGGGACCATCAAAATGATTGCGCGCGGAGCTTTGATCGCGGCGACAAATTCCTTGAGAGTTTCGGTCGCGGTGATCCGATTGGCAAGGTCGCCCGCATCCTTGAAAAAGCTTTGTGTGGTCGCCGTTGTCCGGTTCCAGACTGCGATGTCAAAACCGTTGTCCGCAATGTTCAGCGCCAATGCAGCACCCATTGTGCCCAGACCGATTAGGCCAATTTCTGCGTTGCTCATGGGAGCTCCTTTTTGGGGATTGGTGGATTAGCTCATCATTTGTGGCTGGAGGTACTGGATTGCGATGAAGGCCACATAGGCGATCAACATCACGACGCCCATCGGCTTGGTCAGTCTGCCAACGGTCATCATCCAGATTGCGAACAAAACGGTGACCGCAATTGTCGCCCCCAGCTCCATGCCCAACAGGACCGGATCAACAGCCAAAGGCTGAATTGCAGCCGTGAGGGCCACGATAGAGAGAATGTTGAATGTGTTGGACCCGATGATGTTACCCAAGATCAGGCCAACGGATTGCTTGCGGGCTGCCGCGATGCAGGTCGAAAGCTCGGGCAGGGACGTGCCGAAAGCTACGACAGTCATGCCGATTACGGCATCTGGCACACCAAGCGCTGTACCTGTTTGCACGGCCCCCTGAACCAGCAATTCGGACCCCACAGCCAGGGCCGCAACGCCGCCAAGCAGCACCAATATAGCGCCCTTCATAGTGGTAATCATCGGGTCGTCTTCTACGTCGTCATCGTCTTCCAGTGATAAGCTGTCGGATTTATATTGATAGAAAACGAAAGCAACCAAGATCGCAAACATGCCAAGACCGAACGAACGGCTAAAGCTGTCGGTAAGCATACCTACCGTCAAAATGGCCGTCGCAGCCAACATCATCCCAAGGTCTTTGACCAAATGTTTGGGGTTGGCTGTGACGTTAAAGATAAAAGCAGTCGCACCCAGCACCAGCAAGATGTTTGCGACATTCGAGCCCAGCACATTGCCCAATGCAATTCCCGGATACCCAGAAAGGTTGGCGTTCACGGATGTAAATAGTTCTGGCACCGATGTTCCGAATGAAATGATCGTGGCACCAATGAACAAAGGTGAAAGCCCTGTGCTCTTTGCCATGAACACCGCGCCTTCGATCATCCAGTCGCCGCCTTTGATCAGAAGATAAAGACCAAATGCCATTGCACCTGCGGATAATACAAAAAGTTCGTAGGTGCTAAGTTCAAACAAGTGTGTCTTCCTGAGTAGTGATCAGATCCGCAAAGCGGGTCTTGGTCGAATAGCTGATTTTCAGGCGAAGTGTAATAGGTATTGTTGCAGGTCATTTGGATATGGATTGCTCCACTTGTCTGTAAAGGTACAGGGCTTAAAACAGCAAAAGAGCGGCGCTGCCGCCGCTCTTTCATTTCGTTCCGTCAGTCGTTTAAGCGATTTCTTTTGGACGCGTCATTTGCGCAAGAAAATAAAGACCAACAGCCAAGCCGACACCAACCAAATCAGTCAG
>CBDTVI010000030.1:0-16630 GCA_965364065.1 uncultured Yoonia sp. | reverse complement strand
TTGCGATCAATGCCAAGATCGAAAACCTTGCCCGCTTGCGAGATGCCCTCCAAGGACTTTCGAACAGTTGTGATGATGGAACTTCGTCATGTCCAATGTTGGAGGCTTTGATGAGTGATCAGCCGACAGATGCTCTTCAATAAAGCAATAGTGAGCAAGTCTTGACGCTATGGCAGCGCATACCGTCCACGCCCAGTTTGAATCATTCGCCCATCATCGCACAAAGCTCTAAGTGCACGGTAACAGGCTTCATGGGTGAGGTTGATACGGCTGGCCAACGTCTTGACCGTCGCATCAAAGTAACCAGCCTGCACGGCAGCAAGAACGCGATCCTTTGCCGAGTGAATTGCCAACAGCTCGATATGAGCGCGGTACCGTTGTACCTGCACGGCAAGATGCTTGGTGAACCCTGCACTGAACACTGGGTCTGATTGCATCATCTGGTTCACATGCGCCTTTGCGATCTTATCAACACGCCCCGCCTGAGTGCATATCGCGTCACAATGGTAGGTGTCCGAGAAGATAGAAGCTTCCGCGAAGGTGCCGCCAGCCGTTGCCCTGTGCAGGGTTAACGTGTCCCCGCCCAAGGTAGTTCGCTGAAGCGTCACACAGCCGACAACGATGCGAAATAACCCTGATGTTGGCTGGTTCTGACGAAACAGCACATCACCCTTGTTCATGTGAATCGTGCGGCAAGCGTTTGCGGGCATGTCGGTGAACGGGTTAAAAATCATATGATCCAAATCATAAACGTTCGTAGTCGGTTTGGGTAGTGTGTTGGTGAAATAGGAGTGTTCAATGAAACTAAGTCTTCTCTCAGCGGCAATGGTGTTCGTCGCATCCAGTGCTTTGGCGCAACACGCACACCCGTCCAGTTCACCATCTGAAACAGGACAGTCCCAGTTCGCCGCCATTGCGGAGATCGTGACGTTGCTGCGTGACGACGAAGACACGGACTGGCCGCAAGTCGATATCCGCGCCTTACGTGATCACCTCGTGGATATGGACAACGTGACAACACGGGCGTCAGTTGCGCGATCAGTGAACGAGATGAGCGTTACCTTCTCGGTGACAGGTGATGAAGTGGTCGCAGCGTCCATTGGACGAATGGTGTTGGCTCACAGCCCGATGTTGCAGCAAGCAACGGGTTGGACCGTAGATGCCTCGGAACAGCCAAACGGTGCGATGATGATAATTCAAGTAGCATCAGCAGAGGAGATGAACCAAGTCATCGGTCTTGGCTTCTTCGGGTTGATGACGATTGGTGCGCACCATCAGCAACACCACCTCATGATCGCGACGGGTCGGTCACCTCATTGATTGTGGCGCTACTATCCTAGCATCGATGTACCGTTTGCGCATTGCCTTAGGAGATATGTACGCAAATTCGGTACATATCGATATTTATAAACCAATTAACTCATTGGGTTATAAGTGGTGGGCGACCCTGGAATCGAACCAGGCGTGAGTCGCCTCGAGGGAGTTACAGTCCCCTGCCACACCTTGCGGCCTGACGCCCAACCACGGGCTGATTACCTGTGGCCCATTGGCCCGTCAACCGCAAAATGATGATGATCGGCACGCACTTCACATGAACCCGATTGTCGGGTATCGCCTGCGGGAAACCAAGGATTGGGAAGATCATGAAAAAGCCAAAGTGGGTCGTCGAAAAAGAGCAAGGCAAACGTATGGCCGCACAGGAGACGATCTGGCTTTTCGGCATCCATGCCGTGCGCGATGCGCTTGAAAACCCTGCCCGAAAGAAATTGCGTTTGGTTGTGACCCTCAACGCGCTCGAACGGCTCGGCGATGTTGTCGGACAAAGCGGGATTGAACCCGAGATATCGGACGCGCGTAAATTTGCAGCCCCGCTTGATCCACAGTCGGTCCACCAGGGGGCCGCGCTAGAGGTCAAGGCGCTTGATTGGGGTAGCCTTGAAGATGTGGCCTTGGCCGACGGCCCGATGCCGCCGCGCATTGTCTTGTTGGACCGCGTTACTGATCCACATAACGTCGGTGCGATTCTGCGGTCTGCCGAAGTCTTTGGCGCGCGCGCTGTGGTCGCGATGCAACGCCACGCAGCCCCCGAAACCGGTTCACTGGCGAAAACCGCTAGTGGCGCTTTGGAGCGCCAACCCTATCTGCGCGTGCGTAATCTGGCGGATGCGATGGTGATGCTTAAGAACATGGGATATCTTGTGCTGGGCCTTGATGGCGAAGGTGCCCGCAGCATCGAAGACGCCGTCGAGGGCAAGCGTGACCGTCCTGTGGCGCTTGTTATGGGGGCCGAAGGGCCTGGTTTGCGTGAAAAAACCCGCGAAACTTGCGATGAACTGGTGCGAATTGACGCGGCAACTGGATTTGGGTCGCTCAACGTCTCAAATGCGGCGGCTGTCGCCCTATATGCTGCTAAAGGGTAACAAATAGGACGCTTCAATGGCTGCTACGAAAATTGCGACTTGTTGCTATTGCGGCACCAAGGCGGTGCTTATTCTGCGCGGTAAAGACCGGCATGAACTGTCGTGTGGCAATTGCGGTGCACCTTTGCGGTCTCTCAAGATGTTGCACGCCAGTCCAGAGCGTTCGCGCACAAAGGCGCCCTACAAGCCGCAAAAGCACGATGCGCCGCGCAAACGCGAACGCGTTGTCGTGCGCCCCAAGAAACGACGCAAAGGCAAAAGCTTTGGACGACGCGTGTTTTCTGAGATTTGGGATGTAATCGAAGACGTGGTTGAAGAGGTGTTCGATTGAATAGCACCGTGTTCACGTTTTGCTGAGCAGGCTTTGATACCCGCGAAACGTGACTATCTAATTCAGTGAGACGCGCTTTGGAACAGGTGCGTTTGACTTCACTGTCCCCTCGTTCCAACACTTGCGCCCGGGGGTAACTCCGGGCGCTTTTTTATTGGGAGTAGTGAGGGTAGTGTTCGGTTATGCAGTATTCTGACGATCATTTGCGTACCATCCTCAAGCGGACCAAAACGGTCGCTGTTGTTGGTGTGTCCGCCAACCAAATCCGCCCGAGCTTTTATGTCGCCCGCTATCTTAAGCTCAAGGGTTTCCGCGTCATCCCGATTAATCCGGGCTTGGCAGGGCAAACGCTATTGGGTGAAACTGTGTACGGAGACGTGTCCCAAGTGCCGGACGATGTTGATATGGTCGACATTTTTCGCCGCTCCGAGGCCGTCCCGGATATCGTCGATGCATCCTTGGCCCGCTGGCCTGCATTGCAAACGATCTGGATGCAAATCGGGGTCACGCACCCCCAAGCCACAGCGACCGCCGAAGAACGCGGGGTTGATGTCATCCAAGACCGTTGCCCGAAAATTGAATACCAGCGTTTGTTCGGTGAATTGCGGATGGGCGGATTCGTGACGGGCATCATTTCGTCCAAGCTTTGATGTCTTGGACGCACAACGCCATGCGCTAACTTCCGCCAATGGATTCAATTGCATATGCTTCACCGTTGACTCGTTGCGTGAAGCGGCCCTACGGTTATCAAGTTACATGACGAGTTGATGTTGTTCCCCGAGCCCCGAACAGACGGATACGCGCATGGAAGAGACAAGAATCATCGATTTTTCCGAAACCTACGAGGATCTCGGCCAGGCTTTGCCGGCGGGGACTGAATTGTTAGGCGGCAAATTCAAGATCGACGAACAGGTCGGTAGCGGTGGATTCGGGATCACTTATCTTGCCAAGGACATCTATCTTGACCGCGCTGTTGTGATTAAGGAATGTTTCCCCGAAGCGTTTTGCTGTCGTTTTGGCGCACAAGTGCGCGTCACATCTGACCGTTATGCGGCACAGCATCGTAAATCTGTGGATATGTTCATGCTTGAGGCACGCAGCATCGCCAAACTACGCCACCCCAATATTGTCGGTGTGCACCAAGTATTCGAAGAGAATGAGACCGCCTATATGGTGCTTGATCTGATCGATGGGCGCGACCTTTTGGATATTATCGAGGACGACAGTGATCCGCTAAGCCCCGATCAGGTTCGCGATATTTTGGTGAAAACGCTGGATGCAATCGATCTAATACACCGCAATGATTTACTACACCGCGATATTTCCCCAGATAATATCTTGCTTGATAAATGGGGCAGCCCTTCATTGATCGATTTCGGCGCCGCACGCGAAGACGCCAGCAAGAAGTCTAACGACGTCACAACGATGTTGATGGTCAAGGACGGCTATTCCCCGCATGAGTTTTACATCGCAGGCGGCCAACAACAGCCTTGCAGCGATCTTTATGCGCTTGGTGCCACGATCTACCACCTGATTTCTGGCGAGACCCCACCAAACAGCCAAGAACGTGTCGCGGCTTTGACCAATAATGACCATGACCCCTATTTGCCGCTGGCAGGCCGGTTTGCTCACTACGAATCTGCCTTTCTAGAGGCTATCGACAAGTCCCTCAGCGTGCCGCCAAAGGATCGTATCGCATCCGCCAAAGGATGGCTAAGCCTGATCGAGACCGAGAGTAAAAAGGTCAAGATGGTGAAGATGCCAGAGGGCAGAATGGTCAGTAAAACCTTGAGCGAACTGGTCCATGAGACCAACAAACACGTCTTAAAGGCATCAGACAAGCCGCGCGCGCAGCCCGTGCAGGCCGTCACATCGGTGCCACAGCAAGAATCCTATCGGCCTGAATGGGTGGATGAATTCAACCGTGAAACGACCGAGGCGGAGCTTGGAAAACAAGAGCAAAACCGCGCTTTGGCCGAAGCCCATCGTCGGGAAGAACTTGAACGTGAAGCAATCGCAGAACTAGAAGAGGCCGAACGCCAGCTTTTGGCCCGCGAAGCAGAAAAGCCGCGCAATATCCTTGAATGGGTTTCTTTGAAACGGACCGGCTAAGTCGCTAGTCGCGCGATGCTTTTTCCGCAATGCCGGACGTGCCTTGGCGGCGCGTCAATTCGTCCATGACCGCATCCAACGTCACACCGCGTGCGGTCAGCATGACCAACAGGTGATACAGCACATCTGCAGCTTCTGACGTGAGTTTGTCGTTGTCACCTTTGACGGCTTCAATAATCGCTTCAATCGCTTCTTCGCCGAACTTTTCAGCGCATTTCTCAGGGCCTTTAGACAGCAATTTTGCAGTCCAGCTGCTGTCTGGGTCCGCGTCTTTGCGCGCGGCAATTAGGTCGGCAAGATCTTGTAGGGTCATGTCAGCCTCACGGGGATGCCAGCGGCGGCCATATGTGCCTTGGCCTCGCCAATTGTATAAGTGCCAAAGTGAAAGATCGACGCGGCCAGCACGGCGGATGCACCGCCCTCGGTGACACCTTCTACCAAGTGGTCCAGCGTTCCAACACCGCCCGATGCGATCACTGGCACATGCACTGCGTCCGAGATGGCGCGCGTCAGCGGCAGGTTAAAGCCCGCTTTTGTACCATCACGGTCCATCGACGTCAGCAGGATTTCACCAGCGCCTTTTTCAACAACTGTGCGTGCAAATTCCACCGCATCAATGCCCGTCGCGCGGCGCCCACCGTGAGTGAAAATCTCCCACTTGCCTGGTGCCACGGTTTTCGCGTCAATCGCTACGACGATGCATTGCGACCCAAAGCGCATCGCGGCTTCGGCCACGACGTCGGGGTTGGCCACAGCCGCAGAGTTGAAGCTCACTTTATCAGCACCCGCCAAGAGCAAGGCGCGCACATCGTGGTGCGTGCGCACGCCACCCCCGATGGTCAGCGGCATAAAGCATTGTTCCGCCGTGCGCGTGACCAGATCAAACATCGTACCGCGGTTTTCCTCGGTCGCCATGATGTCCAGAAAGCAAAGTTCGTCTGCGCCCGCCGCGTTATAGGCAATCGCTGCATCAACAGGATCGCCTGCGTCAACCAGATCGACAAAATTCACGCCTTTCACAACGCGGCCTTCAGCGACGTCAAGGCAAGGGATGATCCGTGTTTTTAGCATATGCTCTGTCTAAGGGGCGTTTGCCTGCGCGGCAAGCGTCGGGATTTGAGTTTTAAGGGCAAGATGATGAGGATCAGCGCAGTGCTGCCAATGCGGCGTTCAGGTCAATCGCCCCGTCGTAGAGTGCGCGGCCAGAAATTGCGCCCGAGATCACGCCAGTTGCTTTCAGGGCTGCTAAATCTGCCATAGATGACACGCCGCCGGACGCGATGACGGGGATATTAACCGCCCGCGCCAGATCAGCAGTCGCATCAATGTTGGGGCCTTTCATCGCCCCGTCGCGCAGAATGTCGGTGTAGATGATTGCGGCGATCCCTGCGTCCTCAAAGGATTTGGCCAGATCGGTGACCATTATGTCGGTTTCTTCGGCCCAGCCGCGTGTTGCGACACGGCCGTTGCGGGCGTCCAGACCAACGGCGACTTGGCCTGGGAATTCTTTCGCAGCTTCACGCACCAGATCAGGGTTTTCCACTGCCACGGTTCCAAGGATCACACGGGCAAGGCCTCTGTCGAGCCAACGCGCAATCGTTGCCATATCGCGGATACCGCCACCCAGTTGGGCAGGGACGGCGCAGGCTTTCAGAATCGCCTCGACGGGAGCTGCATTTACAGGTTCGCCCGCAAAAGCACCGTTCAGGTCCACGAGGTGCAGCCATTCACAGCCAGCGGCCACGAATTCTTTGGCCTGTGCGGCGGGATCTTCGTTGAAAACGGTTGTTTGTTCCATGTCTCCGTGGACCAGCCGCACGGCGTTTCCGTCTTTGAGGTCGATGGCGGGATAAAGGATCATTTTGGCACCTGTTTGCAGTTGCCGCGTTTATGCATGGCAGGCGAAAAATTGCAACGTATGGCCGCGACCCCACGTCATTGTTGATTGGGTGGCGTTGCCGCGCGCATGATCGGCCCAGAACTCAGGGAGGAAATGAGTATGAAGAAATTTTTGATGATCGCGGCGTCGCTGTTTGCCTTTGCAACAGGAGCATCTGCACAAGAAGCCGCACTTGGTGTGTGGCAGACCGAAGTGGATGACGGGGCATATGCCCACATCACAATCACTCCATGTGGCGCGGCTGTGTGCGGCGTGATCAGCCGGACTTTTAATGCAGACGGCGAATACCAATCAGAAAACCTCGGCAGAACCTTGGTGATCGATATGGTCGCAAAAGGCAGCGGTGCGTATGAGGGCCAAGTATGGCGTCCGTCCAACAACAAGCTCTACATCGGTAAAATGGATGTCAGCGGCGATGCTCTGCGCTTGCGTGGCTGTGTTGCGGGTGGATTGCTGTGTTCCAGCCAGAATTGGGCGCGTGTGAGTTAAAATCAACGTTTGTCGCGAAAAGGCCTCTGCATTGCAGGGGCCTTTTTTGTTTTTGCGTTTGCAAACAAGTGTCGGCCGTCGCCTTTTTGATCGGCCGTCTTTTGCCACCGGTGCTTTTGGAGAGTGGGCTTTCGGTGCTGGGACTTAAACGCGCGGCAGGGTTTGTTCATGAAACGTCAGCAATGACGGACGATGATCTGCAGGCCAAAACGCGGTCAATGACGGGCGGCAAATTCAACCAGCTTTTGCGCTACAGGTATTTGGTGCTGGCATTGGCAGTCAACATGCCTGGCAAATCTATCGCAACCCTGTTTCTTCCAATAATCCCAGCCGCTTGGCCTCGTAGTAATACCCGCGCGCGTACCAGCTCACCGCCTCTGTCTCATCCCCACCAGACACCAGCCATGCACCGCGCAGATATTTTCCAGCATATTTCAGGTTGGTTTCGGCATCCAGTAATCCGCGATCGGACCCGCTGTAACCCATCGTCCGCGCCGTCTGCGGCAAAATCTGCATCAACCCATAGTAAGGCCCATTGCGCGCGCTTGGATTATGGGTGCTTTCGCGAATGATTACGCGGTGCAGCAACGATACCGGAATGTCGTGACGCGCGGCCGCCGCGTTGATCAGCCGCCGCAGCGAGGGTGTTTCATTGGGGTACAGTGGCAAATCACGCGCACGGCTAGCAGCAGGGGCATCTCTGCGGCCGCCACAAGCGGCCAAAGCACTGAGTGCGGCGATCAAGAAATAACGGCGGTTGGGCATGAACAGACCTCTTTTAAGGCGCACGTGCGTTGTGCTGTGACGGTTTCTTTACCTGAGAGGTATAAAAGCAGGGTTATGGAACGATGACCAGACAGCGCGCTGAGGGCGGGTGCAAAACTGATGCAATGCTGACACCGAGTACATGCATTTTATCATTAGTAACAGGTGCTTGGGGCGCTATGGTGCCCAGCGCAAGAAGTTGCCGATCATCCGCAGCCCTGCGGATTGGCTTTTCTCTGGGTGAAATTGCGCGCCGATCATCGTGTCGCGCCCGATCATCGCGGTGATGTCGCCGCCATAATCTACATGCGCCAAACGGTGTGCCGGATCGGTCACCGTCATCGCATAAGAATGGACGAAATAAGCGTGGTCACCTGATGTGATCCCGTCAAGCACAGGATGCGGGCGGTCAATCACCAGATCGTTCCAGCCCATATGGGGCACCTTGAGCGCCGGATCAGTTGGTGTGATTTTGCGAATATCGCCTGGCACCCAATCAAAGCCTTCTGTTGGCTCGAACTCGTGACCCAAGGTTGCCATCATCTGCATGCCCACACAGATACCAAAGAAGGGCCGCGCGCGCGTGGTCACCGCCTCGACAATTGCTTCGGCCAATCCGGTGCGCGCAAACAATTCCGCACGGCAATGCGGAAACGCCCCGTCGCCCGGCAAAACGATCCGGTCGGCGCGGGCCACGACATCAGGATCAGAGGTCACGACAATCGGGCCAGCGCCCACTTCAGCGGCCATGCGTTCAAAGGCTTTTTGGGCCGAATGCAGGTTGCCGCTGTCGTAGTCGACAAGCGCGGTGGTCATAGGCTGCCCTTGGTGGACGGAATCGCATCGGCCTTGCGGGGGTCTGTTTCAACTGCTTCGCGCAACGCGCGCGCGACAGCTTTGAACGCGGCCTCTGCAATGTGGTGGGCGTTGAACCCGTGCAGTTTGTCGATGTGCAACGTGATGCCGCCATGGGTGCTGAGCGCTTGAAAGAACTCGCGCACCAATTCGCAATCGAACGTGCCGATCTTGCCAAAAGGGAGGTCCAGATTGCAGATCAGATATGGCCGCGCAGACAGGTCCAGCGCACAGCGCACCTGTGCGTCATCCATCGCAAGGTGACAGCTACCGTATCGGTTGATGCCACGCTTATCACCCAGTGCCTCTGTCAGGGCCTGTCCCAATGCAATGCCTACATCCTCGACGGTGTGGTGATCGTCGATGTGCAGATCGCCTGATGCGCGGATGGTCATATCTATCAAGGCATGCCGCGACAACTGGTCCAGCATGTGGTCGAAAAAACCTACGCCGGTTTGGTTGTCATACTTGCCGGTGCCATCAAGATTAATGGTAACGGAAATATCCGTCTCTGCCGTTTTGCGTGTGATCGTTGCTGTGCGCATCGCTATCGCCCTTTGATTTTGTCCCTGCTCTATAGGGCCATCGGGGGCAGGGGCCAAGCCTGTCTAAATTACCCTGTGGCTTTTCAGCAATATTTAAGAGTTGGCGGCTTAAGCTCGCCACAGCTGCTCATATATCAGGAGAATCCGATGAAAGCTCTTATTTTGCAAAAGGATGCTGACGCTGCACATGCAACCTCGCGCGTACTGATCGACAAAGGGTTTCAAATCCTCTGCGTCGAAACGCTTGCCGTAGCGCATGCGCTGATCCGCGTTGACACAATCGATCTGCTGGTCATGGACGAACGGTTTGATGGGCAATTGACCCATTCGATTGCATTATCTGGTGAACGACGCAGCCCGTACCTGAGCGTTATCATGCTAACCGACCGTGATGGGGCCGAAACGGACGAACTTTATGATCTAATCCCCTGTCTTTACGCCTTGGCAGGGTCGGGGACTGCACCGCATGTTTTGGGCCAATTGGCCATGTCCGCAGTCAGTAATCTGGACGAAGCGATTGCACGGGTGAACCGCCGCGCAGCCCATGAGGCTGAAGATATTGCGCCGCTTGAATTAAGTATCGATGATCTGATTGGCCCCTTGGCAGGCCCATCTTACGCTGATGTTGCAATTGCCGAACCCGCGCTGGCAGAGCTTGCCGCGACACAGAACATCACACCACTTGAAAGGGTCGAAGACGTCGTCTTGGCGCAAATGGCAACGATTTTTCGCGAGCAAACGTTTGCGGGGATTTCAGCAGTACCACACGACATGGCGCGGGAAATGGCTTAGCGCCGCCAATCATTTTGCTGGATGCAAAGCGTAGGCGTTTTGCTTCCAGCATCGGACCGGAGTCTAGTGACCAAAGTAAGCGGAATATATACCAAACAGACCGACGAGCACGAGGCTAAGCGCCCAAACAACATCAAGGTTAAACCACGTTCGAGATAGAAACTTCAGCCCAAGCCACGCATAGATAATCACCGCGATCACACCGCCTGCAACAGTCATCGACAGCGTATGTACCGCCGCCACACTAAAGGCTGTGATGATATTATTCCCCATCAGAGCCTGCGCTGCGAGGTGGCCCGATTCGTCGGCACCGATTGCACAGATACCCAGATAAATAGGGACCAGCATAAGCCCCGCACCATGCGCCATCGCGGCCAAGAAAGACCAAAGGGCCAAACGCGCAGGGTGCACACGGGCCAAGAATTTCGGGTGTCTGCGGTTGATTAACAAATAGATGCCCATCGCTATCACCAACAGACCCGCACCGATGCGTATCTCGACCTCCCAAGAGACAAGGAAGATCATCAGTGAAAACGGCAGCAGTATAGCGATCATCGCCAAGAAATGCCCAAGGGCCAGCATAGCAAGCGCGCGCGGCAATGCTTTGCGATCACGCTCCATCAAGGCGGCGGACACAGCCAACGGCCAGCCCATGCCGGGGTTCACCCCATGATAAAAGCCTGAAAAAATGACGGCCCACCAAAGGGCCGTCACAGACGATATTTCAGCGATCATTTAGAAACCCGAACGGCTAGACGGACGGGTAGCAGAAGCTGTCAGTCGAACAATCCCCGCCTTCAAGTCGGATTTGGTGGGACCGCAGACCTTTGGGGAAGTCGATGTAGAAGTCTTTATTCAACGTCAGCCCCCCGTTTTCGCCCACATCAGCCATAACCATCTGACCGCCTTCGTCGTTTGGATAAAACTGATCATCCCAAGTGGAATATAGCGAATTTGTCCAATAGACGCGTTTCCCATCGCGGCTGATCTCAACCATCTGCGGGCCAAAGGCAAAGTCCTTGCCGTTTGGATGCTTGGTGTCAGTGACAATGCCGCCGAGTTCTACCTTGCCCGCAAGAACCGGGTTCATCGGGTCCGTGACATCATATTGATGCATCTCGCCCAAACCCCAACAGGCCACGTATAGGTATTTATCATCAAGACTAAGGTCGATGTCGGTGACCAATGGTGGCACAGCACCAAAGCCTTTCAACAGATCGGGCAGGTCGTCCGCATCGGCAGGGACTGGATCAATCGTGATCGTCTTCTTGGATTGCCAAACCCCGTCATCATCGCGCCACCAAGTGAAAATTGCGCCTTGCAGATTGGTCGTGTCGACCACGACACCGCAAAAACCATAAGACTTTGTTGGATCATGGGCAGGGCGGATTTCCAGAGCCATTTGATACTGCTCACCAAAGTCCATTGTTTGGATATTCTTGCGCGCGCGCAGGTCCCAAAAGTGAATGGAGTGTCCATATTTATTTGACAGCAAGTCCTCTGGAACGATCCCGTTTTCGAACTGTGGCGGCAGACCCCATTCGGAACTGACCATGTAGTCTTGGGGCAGGTTCCACCAAAAATCATAGTGTTTGTCCTGCTTGCCGCGGTCCATCTCGTACTGGCCGATGATTTCGAACGTTTCGCAGTCCATGATAAAGATACCCGGGGGGCCGTCAGTGCCGTCCTTGCCGCCACCACCAAGACAAGACACATAAATGCCCTCTGGGCCACAGTGGATCGTATGAGGGCGTGAATACCCAGTCTTTGCAAACAGTTCTTCTGGTTCAATCGTCTTGTGAATATGCGCCTTAAGCGGGTCTTTGACGTCAATCACGTAAATGCGTGATGACCGGATGCCGGGTACAATCAAATAGCGACGCTCTAGAAAGGCATGGCCTGACATGGGCGATAGTGATGACGAACAGGCGTTCCAGCCAAAGTGGTGAAATTCGTCGCCTTTATTGGGGACGATCACCTGATGCACAATCTCGCCATAGGTGGCTGATCCGGGCTTAAGGTCGATGACGGCAATGCCATCCGACTGCGATCCATCAGGGCTTAACATGACGGTAAATGCGTAGTTTTCTATTGGTGCTTCCATCGCGAGCTTTGGCGATGCGTGAAATGTTGGGTCAGGTCTCAGGTTCATATCTTTCCTCCCAGTTTGAAATGAATACCCAGTAAGGGCCTTTTTTTATTGGGCCATATGAGGCCAGGCGCGCTCACGTTTTGACGTGAAAATAACACGCAATGTCGTCGCTAGCTCTTTGATGAAGAGGCTGTGCCGTCAATGATGATAAAAAATGGATTCAAAGCAAGGAATTTTTTGAAAAACGCGGTCAAACGAACGGCTTTCAGCCATTGGCAGGGGGCAGCGCCATATCGCATGAAAATTCGGTTGTATTTTATTGGTGTTTTGCCAGCCTGCTTGACGAACGATTTTACTCTGGATCAATCCGCGCTTAAATTAGACCCAAAGCTGAACCCCGCAACCCCAATGCAAACGCGAGGGCGCTTCGGTAAAACTTATTTGAATTTCCGCCGAACGAAACGGTCTTGACCTCGGTGACATAAAGCGCAGGCTCTGGCCAACCAACATCAAGGAGAAACAACGATGAGACCCGACATTGGTAGATCATTCGTGCTCGGTGGAGCGCTGTCATTGGCCGCGTTAAGCGCGCATGCAGAAAGCTTCAACTGGGCATCGACAACTGACCCGCAGACCATGGATCCGCATGCCGTGAACTCTGCGCCCGTCTTGTCGTTCTTGAACAACATTTACGAAGGTCTTGTGCGCCGCGGACAGGACATGTCGATTGAACCATCATTGGCAACATCGTGGGAGCCACTTGAGGGCGAGAACGGTTGGCGGTTTATCCTGCGCCAAGGAGTGACGTTCCAAGACGGGGCTGCATTTACTGCGGCTGATGTTATGTTTTCATACCAGCGCGCCTCAAACGAAGCCGCCGATGTGCGGTCATGGTTTTCACCTGTCACGGATGTGCGCATTGTCGATGACTTCACGATTGATTTCGTGACCTCTGCGCCCAACCCTTTGTTCCCTTCGTCTATCGCGAACTTTATGATCCTTGATGCGGATTGGGCGACGTCCAATGATGCGGAACTTCCCGCACGCGACGCCGAAAACTTT
The DNA here is from genome assembly GCA_965364065.1 of uncultured Yoonia sp. Lineage (GTDB taxonomy): Bacteria > Pseudomonadota > Alphaproteobacteria > Rhodobacterales > Rhodobacteraceae > Yoonia. The sequence goes on along the minus strand of CBDTVI010000030.1, from coordinate 3,267 downwards.
GCTACGCTTAATGTGAATGGCACTGGCCCGTTTACCGTGGCCAGCCGTGATCCTGGTGTGAAAACCGTTCTGACACCAAACGCTAATTGGTGGGACGACGCGGCACACAACGTGACAGAGGCCACGTTTACGCCGATTGGGAACGCGGCCACCGGCCTTGCAGCGCTTTTGTCCGGAGACATTGATTTTATTCAACCGATCCCACTGCAAGACGTCGAACAAGTCGAAAGCCGCGAGGGATTTAACGTCCTTGAAGGCGAAGAAACCCGCGTCATCATGTTCGGCTTTGGCCATGAGCATGAAACATTGCTCTATTCGACAGACGTTACTGATGTGAACCCCTTTCAGGATCCACGGGTGCGCCTCGCGGCGGCACATGCCATTGATTTGGCATCCATCGACCGTGTGCTCTTTCGCGGTAAAATCGAAGCGGCAAATCAGTTGGTGCCTGCAGGTATCTCTGGCTACTCTGAAGCCAATCAATCGCGTCCCGATTATAACCCCGCTCGGGCGAAGGAACTGCTGGCAGAGGCCGGTTATCCAGAAGGCTTTAGTTTTGGTCTGAAGTGTACCAATGATCGCTATATCAACGACGAGGCCTTGTGCCGTGCGGCCGCGTCCATGTTCGCTGCTGTCGGTTTGAACGCCGAATTGTCCACGGGTCCGGTGCGCGATTACTGGCCGCAACTGCGCGAAGATGACTTTGATATGTATCTTCTTGGCTGGTCACCCGGCACGTTCGACATGGAGCATCCGGTGCGTTTCTTGCTGCATAGCCAAGACGACGAAGCACGGCTTGGATCATGGAACTTTGGCAACTATTCCAATGCCCGCGTTGATGAATTGTTGCCGCTGATCCAGCAAGAAATTGACCCTGCTGCGCGCCAAGCGATGATCGATGAAATCGTGGCCATAACCCAAGAAGACGTCGCGTATATTCCACTTTACACGCAACCTCTGATTTGGGCAGCCAAGGACAACATCGACCTGACACAGCGGGCCGATAACTTCTTCATGTTGCGCTGGGTTACAGTGAACTAAGCACAGACAGAAAAGCAGAAAGGCAATGGTATATTTCATCGCAAAACGGCTGATTCAGTCGGTGTTTGTCATGCTTGCTGTTGCCTTTCTGGCATTCTCGCTGTTCCGGTTTGTGGGCGATCCAATCACCCAAATGACCGGGGTTGAAACGTCCGTTCAAGACCAAGAACGCCTGCGCGAAGACCTTGGTTTGAACGATCCGTTTATTTACCAATTCGCGCGATTCACCGGTGATATGTTGAAGGGTGATTTCGGCTTTTCATACCGCACCAGACAACCCGTTGCTGAGATGATCGCGACACGCATTCCAGCAACGCTCGAGCTTGGGGTGGTCGCACTTTTGATTTCACTGTTTGTGGGCATTCCGGCGGGCGTTTACACCGCCTTGCGACCTCGCGGGATTGCGACCCAAGCCATTTTGATGCTGACACTCGTTGGTGTGTCCATTCCCACGTTTGTTATCGGCATCATCCTGATTTTCTTTTTCGGCGTTCAGCTTGGTTGGCTGCCCACCTTCGGGCGCGGCGGCACCGTGAATTTGGGCGGTTGGGAGACCTCGTTTCTCACGCTTGATGGCTGGCGCGCTTTGATCCTGCCCGCAATCACGCTGGGTGTTTATCAATTGACGCTGACAATGCGCCTTGTCCGCGCCGAGATGATGGACGTGATGCAATCCGACTACATCCGTTTTGCCACTGCGCGGGGTGTCCCGATGGGGCGGCTTTACTTCAAGCACGCGTTGGCCAACACGATGGTGCCGGTTATCACAATCATCGGGTTGCAATTTGGTGGGGTCATCGCGTTTTCCATCGTCACAGAATCCGTTTTCCAATGGCCTGGCATGGGGCTGCTATTTTTGGAATCCATTCGCTTTGTCGATATTCCCGTGATGGGCGTCTACCTTGTGGTAATCGCGTTTTTCTTTGTCCTTGTGAACCTGATTGTTGATTTGCTTTACGTTTTGATCGACCCCCGTTTGCGCATAAAGGACGTGTCGTGATGTTGGCCTTTATCAAACGCCACGAAGGGCTGTGGTTGTTCACGCGGGCGCCCGCCGTGATGATCGCTGCCATAGTTGCACTTACGATCATCATAGGGGCAGTTTTCGCGCCATGGATCGCGCCGATAAACCCCTATGACTTGGCGTCGTTTTCATTGATGGACGGCTTACTGCCGCCCGTTTGGGAGGAATTCGGATCTCAGAAATTCCTACTTGGTACCGATGACCAAGGGCGCGATATGATCTCGGCCATTTTATATGGCGCGCGGCTTTCATTGGTCATTGGGGTGTCAGCTATGATCATCGCCACAACTTTGGGTGTCGGATTGGGGCTTGCTGCAGGGTATTTCGGGGGTCGTTTTGATGCGATTGTGATGCGGATTGCTGACGTGCAATTGGCGCTGCCCGCAATCCTGACCGCACTTTTGATCGACGGCATTGCGCGCGGTATTTTGCCCCCTGAAATGCAGCAAGATCTGCGCGTTGTCGTCCTGACTATCGCAATTGCGCTTTCTCTATGGGTCAACTTTGCGCGCACGGCACGCGCTTCGACGTTTGTGCAGATGAATAAAGAATACGTGCAGGCGGCGGTCATGCAGGGTCAGCACCCTTTGCGGATCATGTTCGTCCATATTTTGCCCAACATCCTAGGACCTCTTTTGGTCATCATGACCGTCGATTTGGCATCGGCGATCTTGCTCGAGGCGACGTTGTCGTTCCTTGGGATTGGCCTGCCTGCCGATAGCCCGTCACTCGGTACATTGATCCGGATAGGCATGCAGTTCTTGCTGTCAGGTGAGTGGTGGATTTTGTGGATACCAACGCTGTTTCTGATCGCACTTGTTGTGTCCATCAACCTGCTGGGTGATTTTCTGCGCGACGTCTTTAATCCGAGGTTACGCTGATGCTGCGGGTTGAAAACCTCTCGGTCAAATTCCCCTCGCGCTTTGGCGATGTGACAGCCGTCGAAGACATGTCACTGGCCATCGGGGCAGGGGAAATTCACGGGCTTGTCGGCGAAAGCGGGGCGGGCAAGTCCACTGTGGGTGCGGCGATCATCGGGTTATTGCAAAGCCCTGGTTACGTATCAGACGGCACCTTGATGTTGGGCGACACCGACCTGCGCAGTCTGGACCGGTTTGAGGCACATGCCCTGCGCGGCAAACGCATATCAATGATTTTCCAAGATCCGCAAACCAGCCTCAACCCGTTAATGCGCATCGAAG
>CBDTVI010000029.1:0-16774 GCA_965364065.1 uncultured Yoonia sp. | reverse complement strand
GGGAACAGATCAGCTTTGCACAATTCGTGGAATTGTTCGGCGGCGAGTTCAAAATCAACGATGTTCAGTTCGCCATTTTCGGCGGCTTTATGAAAGAAATCGACAAGGCGACTGCGGATCAGCATTGGGCCGCTTTCGTAGAATTCGCGCCCTAATTCAGGAAAGCGATCGCTTTCGCCGACACAAATTCGGAAAATCCGCTTGCCGAATTGCGATGTGATGAAATCGACCATCTCAATCGCGATATCATGCAAGACCTGCCCGACTGGCGCGTCCATATTGATCGTTTCGACTGCGTGTTCAGCTTGGCGTGCGCATTCGGTTTTGGCGACCTGCATGAACAAAAAACGTTTGTCGGGGAAATAGCTGTAAAGCGTGGCCTTTGATACGCCAGCCGCCTTGGCAATGTCATCTACCGACGCGCCTTCAAATCCATCAGACAGAAAGACTTGGCGCGCGCCTTCCAGCACTTGATCAAATTTCCGGCCTTTTTTTGGTTCGATTGCGCCGTCCGGCATTTAATCCTCCGCGAATTAGTCTTAATTATAAACTGAACGGTTCACTTCGGGCAAGGAGAATGCATTTGCGCAGGGCCAGGCGCGGCTATTGAGAACTTGATTTGGCTCAAAAGAGGTGTACTTTAGAATCATTCTAATAATAGGGGTTTTGTGATGCTATCTCGGTTTACCCACCGCCGCCGCTTTCGTGATTTGTCCGAGCAGGACATCTTGGCGCTGGCGATTTCGTCGGAAGAGGATGATGCGCGAATTTATCGTGGCTACGCGGAACATCTGCGCGCAGATTATCCGGCCTCGGCTGCAGTTTTCGACGGTATGGCGGAAGAAGAAGACGAACATCGCCGCCGCCTGATTGCTCTCCATTCGGACCGCTTCGGCAACGTGATTCCATTGATCCGCCGCGAGCATGTTTCGGGGTTTTATGCCCGCCGGCCGGTTTGGCTTATCGAAAATCTAAGCCTTGAACGTATTCGCGACGAAGCAGCTCAAATGGAGCGAGATGCTGAACGCTTTTATTTGCTGGCTGCCGCAAACACGACCGACGCCGCAACCCGCGAATTACTTGGCGATTTGGCTGCCGCTGAGGCGGCACACACGAACAAGGCCAACGCGTTGGCTGAGAAACATTTGGACGGCGACACCAAGTCCGAAGAAGAAACCGCCGCCCATCGCCAGTTCATTTTGACATGGGTGCAGCCCGGTTTGGCGGGTTTGATGGACGGGTCCGTCTCGACCCTCGCGCCGATTTTCGCGGTGGCCTTTGCGACCCAAGACACATGGACAACGTTTCTTGTTGGAATGGCGGCCTCAGTCGGTGCCGGTATCTCGATGGGCTTTACCGAAGCGGCCTCTGATGATGGTCAAATTTCGGGGCGCGGGTCGCCTTATAAACGCGGGCTCGCGGCAGGTGTGATGACCACCATCGGTGGCTTGGGTCACGCGCTACCATATCTCATTGCTGACTTTTGGACCGCGACAATCATCGCGTTGATCGTTGTTTTTGTTGAGTTGTGGGCAATCGCATGGATCCAGAATCGCTATATGCAAACACCGTTTCTTAAGGCAGTGTTTCAGGTCGTCTTGGGAGGTGCGCTGGTCTTTGCGGCCGGTGCGTTGATTGGAATGGGCTAGACATCACGCACCATCATTGTGGATGCACGAAAGCCAAAAATGTACCGCAGCGGGCCAATAGTAGTGGTCTTGACCTCTTTGAACCCTTCTTTGAGGTAAAGCGCCTTGGCGCGTGGATTAGTGTCGATCACGTCTAGTCTGACTTGGGAATAGCCACGTCGCGCGGCCTCTGCGCAGATGGCATTCAGCAACGCAGTGCCGACACCCTGTCCACGCGCGTCTGGGGCAACGAATAGGCCATCCATCAAAAAGCGCTGGTTCTCTGTGTCTCTTTCAAGTGCGGCCAGCAACGCGGCCCGAATGGCAGCACCGACCCAGCCGTAGACCATGCGCAGGTCTTTGTAACCGCCGCCGACCAACGCGCCTTTAGAGGTTTTGAACCCAACGACCCCGAGCAATCGCCCCGCATCATCATGCGCGCAAATGCCATGGTCGGCCTGTTGTACCGAGGTGATGAACGCAAGAGCGCGATGCCTTGGCCCCATAACAGACCCTAGCTTTTTGCCGAACGCCTCCCAGTACAGCGCTGCCACCTCATCGCGGTTAGCTGCTGGAATACCGACTGTGATTTTCACAAACCGAAGCTCGCAAACGGGATAAAACGCACAAGATCACCGTGGTTGATCGTTTGCGCTGCGTCGTCCAACTCGACCAATCCGGTCGCCCAGCTTAGGCCAGAAACACGCCCTGATCCTTCGGACGCAAAGGTTTCGACCTTGCCGTCCACATAGCGCGCGCGCAGGTATTCGCGCCGCCCGTCTTTCTTCGATTTGGCGAAGGCTGCAGGGAGCAAATAGCTTTCGGGAGGTGACCACGCGCCGCCTGCCATGACCCGCAATGCCGGATGTGCAAAGATCAACGCGCAGACCATCGCCGCGACAGGATTGCCGGGCAACCCGAAAACAGGCGTGTCCTCCCAAAGCCCCAGCGCCAATGGTCTGCCCGGTTTCATTGCAATGCGCCAAAGTGCCAGTGACCCAGTGCCTTGCAACAATGCTGACATATGGTCTTCATCGCCCGCTGATGCGCCGCCTGATGCGATGATCACATCACAGCGTGATGCTGCGTCGTTCAAGATGGATTTGAGCGTGCTTCGGTCGTCCGGTGCGCGGCCAAGGTCCACGACATCGTACCCCCACCGCGCGGCCATGGCGCATAGCATCGGTCGGTTCGCATCATAGATTTGGCCTGCATCGGCGATTTGACCAGCCTCGCAAAGCTCGTCCCCCGTCGACAAAACACCCACACGCAAACGGTTGAAAGCGGTCACATTGCCCACACCAGCGGCGGCCAGCATGCCCGTATCAGCAGGCGTGATCCGGCGCCCGGTCTGCAAGATCGTTTGCCCGTTTTGCATGTCCTCGCCCGCCGCGCGCGCGTTTGCGCCGCGTTTGAGAGGGCCATGAAAACTGACCTCGTGTACGTTGGTGCTGACGTCTTCTTGCAAGACGACGGTATCAACGCCGCGTGGTAAATTGGCTCCGGTCAGGATGCGGATAGCTTGCCCTTGGGGGACATCGCCGTTGAACGGCGCGCCAGCCGCTGAACGGCCCTCGACAAGCGTGAAACGGTTCACACCTGCAGAGGCGGGTCCTGCGAAGCCGTAACCATCAACGGCAGAGTTCGGGGCAGGGGGATGCGCACGCTGGGCGTGAACGTCACGAGCAAGAATGCGACCTTCCGCCTGTCCAAGCGGGATGGTTTCGTGACCCACAACAAGGGTCAAATGCTGCTGCAGGTGGTCGTGTGCCTCTGCCACGGGTGTCCAATGCGCGCCTTGGGGCATCGCAAAGCAATCATTTTTCAGCGGCGGAGGGGCCAATTGCTTGCTGGCGATTTCGGCCAAAAGAGCCTCGTGGCCCAGTCCCAAAATAGAACCTTCGGAGGTGGGCGCGATATTCAGCATGTCGCCAAGCTGATCAGGCGAAAGTGCCGACAGGGTTTGCGCCAATAACAGCACTTGATGTGCGTCTTTGATCCGGCCAGCGGGCTGTGTCGCGGTGACAGCCTTTGAAATCAGCGATGGCCAGATTTCGACTATGGCGATGGAATTATCCAAAGGCTCGAATGGCCAAACGGCTATGTCCGGCAGGAACGCTTGGCGTAGGCGGGTGAGCGTCGGAACACCCATCAAAACTTGGCTACCGACGGCCCCAGCGCCGGACAGTTGCCACACGGGAAACGCGCCTTTGGCATCACTCTCGGCATTCCGTTTTTCAGGCATTCCGTGATCGTGGCGGGCCAACCCTTTGCGCGGTAAATGCGCGATATCACGCTTAAGGCCATTGCCCCAAAACGGCCCGATGCCGTCAAATTGCGCGTTGATCTGACCAGCCACATCAAAGCGGTTGTTTGCGTTTGGGCTGTCCTCAATCCGGTCAGTGATCCACTGCCAAATGGCGAAAGGATCATCGCTGCCCGTCAGGGCACGGCCAAATCCGGTGGGGTATCCAAAGGCAAAATCAAATCCTGCAAGAACGCGCCGTCTTGCTGTTTGTTCGGCCATGAGGAACGCCAAAATCCAATCTTCGGCCACCTGCCGATTGCGCATATAGATCGGTTCATCGGCGATGCCGCCCCGTGCGGCACAAACCCATATCGCATCCTTCTTAGGTGTAGGTCCGCGATCATTGCCGCCGGACCAATCGACCATCAAGAAGGTGTCGAATTTCAAAGCCCGACCTCTTTGAGAACGAAGTCGGCGATTGCAGTCGTGTCGTTCAGGTCGAAAACAGGTTGGGTGACATCCAAAGCGGTGTCGCTAGCGACCGCGCGTATTGTGACATCATCGCGGGCGATCAGCGGGTTTCCGGTTGCACTGCGGTAGGCTTCGATTTTGGCGTGGGTGTCGCGTTTGTAGCCTTCGACTAAAACCAGATCGACGGGATTTAAACGGGTCAGCAGATCGGCCAACGGTGCCTCTTCGTCGTCGCGTACTTCGGTCATCAAAGCCCAGCGAGCACGCGATGACAGCAAGACTTGATGCGCGCCCGCTTTGCGGTGCCGGTAGCTGTCTTTGCCGGGATGATCGACGTCGAAACTATGGTGGGCATGTTTGAGGGTCGAGACGCTGAAGCCGCGCCCAGTGATCTCAGTGACAAGCCGTTCCATCAGGCCGGTTTTGCCTGCATTCTTGTACCCAACGACACCGTAAATCTTCATAGCATGGCCTGTGCTTTCGCCAGATCTTCGGGCGTGTTGACGTTGAAAAATGCTGCATCATCAGGGAAATGCGCGGTCGCTGCACCGTGCTGGTCGGTCCACAAGACGACCTTGCGCAATCCACCCTGCAAAGCGGAGCGCAGGTCATCGCGCAAGGCGGTCGGCCAAAGCCCAAATGTGGGGTGCCGTCCGTCAGTTGTGCGGGCCATGGCGATGTCTGTGCCTGAGGTTTCGGCCGCCAGCAGCAATCGCGCCACAAGGTCACACGGGAAAAACGGGGTGTCTGCAGCGGCGGTGACAATATGGCTCGCACCTTTTTCAGCGGCCCAATCAAGCCCAGCAAGCACGCCAGAAAGCGGGCCCGCAAATCCTGAAATGCTGTCGCTAATCACCGGCAGACCAAGGTCTGCAAAGCGCGCACCATCTCCGTTGGCATTTAGCGCGAGTTTAGCGACCTGTGGTTCGAGTCTGTCTATGACATGGCCAAGGATGGTGCCGCCGCCAAGCGTCAACAGCCCTTTGTCACCACCACCCATGCGCGTGGCTTGGCCGCCTGCAAGGATCACGCCCAATGGCTGTTTCATGAACTGGCCCCTTTGCGGCCTGTCCTGCGCGGCTCGTCTGCAATACTGGCCGGATCGGCGTCACGGATCAGGCGTTCTTCGCCTGCCAAACACACAAAACGTTGCCCTTTCATGCGTCCAATCAGGGTCAGCCCGATCTGCTGCGCGATCTCAACCCCCCAAGCCGTAAAGCCGGACCGTGACGCAAGCACAGGTATCCCCATCATTGCCGTTTTGATCACCATTTCAGAGGTCAGCCGCCCTGTCGTGTAAAGCGTCTTGTCAGCCGCACCAACGCCTTCGGACAGCATCCAGCCTGCTATTTTATCGACAGCATTATGGCGACCGACGTCCTCCATATAGACTAGCGGAAGGTCGCCTTGGCAAAGGACCGTGCCGTGAATTGCACCGGCCTCGAGGTAGAGCGACGGTGTGCGGTTGATTTGCGCGGCGAGTGCGTAAAGATCAGAGGTCCGGACGCGCAGATCGGGCAAGGTGATACCTTCAAGACCTTCCATCATGTCGCCAAAAACAGTGCCAACAGCGCAGCCGCTTGTCCGCGTCTTTTTCTTGAGTTTCTCTTCGTATGTCGTCTGGTTATCAGTTCGCACAACGACTGTTTCAAGTTCCTCGTCGTAGTCGACGCCAAGCAAGACATCATCGTCCTTGAGCATGCCTTGGTTACGTAAGAACCCAAGTGCCAGGTATTGCGGGTAGTCACCAATCGTCATCGCGGTGACGATTTCTTGGGCATTGAGGAAAATCGTCAGAGGGCGTTCTTCGACGACATTCAAGTCAATGATCTGCCCGTTCTGATCTGTTCCCTGTACGGCCCGTGTCAGGCGTGCTCGCGCGGGGTCTGGTGCAATCAAATAGCCAGATGTATCGTCAATACGCGCCAATTGTAATTCCTTGCCTGCATGGGTAAAGCCTGTTGCAATACGTTTAAGCTAGGGCAAAGCCATGACGACTTCCACCGCGAAAACACGCCAAAAAACACCGGCAAAATCGGCTTATTGGGCGGGCGTACGCGATGGCGCGCCATTCATTTTGATGGCAATTCCTTTTGCCACATTATTTGGCGTGATCGCAACGGATGCGGGGCTGACCTTGGCGCAGGCGATGGGCTTTACTATCCTTGTGATCGCGGGGGCCGCACAGTTCGCCGCACTGCAATTGATGGTCGAAAACGCCAGCATCGCGTTTGTGCTATTGGCAGCACTGGCTGTGAACCTGCGCATGGCGATGTATTCCGCGTCCTTGGTTCCGTATCTGGGGGCCGCGCCTTTGTGGCAACGCGCGTGCATCGCGTATCTGAATTTTGACCAAACCTATATCACATCCATCGCCCGCTATGAGGCCCGCCCAGAGATGACCGTTCCGGATCGCGTGGCGTATTTTCTAGGCGTTGCCACGCCGATTACGCCGTTTTGGTTTGGCATGACCTTGGTCGGGGTCGTCGCGGGCCAAGCGATACCGGATGCTTGGGCGCTGGATTTCATTATGCCGATTATGTTTCTGGCAATGGTCGCCCCGATGGTGAAATCACTGGCCCATGTGGCCGCAGCGGCGATGTCAGTTTCGGTTGCTTTGGCCTTGATTGGTTTGCCTGCCGGCACGGGGCTGTTAATCGCAGCGGGGGCGGCGATGCTGACGGGGGCCTTGGTCGAAATGTGGATGGAAAGGCGCGCACGATGACATATTCTGCGGCTGAAATCTGGCTGATTATTGCGGTTATGGGGATCGGAACGTTCTTGATCAGGTTCTCGTTTCTGGGACTGATCGGCGACCGCGTGATGCCCGCCTTTGTGTTGCGTTTGCTGCGCTACACCCCTGTCGCGGTCCTGCCGGGTATGGTGGCACCCCTAGTCTTATGGCCGGGTGCGACGGACGGCGTGTTCGATCCAGTGCGGATGGCCGCTGCGATTGCGACGGTGCTGATAGGGATTTGGACACGCAATGTGCTTTGGGCCATTTTGGGTGGCGCCTGCACGCTTTATGCCCTGATGGGCCTTACTGTTCTGCTTTAAGGGCCGCGCTGATTTGGGCGGCGGCGATTGATTTATCGTCGGCATCATTTTCGCGGTACTCGCGGGTTTGAACGCCGGGCAGTCGGGCAAAATCATCTGCGATACTATTGGGGAACCATGTAGACCCAATGCCTTCGAAACCTGGCAGCCCGCGCAGAATCCGAGATGTCACACGCGCGCAGTTGGATTGAAAGACAGGTCCCGCTTGGAGCGCGAAATTGAAGGCTTGTTCGGCGACTTCTGGCGACACGGCAACCTTTTGACCGACCACATAGAATGTTACGCGGGCGTGAAAGCTGACGTAGTATTCTTCAAGCCTCGGCGACACCCCGAACAGCACATCATTGCGTTCAGGCATAACGTCTTGCGACCATGTTCCGGCAGGGTCGAAAAGCACCCGCTGGCTGGCGTTGATCAGCAAAGCTGAATGTGCGCCGGCATCATCGCGGATGTTTTTCATTGTATAAAGGGTAAGATAGTTTTGACCGGGTGCGCGGTAGATCGACCGTGCAACCAGATCATCAGGTGCCCAGACCTCTTGCCCTGAACACGCAGAAAGAGCGAGCGGCAGGCCGATTAGAAAACTGCGACGGTCCACGTTTTCTTAGATAGCAACAAATGCAAGAAAGATCAGCAGGACGATAATTGCGACCGCAGCTTTCGTCGCCATGCTCATGAAACCGTCAAAGGTTTTTTCCTGAACAGTGATGTCCATTTCGCCGTTTTTATGTTCAGCCATTGTAAGGCTCCTTCTTTGTCTGATTTGTCACTCGCATAGCCGATTCATTCGCCTATGTCACGCGGTCAGGTCGTCACATCTTCGGCGCGGTCAAGCGCTGTGGCAAGACGGAAACCAATCCGGTTGGGTTCGGGTTGGTCGATGTTTTTGGCGCTGGCCACCAGCGTCACATTCAACTGGCTGACATGTTGGATCAGTTGCGTCTTGGCCCCGCCTTCGTTCACACCGTAGTAAGTCACGATATCGGGGTCATAATACCCCAATCCTTCGATACGGATCACGCCTGTGTTCCCGCCCGCGAGCCCCAAGCCGACCTCGTGATCGTTATCGAGTTGTTTCTCGAAGTTCTGAATATACATGATAATCCGCTCATAAGCCCATTGCGCAGGGCTTTTCTTTTTGACGGATTCCCCTAGTGCCTTTGGCAAGACACCATCTGTCACACAAGGTATATTGGGATCGATGTGGACCTCACTGCTTTTGGGCAGAATGTCATTTTCCATGAGTTCGGCGGATGTATCAATTTTCATCGTCGTTTTGGTCATAGGGGCACCGCTGTTGTTTCCTTGATCTCTTCCATAACGAAACTTGCAGAAATATCCGAGACAGAAATCCGTGATGTCAGCCTTTTGTAGAACGCATCATAGGCAGGCACATCCGCCACACGGACCCGCAACACGTAATCAAGATCACCCGTCATGCGGTATGCGCCAACGATTTCGGGCAAGCTCAGCAAGGTCGCTTGGAACTGTTTCATCCATGCGGCGTCATGCGCATTGGTGCGGATCAGGACCATGGCCGAAAGCGGGACGCCGACACTTGCCGGATCGACCAACGCGACGCGGCCCTTGATGACGCCTGCCTTCTCGAGCGCTTTGATTCGCCGCCAGCACGCATTGCGCGACAGATTGACGGCCTCGCTGATGTCGTCCACCGACATGGTGGCGTCAATTTGAAGGTTTTTGAGAATGGCGCGGTCTATTAAGTCTAATGAATGGGTCATGGTTGGGATGATATCCCGCAGTATTGGATAATTGCAATCATATTTGGGACCACACTTCGCGCGCTGATGTGTAGATTGACCCAAAGCACACCAAGGAGACTGCACATGTCCGATACGTCACACAGCCCTAGCCGTAAAAACCCGCTTGCCGCGTTGTTTCTTGATCACCCCGCAGCAGTGGACGAGACGTATTTTCAGCACATGCGCTTTGCGTTCGGCTTCGCATTTTGGTTGGGTGCCGCGGCGATGGCTGCGTTGGTCCATGCGTTCATTCCCGCATTGTGCGAAACAACTGCAAGCCGGATTTTAAAGCGCCTGCATGCGCGGATTGAAAGCCGCCACTAATATGTGTCGCATCGCAGCGTACACAGGCGCCACTATTCCACTAGAAAACATCGTTGTGCGGCCCGTGCATTCCTTGCTGGCCCAAAGCCAACACGCAACCGAGGCCAAGCTGGCCGTTAACGGGGATGGATTTGGCGTAAGCTGGTATGGTCCGGACGGGGATCTTGGCCTTTACCGCGATGTTTTGCCCGCTTGGGCAGATGACAACCTGACCAATCTGTGCCGCATGGTGCGGTCGCATCATTTCATCGCCCATATCCGTGCATCAACTGTGGGTGAAACCAGCCGCGTGAACTGTCATCCGTTCACCCATGACGGTTGGTCGTTTTGCCACAACGGTCAAGTCCCGCATTTCCCTGCGATCCGTCGCCGGATGCTAGCCGCACTCAGCGATGATTTGTTCAATGCCTGTCGTGGGTCCACTGATAGCGAGATGATCTTTTTGACGCTGCTTGCGAACGGTCTGTCAAAGGACCCGCATGCAGCTATTCGCACAACACTTGCGCAAATTGGATCAGCCCCTTCAAACGTGCCAAGCAAACTTTCATGTGTTTTTTCGGACGGAGAAACGTTGTTTGCATTTAGGCATTCTTCGGCAGGGCTTGCGCCGACGCTGTATGTGTCTGGCGTTTTGGACAACGGTGGGCGCGCTGTCGCGTCTGAACCGCTGTGCGGCATGTCAGATCGGTGGACTGAAATCCCCCAAGACATGCTATGCCGCGTCACCGCAGATGGGTTCACATTTCAGTCGCTGGATGATGCAATCGCGGCCTAGGTCGCTTGAAATCCCCACGCGCCGTCATCGCGCAGAACGCGGCTTGCCAGCCCCGTTTGGTGCAGGTGGTTCAAATGCGCCACCGCCTCGACCAAAGCCAACCCATATTCGCCGCCTTTGATTTGGCGCTTGAAAAGCGGAAGAAAACATTCGCCCGCACTGCGCGGTTCTGTCAGGTGCGTGCGCAGCCTGTTCAAGGCACCGTGATGGTTATCAATCAGTTGGCGCAGCCGCAGCGGCAGACCGGTAAAGGGCAGCTTATGGCCGCCTAAGACCAGTTGATCGCCCTTTGCAAAAGCAAGAAGCGTCTCGCAGGATTGCAGCCAGTCGGTGACCGGATCGGCGTCAGGTTCGGTTGGGTAGACGCCAAGGTTAGGGCTGATTGAGGGCAGCAATTGATCGCCACCAATCACGAGGTTGTCGTCACGACTCCAGAACGTTGCGTGTTCGGGGGCGTGTCCACCACCCATGCGAATATCCCACGTCCGTCCGCCAATCGTGATTGTGTTGCCGTCAATCAGTCGCGTGTAGCCAAGCGGCAATGGCGCGACGCAATCGGCAAAGTTAAAGGGCCGTTCTGTGCGGCGCCCGTTAAGCACATCGAGGTCCATGCCCGCGCGTTCATAAAAGGCCAAAGCTTCGGCATTGGGTGTTTCTTGCACATCCAGCGTCAGCATTCGCGCCATCAACCATCCGGTGCGTGGCATGCATAACGTTGCCCCGTTTTCGATAAACCAACCCGCAAGTCCGACATGATCGGGATGGTGATGCGTGACAATAACGCGTGTGACGGGCCGGCCTCGCAGCGGTCCGGCAAGCAGCTTTTCCCAAATCGCTCGGCTGCGCTTGGATGCAAATCCGGTGTCGATAATTGTCCAGCCATCGCCGTCGTCCAACGCGTAGACGTTGACATGGTCCAGTGCCATTGGCAGCGGCAATCGCATCCACAAAACGCCGGGCGCCACGGTGACAGCTTCGCCTTCGGCGGGCGGGGTTGGGAATGGATAACGGATACCGCTTTTGGGTTCATTCATTGCGCAGCAAGGTCATCGGCAGAGATAGCCATCAGATCCGCAGCCCCTTCGCGCACATGGGCCAGCAATCCAGTATGTTCTGGCAGCATCCGCTTGATATAGAAAGCCGCCAACCGCGCGCGGCGCGTATCACCTGCCATCGCACTTGCCAGATGAATGTGACCACCCAGAACCCGCGCAAAAGCGCGCAGATATGGCACGGCACCAGCAAAGCGGTCGTTCAAGTTGCTTTGCGACACCAGCCATTCGGTTGTTTCGCGCAGCGTTTCCGCGGACTGCCAAACAGCCTCTGCCAAATCGGGGTGACTTGGTTTTGCGGCCTCTGCACCGGCTTCGATTTCTTCGAGCAGCCGGAAGGCCGCGTCGCCTCCATCCATCAGTTTGCGGGCGACAAGGTCCATGGCTTGGATACCGTTCGTGCCTTCATAGATTGTAGTAACACGCGCATCGCGTGCGAATTGGGCCGCACCTGTTTCCTCGATAAAGCCCATGCCGCCATGCACTTGAATGCCTGTTGCAGATACTTCGCAGCCCACGTCTGACCCGAATGCTTTGCCGATAGGTGTCAGGAACGCAGCGCGCGCCTTCCAATCTGGGTCATCCGTGGCCGCAGCCATATCAATGGCCACTGCGTTCATCATTGAAATGCCGCGGGCGGCAAAAGTGTCTGCCTTCATCGTGGTCAGCATACGGCGCACATCAGCGTGTTCGATGATCGCCCCTGTTCCGGAGGCTTTGCCTTGCTTGCGATCTTTGGCATAGGCAAGCGCGTGTTGCAGAGCGGCTTCGGCCACGCCGATGCCTTGGGTGCCAACACCCAAACGTGCGTTGTTCATCATGGTAAACATGGCCGCCATACCAGCATGTGCTTCACCGACAAGCCAGCCTGTTGCGCCAGAGTATTCCATAACAGCGGTGGGTGATCCATGAAGGCCCATCTTATGCTCAAGGCTGACCACTCGCAGATCGTTCTTTTCGCCCGGATTTCCGTCTGCATCGGGGATAAGCTTAGGGACCATAAACAAGCTGATGCCTTTGGTACCAGACACGCCGTCCGGCAAACGGGCCAGCACAAGGTGGCAGACGTTTGTAGTGAAATCATTGTCGGCCCAGCTGATGTAAATCTTCTGACCAGTGATCGCATAAGTGCCATCGCCATTGGGTTCGGCCTTGGTGCGTAATGCGCCCACATCGGACCCTGCTTGCGGTTCGGTCAGGTTCATCGTGCCGTTCCATTCGCCTGAAATCAGCTTTGGAATATAGCGTTCTTTCAGTTCATCAGACGCGTGATGCTCCAGTGCTTCAATCTGGCCTTGGGTCATCAACGGGCTAAGCTGGAGCGCCAAACACGCACTGGCAGCCATTTCGTTGACCGCATTGGTCAAAGTCATTGGCAGTCCTAGGCCACCCACACCGGGGGATGCCGACATGCCAATCCATCCGCCTTCGGCAATGGCGGTATAACCTTCTGCAAACCCAGGCGACGTACGTACAATACCGTTTTCCAAACGCGCCGGATGCGTGTCGCCAGCGCGATTGAGGGGCGATAACACCTCTTCGCTCATCTTCGCAGCTTCGGTCAGGATCGCTAGCGTCATGTCCGGTGTTGCATCAGCGAAACGGTCTGTTGCGGTGACTTGGCTGAACCCTACGATGTGGTCCAATAGGAAGCGAAAATCGCTGACGGGTGCGCGATAAGGCATTGTTCTGTATCTCCGAATTGCCCGGTGCTTGGCAAAAGCAGGGGGGCGAGGTAGGGTCGCTAATCAGGGTCAACCTATCGTAGCACGCCCCCCCATCAACCAAAACGCCACGTCATGTCAGATGATCAAATGTTAAGGCTCAAGCCGGATGCCGCTGGAATAGCGACCGCTGCTGCAATTTTGCAGGCCGCTGGTTTGGTGTCTTTCCCGACCGAGACTGTTTACGGGCTAGGCGCAGATGCGCGTAATGATATCGCCGTTGCACAGATTTATGCCGCAAAAGGCCGCCCAAGTTTCAATCCCTTGATCGTGCATGTCGCCTCGCTTGAAGCGGCCGCGCAATATTGCGAATTCAATGCAGTTGCGCGCCAGTTGGCCGATGCTTTTTGGCCGGGTGCATTGACGTTGGTTTTGCCCTTAAAGGCAGGTGCTGGTGTGTCAAAACTTGTGACTGCAGGGTTGGATACGGTCGCAGTGCGTGTGCCTGATCATTCGGTCGCGCGCGACCTTTTGGCCGCGTTTGGCGGACCAGTTGCGGCCCCTTCGGCCAACCTGTCAGGACGGATCAGCCCGACCTCTGCGGCGCATGTCACCGCAGGGTTAGAGGGCCGGATAGATGCGGTAGTTGATGGTGGGGCTTGCACGGTTGGCGTTGAATCAACGATTGTGAGTTGCGTTGGCGCACCTGCGCTTTTGCGGGCAGGCGGCATTCCTGTCGAAGCGCTTGAAGCCTGTTTGGGCCAGCCGCTGTTGCGGTATGCTGATCCAGAAACACCGACCGCCCCCGGTCAATTGGCGTCTCACTATGCCCCACAAGGTAAGGTGCGTTTGAACGCAGCCTACGCCAATGTGGGGGAAGTGTTGCTAGGGTTTGGCCCCGTTGATGCACCACTGAATTTGTCACCCGCCGGTGATTTGACCGAAGCTGCGGCGAACTTGTTCGCTTGCCTGCACCAGCTTGACGCTATGAACGCCACGGCCATCGCGGTTTCACCTATTCCCGATCATGGCATGGGTCGCGCGATCAATGATCGATTGCGCCGTGCTGCAGCACCGCGCGCGTAAATTAAGGCGTCTTAACCTGCGTTTTGCTGCTCGATATAGCCACGTAGTTCTTCTGCTTCGCGGCGCGCTTCGCGCAAACCGTCCATTGCGGCACGCAACTCTGCCTCAGTTTGGCTCAACTGATTTGTAATTTCTGCTTCGCGCTGTTGCAGGTAGGTAATTGCCTGATCGCGGGTCTCTTCGGCTTCGTGCAGTGACTGGGCCATTTTGTCCAATTCACCGATTTCAGCCTTTGTTACGCGGGTAAAGCGGTTCACCAACCAGCTTGCAAACCACCCCAACGAGAAGGCGACAAACAAAATAACAGCCGTGGCAATGATGAATTCGGTTCTGTTCATGGGCCTTGCCTATTCGCTTTCTTCTGGGGGTGTATCGCCTGCG
The DNA here is from genome assembly GCA_965364065.1 of uncultured Yoonia sp. Classification (GTDB taxonomy): domain Bacteria; phylum Pseudomonadota; class Alphaproteobacteria; order Rhodobacterales; family Rhodobacteraceae; genus Yoonia. The sequence goes on along the minus strand of CBDTVI010000029.1, from coordinate 2,325 downwards.
TCCACATCTGTTGGTTCAACAGCCGACTGTTCCGCGATTTCGTCAAGGACCGAAGGCTCTTCAACAACTGGTTCGGGCAAAATTAGACTGAACTCGATCCGGCGGTTCGCTTCGCGTCCGGCTTCTGTGTCGTTGTCGGCGATTGGGGTATCTTCACCAAACCCGATTGATTTGAATGTTGAAACAGGAACACGCCGCGCTCGCAGTGCCGTTAAAACCGCATCAGCGCGGTTTTGTGACAGTTGTTGGTTCATCACTTCACGTCCTTGGCTATCGGTAAAGCCCGACACACGGATCGGAAGATCGCCACATTTTTTCAAAATCTCGGCAATATCATCAAGGACAGGTTGGGTGGCGGCAGTTAGATCAGCGGAACCTGGATCAAACGTGATCTTGCGCCCTTCGGTGGCTGCAGTGATTTGAGCGATACATTCTTGCGGCGTTGGGATGCCAGCGATGGGGTCCAACGCTTCGACGTAGGTCACGTCAATTTCAAAATCTGCAGCTTGCCCAAGCTTGTCGATCAACAGACGTGCAATGGCCGCACTTGCATCAAGGTTGCCCGTGTTGCCCCTGACCTGAAGGGTATTGGGTTCTACGTTCACGGCGCCGTTTGACAGTTCTGACAAGGCTTCAAGGCCAGCAAGGACGCGCACTGACCAGCCGTTCGGGAGGCCTTCGGCCACACGTGTGCCCATCGTGATATTGCGCTGCCCGAACTTTGCGTTTGCGAAGTTCTCAACGACGGTATTGGTGATTTGGTCTGGAACGCGACCGCGCAATTGCACTTGGCCTTCGGGGCTGCGCGTTGCAGTGAATTGCGGCAGCGCTTGGGTTGTTTCATCTGGCAACGTCGGCAACTCGGCCGAGATTGCGAACGCATCCGGCAGCGCGTTTTCCAAGCGGCCGACGATATTATCAAAGCGCGACTGCGCTGTGCCAATGGGTGCGACCAAGGTCACATCTGTATCCGAAATCGTGACTGTGCCGCCTTCAAGATCACCCACCGCCGTGATCGCGAGCGCGACAGCTTCACCCCATGTTTGCGAAGGTGCTCCCAGCGCTAAAACGCAAGTGGCCCGTTCCTGAAATCCCGCCTTGGATGCCGCGACTAGGATTAGCGACAATGCTTCGTCGGTATCAGCTGTACAGGCGACAAAGCGCGGCCCATCTTCGTCTAGAATGAAGCGCGTCGTGAAGGGTGAGATCACAGGACGCGGCGCGCTGATATCTACGGCTAAACGCACGCCATCGGGTGTGTTGCGTGCAAGTTCAATCTCTAGTTGGCGCTTTTCCTCGGGGCTGTCGCTAATTGCGTTCACGATCACGCGGTCCGCGTTCACCGAGATTTTCGATTTATTCAGTAGGCCCAAGGCGCGTAGGGAATAGTTGACGGCAGCGCGCCAGTTTTCAGGTTCTGGATAATCGCCAGCCTCGAGTAAGTCTGTGACTGGCAGACCGTCTGCGATGTTTCGAATACGATTGGTTAGGGCCTCGCGGTCGGTTGACGCAGGGATCAAACCGATCAGCGACACGCCTGCGTTGTTGCGCAAGATCTCGATCGCAAATTCAGGCGGTACGATCGTTGCCGAATCGCGCACAGACAGGTTGTCGATCACGCGGCTTGCGTCCACTTGTCCGCCCGCCGCCGAGATCGCACGGAACCGCACGGCTTCGGTTGGGGCTTCGCCTTCGAGGATCACTTGCAGCCCGTCGCCCAGCACCGATGCCCATTCATGCCCTTGATCTACAAGCGTTTCTTGCACCGCAATCACAGAGCGTTGCTCGACCTGCGACACGGTCGCTTGCGCAGCCACCAATGAAACTGCGGCTGCGGCGGCAAAGACGACCAAACGGGTGAAAATGATTGAGAGGCGCATGACGGTCCGGTTCTTGTTTCGACCACTGCATAATGCCATGGGCGGGTGTGTTCAATCACACCAAAAGGGCTAAAGCGAAAAATGGCAGGGGAATTAGTCCTGCGTTGCGGTTTGATCGGAATAGGCGCAGCAATCCTTGGGGGTCATCAGGATTAAATCGCCCGATCTGCCAAGTCAGGTGCCAGCCAAGCGCCCAAGGCCCGCCAATAGCGATGACCAGCGACAAGATGGAGCGATCATGCGTTGCTAGCACAACGGCGAGGCCGAACAGAATGATTGTTATGGTCAAGAACAGTCGAAGCCACATGCGGGTTTGATCGCCGAACAGGCGCGCTGTGGATTTGACACCGATCAACGCGTCGTCTTCGGCGTCTTGATGCGCGTATATCGTATCATAAAACAGCGTCCAAGCGATGCCGGCCATATAAAGTACGATTGGCACAGG
>CBDTVI010000028.1:0-16891 GCA_965364065.1 uncultured Yoonia sp. | reverse complement strand
GTTCTGGTGCTTAGTCAGGGGTTGCACAACACCGGTGCTGTGGACTGGATGGCGCGCAGCTTTTTGCCGCGCGATGCAGGACGATTGACCAGCATGCTGGCCCTTATGGGGCTAGGTGCCGTCATGTCGGGGTTTATGAATAACGTAGGTGCGATGGCACTTTTAATGCCGATTGCTGTGCAGCTTTCAAACAGATTGGGATTGACCCAAGGGCAAGTTTTGATGCCGCTTGCGTTCGGTACGATCCTTGGAGGCATGACCACGTTGGTAGGCACCCCGCCCAACCTTATCGTCTCTGGCTTTCGCGAGGAGGCGGGGCTGGGCGCGTTCGGCATGTTCGACTTTGCCCCTGTCGGGGTCGCGGTTGCCATCTTGGGTGTCATCTTTACGGCAACCATTGGCTGGCGGTTGGTGCCTGCGCGCAAATCAAGCGTTGGTGACGGCTTTGAAACTGGCAACTACCTGACCGAGGTCCGCGTACCTGAGAAAAGCAAGGCCGTGGGCCTGACCTTGCGCGGCTTCGAGTCTGAGATCAAAGACAGCGGCGCGCAGATTGCGGGCCTTGTGCGCAACGACGTGCGCATCACGGCACCGCATGGTGGGCGACGCATCCGCGAAGGCGACATTCTGGCGTTGAATACGGATGTTGACGGGCTTGCCGAAGCATTGTCAGTTTTTGATATCAAACTGGGCGCGCATGAGCAGTCAACAGAGGAAGAAACGGAAAAGAACGAAACGGCGGTCCAAACCGATGACGCAGACCAAGGTAAAGACCGCGACGAAGACATCATATTGCGCGAACTGGCCGTGTTGCCGGGGTCGAATATCGTCGGGCGGTCAGCCCATGATCTGCGGTTGCGCACCCGCTACGGGTTAAATTTGCTGGCTGTTTCACGCGAAGGGCATCCGCCACGCGCGCGGCTGCGCAAGCTCAAGCTGAAATCCGGCGATCTGTTGATGATGCAGGGGCCCGCCGAAATGATGTCCGACTTCATCAATGAAACGGGCTGCGTCCCATTGCGGGAACGTGAATTGCGCATTCCCGACAAACGCATGGCGATCATCGCGGGGGCTATTATGCTTGGAGCAGTCGGCATCGTGACTTTTGGACTGCTGCCTGCGGCTGCGGCCTTCGCGCTTGGTGTGCTGGCCTCGATGTTGTTGCGCACAGTGCCGCCGCGCCAAATTTATACCGCAATTGATTGGCCCATTATCATCCTGCTAGGTTCTCTCATCCCAGTTGCAGGCGCGATGCAAACGACCGGTGCCGCCGATCTGCTGGCGCGGTTCTTGGTGGATACCATCGCCCAAGGCAATGCAATCGCCGCACTTGCCGTGGTCTTACTCACTGCAATGTTCCTGTCGGATATGATGAACAATGCAGCCACCGCCGCCGTACTTTGCCCCATTGCCCTCGGCATTGCCGCTGCACTTGGCGTCAATCCGGACAGCTTTCTTATGGCAGTTGCGATTGGCGCGTCCTGCGCGTTCCTTACCCCCATCGGGCATCAAAACAACACCTTGATCCTTGGCCCCGGTGGATTTCGATTTGGCGATTACTGGCGGTTAGGACTGCCAATTGAAGTGCTGGTCGTCGCGGTCAGCATGCCCCTGCTCTTGTTCTTCTGGCCGCTTTAAAGCCGGAAGCGCAGGCATACGGTTGCTGATCATTGCGAACGCCCAAAGAGACCAATCTTCAGTTCAGTTAGCGACAAAATCGCCAAATATCTTTGTAGCACCATCATCAATGAAAAACACGGCGCCAACATCGCTGCCATTTTCGCCGTAGAACGCGCCAGATACGTTGACGGCTTCTCCACCGCTCAGGGACAGCACGCTTGATGCAAGGCTTGCGGTGCCATCGCGAAAAGTTGCTCCGCTGATCGTTGAACCATTCAAGGTAAGCGATCCTGCGTTACTGACAGGCTGTGCGGCACCGACCGCAGGTTGCCGCGTGCCAGAAAGCCCAGTCAGGGATGTTGTGACACTGGGCGTGCCACCGCCAAAGTCGGCTGTTATTGTGGCATTTCCCGTTAGTTCAAATAGATCATTGTCGCTTTGTGCCGTGATCACAGTGTTGCCGCGATATACTGTTTGACCCGCGGGAAGTTCCGAGGCCGGCGTAATGATCCCCACAATTCCGATCGTATTTGTGGCCCCTTGTGCCGCGGTAAAACGGACCGGACCCGCGCTTGCTGCGCCCGCAAATTCCACGGCACCACCCCCGTTTAGGGCAATGCCTCTTCCATTATTTGACAAGGTACCTGACAAGCCACCCAAGTTGCCCGTGCTGTTGATCTCGTTCAGCCGTCCAGCTTGCACAGAGACAGTCCCCGCTGACGCGTTAAGAACGACGGCTGACAGCAGAACATCCCCCGGCACCGGAGCAGGGGGCGCACTGGGCGAACCAGACGCGCCACCACCGCCGCCACATGCAGAAAGAGCGCTAAGAGCAACGCAACAAATGATCGTTCTGGCGAGAAAAATGGGTTTCATGATCGCGTCCTCAAACAAGAATAAAGTCATCGGCCGACAGATCGTTCGCTGTCAAACCGGCGAATGTGATCGATGTGCCTAAGTCGCTGAAAGTGGCTACGCCATCGACATCTGTCACTTTGGCAAGTGCAGCGGCGGCATTCGCTAGTCCGAAGCCCAACAGCTTTACCAGATCAACCCCAGAGACAAAATCGGCTCCTGTCACCGACGAATTCCCGACGGTATTATAGTTGATAGAAAGCGCGCCGATCGTGTCGTCCCCATCGCCAGTATTGAACACGAATGTGTCAACGCCGCCGCGCCCTTCTAGCAAGTCATCCCCGCGACCGCCCGCAATCGTATCGCTTCCAAAAAGGCGCGTGCTGATGTCACCGCGGATGACATCATTTCCTGCGTCTCCGGACAGGTCATCATTTCCAAACCCGCCCACGATTAAATCGCCGCCCTCGCCGCCGTGCACGACGTTCGTTCCAGAAATCAAACCGACACGGTCATTGCCGTCGCCCGCGTCTACTGTGTCTCGGCCATCGCTGTCCGTGACAGTATCATTGCCGCGCCCGCCATTGATCTGATCATTTCCGGCACCGCCACTTATATCGCTGCCCCAGTCGCTTGCAGTCAGCACGTCATTGCCGCTGCCACTGATCAGTTGCTCAATCTGCGTGTTGTAATTGATGGAAAACGTCCCGGCCGCCAGTATCAGAGAACTGGATGTCCCAACTTGCGAAATGTCGCCGGGGTTCAGGCTGACGTTGATGTTGTCGGTGCGGTCAGAGAAATCAAGTGTGTCGTAGCCGCCGCCGTCCCAAAGCAAGGTGTTTTCGTCATTGTTCGCAGTAGGGCTAAAAGCATTGAGGTCTGGCGTGTATGTGGTGTTGCCAGAACGCACCGACGTGTCTGGCCCGTACAGATACTGAAGTGCTGCCAGATCAAATAGCTGAGGTGCACCATCCCATCCTGAACCCCAGCTGCCAAACAAAGTCGTTCCGGTATATTCGGAATTGGGAATACCATCGTTGTTACCAAACACCGATGTCGAATGGCCCAGTCCAACCGCATGCAGCAGTTCATGGACGTAAATATATGAATTATTGGCCAAGCCATTCGCATTGCTATACGGCGCATCGAATGCCACGACATGGGTGGACCCCGATGTTGAAGGATAGGTGATACCATAAATCCCTCCGCGATCTGCTGAACTTGCACCGACAAGGATGTCAGCGTCATTGCCGCTCACTTGCAGAAAGTTCAAACCGGAGTTGCTGCCTATTGCGGCCAGTGAATTTTGGATGTTTGTTTTTTCACCATTCGTCGCGGTGCGGTACGCATCCCCCCCAGGGGTATTTCCGCTCTCAATCAGTGAATAGGTCACGGTTATCGGAAATCCAGAGCCGTCGTTGAAGCTTGACCTGATGTCAAAAGCATCAATCCAATAGATCGGATCAGTCGGAAGGTTGGTGCTCGATATAGGGGTTCTGCCGGCCATATTTATCTCCAAATGCAACGACTACGATAAGATCTCAATATTGCCGATCCCATCGCAACCAAGGTCGCAGTTCAGAGTTGGCGCACTGTCAATTACTACGTTGTTTCAACACGTCTAACCGTCCAAAACTTTGCCGAATGTGTATGTCATCGCTCTTGCCTTACGGAGCTATCCCACTGACACGCACGCGCTTAGATTTGAACTTAAACAAAACAATCGAGTCCCACTTAAAAGGCGATCGCCATCCATTAAGCCACTAAAAAAGCTACACTTTTGTGAATTGAGCGAAAAACGGCCCATCGACAGGAATTGCTGATCCCCAAACAGCTGTCTGGGGAAAACCTAGTTCGTCAAAGCACCGATGAGCTTTTCGCTGGTAATTGGCTTTTCAATGAACGTCGCATGGTCTGGCAATGCTTGTTTATTTATGAATTTGCCTGACATCAGGACGCCCTTGGTCGATGGAGATAGGTTTTTGGCGATGTCGATAAGGTCTAGCCCGCTGATGTCGCAACCCAAGTCCAGATCACTCAGAAGGAAATCGAATTTATCTAGATGCAACGATGCGCGCGCTTCCGGCCCCGTCGCACTGGTTGCGACGTCAAATCCAAGCTCTTTCAACAGGCTATCCACGACCATTCTTGTCTTTGGATCATCTTCCACCAACAAGACCTTCCCGCGCGTATGAACGGCTTTTGGTTGGTCTTCGACCAGCGCGAGCGGCAATGAAACCTCAATTTCCGTGCCTATGCCAACAGTACTTTCGATGCTCAGGTTGCCGCCTGTCTGGTGAATAAAACCGTAGACGATTGAAAGACCAAGCCCGGTACCACCTTGGCCCTCACGTGTTGTAAAGAACGGCTCGATTGCGTGGGCCAGCACATCCTTGGACATGCCCATTCCATCATCTTTGATTAGAATTCGCGCCTGATCGTGATCGCCACGTTCAAGTGCTACCTTGATCGTTCCTGCACCTTCGATCGCATTGTTTGCGTTCAACAAAAGATTGAAAAGCGCCGATTCAAATTGACCGGGGTCGACCAAGGCATGCAGCGGCGCCTCTGGCAGAGATATGTCCAAGACAACGTCAGGCTTAAGGCTGATTTCAACGAGGTCAGCCATTCCTTCAATCAAGGTATTGAGGTTAACCAACTCGGGCGCGAGGCTTTGTTTGCGCGCAAAAGCCAAGAGGCGATCCGTCAAAGACGCGCCGAAATCGACAGCGTTCCCTATGGCATCCAGACTGCCATTCTTATCGGCTATTTGCTGTCGTTCAAGAAGGTGGGCATGGGTGCGAATTGTCGACAAAATATTGGCAAAGTCATGCGCGGTATCTCCGGCGACTTTTCCCAAAGTTTCGATGCGATCAATCTGTTGCAACCGGTCCGACATTTTACGCCGTTCTGTCATATCCGCGATAAGCCATACGCGACCATCGTCGGGCAGTTTGCTGGCGCGAATTTCCAAGACCTGTCCGTCATCAGAGGTCAATTCACAAAAGCCGCGATGCGCATCGGTCAAACCACTGTGCGCTGCGGACGCGCCAAATTTGCTATCAGACAGCCAATCCATGAAGCCACCCGAATTCAATTTTTCCGGCCCTACGCGCAATATCTTAGAAAAAGCGGGGTTTCGGGCCGTTATGCGACCTGTGGCATCAGCAATAGCAATACCGTCCGAAATATTCGCAAAGACCGTTTCAAACAGCGCGTTGCGTTGATCCAATTGTCGGTTGGAACGATCAAGTCGCAGCGCATTGGCACGAAAACTGCGAAAGGATCGAAACAAATCGCCGATCTCGTCTTGTCCGCCCAGCCTGCGCGGAAGCGCGCTTGCATGATCACCATTGGCCAAACGGACCATCGCAGTTGATACCCGCGAAATATTGAATGTCACATAGCGAGACACGTAAATTGCAGCCGCAATTGCCAATGTCAGGCTGACAAGGCTGATCGCGGCGACCGTAATACGTGTCGCCCGAATGGTGCGCGAAGACGCGTTCCGTTCACTGGCCAAAAAGGCCTCTGCTTGGACCGCGTAGGAACTGGCGATATCGTTGATCCTGTTCGCATCCTGACGGATACGAAACAGTGCATTTTGCGCCGCGAGGTTTCTGGACAACTCTTGCCTGCGCGACTCAAACAGGCCCGAGTTGTTCCAGACGATGTCTTCGAGTGCGGCCAGATAACGGGCTTGAACAGCCATAAGGGTTTGGCTTTGTAGCGCTTGGCGTTGCTGCAAATAGTGACGTTGCTCTTCGCCGACGCCAATCAGGTTTCCGGCATAGGCCGCGTTTAGGGCGTCCGCACTCATGCTTTGCAACGACCACCAGATCAGGCGCGTGCGATCCTCGATATTTTCTGAGACGATCGCACGCGCAGCTTGATTGCGCAAAGTGCCCAGCTTTGCAGTCTGGGCGCGGATCGCGGCTTGAATGATATCCAAGCTTGTGGATGCATCAACAAGGTCGGTCACACCGTCCGCCATACTGTCCAGAATTGTTGAAACTGAAGTGTCCCCGTCGCGGTTTGCACCAAACCTTGTTTGCGGCCAATCCTGCCGCACGCGGTCCAAGACCGTGATCAGCTTTGCGCCTTCTTGTTCAATCATAAAGTTCGATCGTTGGTTCAATAGATAGGGCGCAGACGTAGCGAGGTCAGACGAGCGTTTTGACAAATCCAACGCCTGTGCAACCTGACTAAGGGTTTCTTGATGTAGGTCCTGAAGGCGCGCATCGACACGCTGCAACGCGAACCACGTCACTGCACTTGCTGACAGAACAGCAAAGGCCAGCAGCGTCAGCGCGGCCCAAAGCCGCCCTTGGACGGTCCGCAGGCTTAGGCCCTTCAATTGCTGGTTCCATTGATTTTGGTTACAAAGATATACCCCTGCCCTCGCCTCGTCTGCAGGTGCATTGGTTTGGATGGGTTTGCTTCGATCTTGCGGCGCAAACGCAAGATCAACACATCAATCGTACGGTCCATGTATCGGGTCAAATCGCTCCCAATCTCGGCCAGTAATTCCACGCGTGGGATGACCTCATCTGGGCGGCTCAGAAAGAAATCGAGCAGCCGATATTCTGCGTTGGTCAACGATATTTCGTCGCCGGATGCCGACGTCAGGATGCGGTTCTCGCGGTCAACATTAAGGGAACCAAGCCGGACATGCCGCCCACTGGTTACAGCCTCTGGTATCGCCAATTCACCTTTGCCATATCGCCGCAGAACCGCGCGTATCCGGGCAATCAACTCGCGCGGGTTGAACGGTTTAAGCATGTAGTCATCTGCCCCGACCTCGAGCCCTACAATTTTGTCGGTTTCATCTCCGCGCCCTGTCAGCATGACGATCGGCAAGCTTCCATCCCGGCGAATATCCATTGCCAAGGCAAGCCCGCTTTCCCCATGCAGCTGCAAGTCGATAAGCACGAGATCAAGCTCAACTGATTTTTGCACGACCTTAAAATCTTCGCTGCTGGCCATAGGAACCGGTTCAAACTGGTTCTCCGACAGCAAAGACACTAGCGCTTCACGCATGCCAGCCTCATCGTCTACGATGCCAATTTTAGGGCGGTTCATTGTGCAAATTTCTGTTTAGGGCGCGTGCAACATTGCCCCGCACTTACATGAGTGTTCGCTGATTTTGTAATAATTACCAGAACACTGTGCCAATTTGTAATTCTGTTAACCAGATAACCCAGATCCTGTAGCTTTGTTAATTGGTGCCCTGTGCCAAAGTTCTATGGCATATCCTAGCCTATCCCATGTCGCCTCAGCCGTTGTTGAGTTGGCATCACTTACTTCTGGGAGGAAGACATGAATAAACTTGGAATGGTCTCACTGACCGCATTGCTTATCGCTGGCGCAACTGCCGCGTCCGCAGATGAACTCAGCGTTGTATGCGGCGCAGAGCAAGATTGGTGCGACTTGATGGCCGCAGCATTTGAGGAAGAAAATCCCGACACCGACGTGCTGATGGTCCGTAAATCAACCGGCGAAACACTGGCGCAAGTACGTGCTGAAGCAGGCAACCCCAAGATCGACGTCTGGTGGGGCGGCACAGGTGACCCACATCTGATCGCTGCAGAAGAAGGCCTGTTGCAAGCCTCTGGTGTCGACACCAGCGAATTGCTTGGCTGGGCGCAAAATATGTCCGATATCTCGGGTGGACGCACAGTTGGCATTTATGCCGGTGCTTTGGGCATCGCCTACAACTCAGAGATTTTGGCAGAAAATGACATCGCGCCTCCTGCGTGCTGGGCCGATCTCGAAGATCCTCGATTTAAAGGGGAAGTCCAAGTCGCAAACCCTAACAGTTCTGGCACGGCATACACCGAACTTGCGACATTCGTGCAGTTGTTCGGCGAAGACGAAGCGTTCGTAAAGTTGGCCGCAATTGGCCTGAACGTGAACTCCTACACTTCGTCCGGTTCCGCACCATCCAAAGCGGCGGCACGCGGTGAAACGGGTGTATCCATCGGCTTTATGCATGACATGGTGAAACTTGCCGCAACCGGTTTTCCGCTTGAAATCGTAGCACCCTGCGAAGGCACCGGATACGAAGTTGGTGCAGTCAGCATCATTGAAGGCGCACGTAACCCCGAAGGCGCAAAAGCTTGGGTTGAGTTTGCGCTGCGCGCCGACATCCAGTCCCGCGCGCCTGAAGTTCAGTCGTTCCAAGTGCCCTCCAACTCAAACGCACAAGTGGCACCTGAATCGCCTGATCTCGCGTCAATCAAGCTGATTGATTATGATTTTGCGACCTACGGTTCCAGCGAAACCCGCGCACGCCTGTTGGCCCGTTGGGATTCCGATGTTGGCGACCCCGGTCAATAAATCAGGGTCTCAACGACCACTTCCAGTCTTTGCGACCTTTGGTTGCTAGACAACCGGGTGCCCCGCCTCTTTGGGGCACCCATCCTCTTATTTTGATGGACACGATATGAAACGGACCGTTTTGTTCTGGCTGGCCCTTGGGCTTGCGGGCTTTATCTTGCTGCCTTGGCATATGACCCAAGATGGTCTTTTGTCGTTTGTATGGGCCCATGACGGCGCGCCCTCTACCGCGTTATGGCAAGTAGTTTCAGGCGCATGGTGGCTTGCCCCGGTCGCACTGGCGTTGATCGGCGCCTTGATTGTCCAGCTAACCGTGTCCCACCCCGTCAAACGCGCCAAGGCAACATTGGTCATCGCTGGCTCTGGTTTGGTATGGACGGCATTGCAAGGATTGGCAGTCGTGCGCGCAGGTCCGCGTGTTTTCGAAAGCGTTCTTACTGGTGATCTGATTACAGCTGGCCAGCCGGGTATGGGGATTGGTGCAGGCGTATGTCTGGCTGCCCTGCTCTTTGTGTTTACTGTGTCCATGTCTCAGACGGGCAAGGGGCGCGGAGACGCATTTGTGGTCAGCATTATCGGCCTTATCGTCGCGCTTGTTGGTGTCTTCGTTTTCTATCCGGTTATGCACATTCTCGTACGCGCATTTGAGGTGCCCGACGGCTATAGCCTGACCGCATTTTTCCCCCGCTTCTTCAGTAGCGATATCTGGGGCCTGCGGTGCTTGATTTCGGATCGATCCTGCGGCGTTGCGATCAATTCGCTTTTCCTAGCGGTGATGACGGGAGTTGGCACAACATTGCTTGGCCTGTCATTCGCGCTGATTTTCACACGGACAGATTTTCGCGCCAAGAAACTGCTGCGCGTACTGACTGTCATCCCTATCATTACACCGCCTTTCGTCATCGGACTGGCCCTTATCTTGCTATTTGGCCGCAATGGGTCTGTGACAGATTTTGCCGCAGAATTACTCGGGTGGGAAAAAACCCGTTGGCTCTATGGCTTTTGGGGCGTTTATTTTGCGCAGCTTTTGTCGTTCACACCCATCGCATTCTTGGTTTTGATTGGCGTCGTGCAAGGCGTGAGCCCCTCAATGGAGGAAGCATCCCAGACGCTTGACGCTGATCGTTGGCAGACCTTTCGCTATGTGTCCTTGCCCTTGATGAGGCCCGGTTTGGCGAACGCATTTTTGCTTGGTTTTATCGAAAGCCTCGCTGATTTCGGCAATCCATTGGTCCTTGGAAGCGGGTATTCCGTTCTGTCTACGGATATCTATTTCGCTATCGTCGGATCTGCGGCAGACCCTGCAAAGGCTGCAATTCTGGCTGTCTCATTGCTAACGCTGACACTTTCTGCATTCATGTTGCAGCGCATGTGGCTTGGAAAGAAATCCTATGCGACGATCACTGGCAAAGCCGATTCAGGCCAGAACGCCGCCCTCAGCCCTCTGGTCAAAACACTTTGCTATGCCACTGCCTTGCCTTGGGCTTTCTTGACGGCAGTCGTCTATTCCATGATCATCTTCGGCAGCTTCGTGAAACTTTGGGGCTATGATCATAGCTTTACGTTCGATCACTACATCCGCGCCTTTGGCATCAATTTCGACACGGGCCGTCTGACTGGCGTGGCGTGGGATAGCTATTTCACCACCCTGACGATTTCTAGCATCGCAGCCCCACTGACAGCCATTGTCGGCTTGGCGACCGCCTATCTGCTGGTGCGTCAAAACTTTGTGGGTAAGCAAATCTTTGAATTCTCAACCATGCTTAGCTTTGCCATACCCGGCACAGTTATCGGCGTCAGCTACATCATGGCGTTCAACTTTCCGCCGATTGAACTGACGGGCACAAGCATCATCCTGATTATCGTCTTCGTTTTCCGCAACATGCCCGTGGGTGTGCGCGGCGGGATCGCTGCAATGTCGCAACTTGATAGCAGCCTTGATGAAGCGTCCATCACATTGGGCGCAAACAGCTTCACCACCGTGCGCCGCGTGATATTGCCACTGATGGGGCCTGCGATACTTGCGGCCCTGACCTACAGCTTTGTGCGCGCCATCACTTCTGTCAGCGCTGTTATCTTCTTGGTCAGTGCGAAACACAACATGGCGACATCGTTCATCGTTGGACGGGTCGAGAACGGGGAATTCGGCCTCGCTATCGCTTATTCTGCCGTGCTGATCGTCACCATGCTTGCTGTCATCCTATTGCTTCAACTCCTTGTCGGATCGCGCCGCCTACGCCGTGCCGATCGCGTCCAAACTGCGGCTTGAAACAGCCATACATCTGGAGACTACCATGACTTTATCGACCCCCGGTTCCGTCCGTTTTGACGCCGTTTCAAAGAAATTTGGTGACGTTACGGCCCTCAAGAGCCTCGATCTGACCATTGAACCAGGCAAGCTTGTCACGCTGCTGGGGCCAAGCGGTTGCGGTAAAACCACGACCTTGCGCCTGATTGCGGGGCTGGAAATGGCGACGACCGGTGCTATCCATATCGGCGGCGAAGACGTGACCCACCTTACGGCCACATACCGCAAGGTATCGATGGTATTTCAATCCTATGCCTTGTTTCCGCATATGACCGTCCTTCAAAATGTCGCCTACGGACTGACCGTCAAATCAATGCCCAAAGCAGAGGCCGCACAAAAAGCCGAACATGGGCTAGAACTGGTTGGCCTCGCGGGATTTGGTGACCGGTTGCCAAGCGAGTTGTCGGGTGGCCAACAACAACGTGTCGCCGTGGCCCGCGCAATTGTCCTCGAACCCGAAGTTCTGCTGCTAGACGAACCCCTGTCCAACCTTGACGCAAAACTGCGCCGCCATGTGCGCGAAGAAATCCGCCAAATCCAACAACGCCTGGGGCTAACGGCGGTTTACGTCACCCACGATCAAGAAGAAGCCATGGCCGTTTCAGACCGCATCATCGTTATGAAGAACGCAGAGATCGCACAGGAAGGCACACCAAGGGACCTCTACGAGGCACCGAATTCCGCATTTATCGCCGACTTTATCGGGGATGCGAACCTTGCTGATTGTTGGATCGAAAACCTGTCTGAGGGGCAAGCAACAGTCAAAATGCAAGACCTGACCTATCAGGTCAAAGACGGTGGTTTAGCCAAAGGTGCGGCAAAGATGGTTTTGCGGCCTCATAACGTACGACTTGCACCTGCAGACGCAGATGGGATCAAAGGTGAAGTCAGTTACGCGGCCTATCTGGGCAAAGAAATTCAGTACACGGTCGAAAGCCCGCTAGGGTCGATATTCGTCATTAGTGGTGTTGGCGCTAATCCTTTCAAACAAGGCGATGCGGTCACGATCCTATTTGATCCCGATGATGCCCGACTTGTCGCTGCATCCTGAAATCAGCAAGCGATTAACACAATGCAAAGCATTCTTTACGCGCGCGGCACAACGCGACCTTTGACATCAGACGCGTGGTTTTCGCATATCACACATGGCGCATACCGTGCTGTGATCTTTGACTGCGATGGCACATTGGTTGAAAGCAGCGAAGTGCATTTCATGGCGATGCGTGGAGCGGTCCGCGCGCAAGGGTACGACATGCCCCGCGCATGGTATCAATCGCGCACTGGTCTTGACCGGCTGTCGATATTTGCGGATTTTCGCAAAACTGTTGAAGGGGCGTTTGAAGCATCACTGGCGGCACATCAAAGCATTCAGGACTTCATCGCGCAAAGTGCAGCTGTACAACAAATCCCCGAAACGGCGACACTGGTTGCCCAACTGCGCGACCATTATCCTATGGCCGTTGGCACCAACTCAGAACCCGAAGTGGCAGCAGCATCTTTAAAATCTACAGGCTTAACCGACGCGTTTGAGCATGTTGTCTGCGTTTCAGACGGTTTGGCCGCAAAACCTGCACCAGATATTTTCAAACGCGCAACGGACCTGCTGGGATACCCTCCTGCGCAGACATTGGTTTTTGAAGATTCCAACGAAGGGGTCCGCGCGGCATTGGATGCAGGGCTTGATGTGATCCAATTGGTTCACAGCTAGTTTTTCAATTTTCAGCGCGCAAAAACGGATAATTGTTGATTTAAGGATTTAACGCTAACAAATCTTCAGCAGTTAATGGGTCCAAACGCCACGGCGGTAGGTTGCAAAGTTTTCGCCATAGCCGCCTGGGCGAATGTTCACACCGCGCGACTTGGCTTCTTGCACAACAGCTTCGATACCGTTCTCTTTGGCGTAGTCCAAAGCGGCCTCTTTGGTGTCGAATTCCAACTTCACCTGCGCTTGCGTATCACTGGACGACGTCCAGCCCATCAGCGGATCAACCTCGCGGGCGGTCTCGGACACGTGTTCAAGCACCCAATGCTTGGTTTTCGCCGTACCAGAGGACATGGCAGTCTTTGCAGGTTTATAGATTCGTGCACGCATCGCGGGTCTCCCATTGATAGGTTCTATATGTGCAAAAGTTCGCGTCAGCGCAAGCGTCTGTCACGCCCATTCACCGGCACGCATGACCGGCACCCGTTCGCCAGTCTTTGTAATCCCGTCAATATCCACCGCATCAGACCCCATCATCCAATCCACATGGATGATGCTTTGGTTGCCACCCTTTTGCTTGATCTCTTCGGGAGACAAGTCTGATCCGCCTTCAATCGTGTCGGCATAGCATTGGCCCAACGCGATATGGCACGACGCATTTTCATCAAACAACGTGTTATAAAACAACGTCCCCGACTGGCTGATCGGGCTGGAATGCGGCACCAAAGCCACCTCGCCAATCCGGCTGGCACCATCATCTGTTTTCAGCAATGCATTCAGCACGTCCTCGCCTTTGGATGCTGTCGCCTCGACAATGCGGCCCGCTTCAAAACGCACAGCGATGTCCTCGATCACATTGCCCTGATGCGCAAGCGGCTTGGTCGCCGTCACGGTCCCGTCGACTTTATAGGCATGCGGGCAGGTAAATACCTCTTCGGTTGGAATGTTCGGCTGGCACACCACACCGTTCAACGCAGGCGATGCCCCACCTTTCCAGATGTGTCCATCCGCCAGCCCCAACTGCAAATCTGTTCCCGGCCCAGTGTAGTGCAACGCGCTAAAGTTCTGCGCATTCAGCCAATTCACCCGCTCTTTCAGTGTTGCGGTATGCGCGGCCCAGTTCGCCACCGGATCATCACCTTCTAATCGGGACGCGGCATAGATCGCATCCATCAGCTTGCCTTGCGCCTCATCGACGGGCAGTTCTGGGTAAACACGCGCCGCCCAAGCCGCACCGGGGTAGGCGACGATATTCCAATTCACCTCAAACCCGACAATGGGGTTCATGGCTGGTTTGGCTGCAATCGCAGTGGCTTTGCTCAAACGCGCGACTTTTGCGGGGTCCTGCTCGGACAACAACATCGGATCATCGCCCGTGATTGCCATGCGCGCGGCACCGCCTTTGAATGCTGCAGCCATGCCTTCGAACAACCAGTTTGGCGCGCGATCAAAGCTTTCGTCAGGTGCATGTTCGTATCGCGCCAATGTAATCGCGTCATCGCTAAAGAACGGCGTCACAATCCCGCCACCCGCCTTATAGGCATGCACGGCGATCCTGCGAACCAAATCCAACGCTGCCATAGGTGCTGTGATTACAAGGTCTTGGCCCGGTTGCAGGTTCACACCTGTACGCACGGCCACTTCGGCAAGACGGTCAAGTTTGGCGGGGTCGATGTAGTCAGACATGGGTGCACCTTTATGATTTGTGCAGAGCCTATGTTTTCTTATGACAACGTCAACCAGTCAGCGACCCTTGAACCTGCCTGCAAACACATCAACTATAGTCCTGAACCAAAGGACGCTTTCATGGCCTACGCCCAGACAGATAAATCCGAACCTGAACAATTTCTCGCCAATCCTGCGCCTGACGTCAAAACGCGTGAGAAACTGGAAGGCGGCAAGGCCTTTGTTCTGAAAACCGAATTTGAACCGGCAGGCGACCAGCCCACCGCGATCAAAGAGCTGTCCGAAGGCATCCGCAACGGCGAACGCGACCAAGTGCTACTGGGGGCCACCGGCACCGGTAAGACATTCACGATGGCCAAAATGATCGAAGAAACGCAGCGGCCTGCGATTATCCTTGCGCCGAACAAAACCCTCGCAGCCCAGCTATACGGCGAATTCAAAGGGTTTTTTCCCGACAACGCCGTCGAGTATTTCGTGTCCTACTACGACTATTACCAGCCAGAGGCTTACGTGGCGCGGTCCGACACATTCATCGAAAAAGAAAGCCAGATCAACGAACAAATCGACCGGATGCGGCATTCGGCGACGCGGGCGCTGCTGGAACGCGACGACGTGATTATCGTGGCCTCGGTGTCGTGCATTTACGGTATCGGATCGGTCGAAACCTACGGGGCAATGACCCAAGACATCCATGTTGGAAAAACCTACGACCAGCGCCAGATTATTGCCGACCTGATCGCCCAAGCCTACAAACGCAACGACCACGCATTTCAGCGCGGCACATTCCGCGTGCGCGGCGATAGCTTAGAGATTTGGCCGGCACACCTTGATGATCGCGCTTGGAAACTGTCGTTCTTTGGCGAAGAGTTGGAAAATATCACGGAATTCGACCCGCTGACTGGCGAAAAAACCGATACTTTCGACAAGGTCCGCGTCTACGCCAATTCGCACTACGTCACCCCAAAACCAACAATGAACCAAGCGGTCATTGGCATCAAAAAAGAACTGCGGATGCGGCTGGACCAACTGGTCGGCGAAGGTAAACTGCTTGAGGCACAACGGCTAGAACAACGCTGCAACTTTGATCTTGAAATGCTCGAGGCGACGGGCGTGTGCAACGGGATCGAAAACTATTCGCGCTATCTGACGGGCCGCGCACCAGGCGAGCCGCCCCCCACATTGTTCGAATTCATCCCTGACAACGCCATTGTATTCGCCGACGAAAGCCACGTGTCCGTGCCCCAAATCGGCGGCATGTATAAAGGTGACTTTAGACGCAAAATGACGCTGGCTGAACACGGGTTCCGCCTGCCATCATGCATGGATAACCGCCCGCTGAAGTTTGAGGAATGGGACGCGATGCGCCCGCAATCGGTCTTTGTGTCCGCCACCCCGTCCGCGTGGGAACTGGACCAAGCAGGCGGTGTGTTCACCGAACAAATCATTCGCCCCACTGGTCTGATTGACCCCAAGATCGAAATCCGGCCCGTTGAAATGCAAGTCGATGACCTGCTGGACGAAGTGCGCAAAGTGGCCGCTGACGGCTACCGCACATTGGTCACAACGCTTACCAAACGCATGTCCGAAGACCTGACCGAATACATGCACGAACAGGGCATCCGCGTGCGCTATATGCACTCCGAAATCGACACCATTGAACGGATCGAAATACTACGCGATCTACGCCTTGGTGCGTTTGATGTACTGATCGGGATCAACCTGCTGCGCGAGGGACTTGATATCCCCGAATGTGGATTGGTGGCGATCTTGGACGCGGATAAAGAGGGCTTCTTGCGCTCTGAAACATCGCTGGTGCAAACCATCGGCCGCGCAGCGCGTAACGCCGACGGGCGCGTGATCATGTACGCCGACCGCATCACGGGGTCCATGGAACGCGCGATGAAAGAGACCGAGCGCCGCCGCGTCAAACAAACGGCCTACAACGAAAAGCACGGCATCACGCCGACGACTGTTAAAAAGAACGTCGAGGATATCCTCGCTGGCCTCTACAAAGGTGACGTGGACATGAACCGCGTGACCGCCAAGATCGACAAACCAATGGCGGGCGCGAACCTCGCGGCTGTGTTGGATGGGCTGCGCACGGATATGCGCAAAGCAGCCGAGAACCTCGAATTCGAAGAAGCAGCAAGACTGCGTGACGAGGTCAAGCGACTTGAGACGGTCGAGTTAACAATCGCCGACGACCCGCTGGCACGGCAGCAAGCGGTGGATAAAGCAGTGGGTGATGCGCAAAAAGCGTCAGGGCGAAGCACTGCTGGACGTGGCGGAATGCGCGGCGGAAAACCGCGGCGAGGGGGGAAGCGGTAGGCGTCGAACACATTCCCCGCTCAAACGGACCACTTCCCCTAGCCTTCCGCACC
>CBDTVI010000027.1:0-17081 GCA_965364065.1 uncultured Yoonia sp. | reverse complement strand
GCCTTGCGCGGCTTGATGTATATGAAGCGCAGAAACTAAGTGTGTTGGGTGATCCAAGCGCAGGTTTGTCCCCGATGCCACTGACGCCTATAAATGCCGTGCCGTCGGGCGGCACTGCGTCTTTCACGGGGGCGGCCACAATCCGTGTGGAATTGCAGGCTGACCCATTGGTCCTGTACGGTGATGCGACGCTCGCTGTGGACTTCGGCACGGGGGTGACCGATGGAACGTTGGAGAATTTCTTTGGCGCAATTCCCCAGGGCCGTGTCGAAAATTACCAAGGTGAAATCACGGTCTCTGGCAGTACATCCGCTCAGAACATGGTGCTTGAATATAGCGGATCATTGACGGCATCCGGCCATACGATGGGGTTCGATGGAACGCTGGAGGCGTTGTTTTTAGGCACGCAAGTTTTGGCCATTGTGGCGTCTGATCTAGAGGCTGTCGTGGTTCACAACGCTACGCCACAAAATGCAACGGTGATTGTCATTGGCGAGGGCACCATCATACCGCCGTCCGACCCACCACAAGTGCCACCCTAACTTGAGGACGCCTTGCGCAAAAGTGCTGCGGCCTTGGCAAGCGGGATCAGGTTGTCTTTGACCTCGTAATCAAGGTGCGCACGGTGGCCATGATTAAGGGCTGTCATGCCATCAGGTAGTGCGCCACGGCTGTGCGGATCGACAAGGTGGGATTCGGCTGCGATCCCTTCGGCATAGATGATGTGGTGGTGCTCAAAAATAAGCTGGAAGTAATCAATAAAGCCACCGCGTTTGCGCAGCACAGTTGTGTGATCCACCAAATGGCGGGCCTTAATCAGTACCTCTGCGCGGCCAGCACCCAGTTCGTCTTCGCGTTGGTAGACAAACAGGCGGTGATCGGGTCGCAGCACCAAATCGTCTTCGTTGTGCAAGGCACCTTTTTTGATCACCACCGGGGCAAAACTGCCCGTGGCGCGCAAAGTTGCTTGGCCCATGCATTTCACAGGCTGGCGGCCTGCGTCGCGGGTCAAGACCATGTCGCCTGCCTGCAATGTTTCGATTTCTCGCATAGCCCCGTCAGCCATCGTGATCCGTGTGCCACGCGCAAACGATCCGCTTGCGGCTTCGGCAAAGCGTTTGGTGGCGGTGTGGCGGGCGATGCCGACCAGCCGGTAGTCAACCAACGACAGCATTTCACCCAACGGCAATACATAAATTTCGGCGACCAT
Source organism: uncultured Yoonia sp. (assembly GCA_965364065.1). Lineage (GTDB taxonomy): Bacteria > Pseudomonadota > Alphaproteobacteria > Rhodobacterales > Rhodobacteraceae > Yoonia. The sequence continues at coordinate 15,871 of CBDTVI010000027.1, read as the reverse complement.
GTCGTCTTGGACTTCGACCAAGATCAAAGCGTCGTAGGTGCCGCCATCGGGGGCCATTAAGGTCAGACAACAGTCTAGATGCACCACGTTCTGGGACGCATCGACGCGGCGCAATCCACCCGTACCGGAAAGGACTTCAAGCGCGTGCAAAGGGCTGCCTGGTTGGACTTGAAACACATCATCCATCACCAATTCGTCGGCGAATGAAATCTGCTCGCCCTTCATAACGCCGTCGCTCGCGATCACATCGCAAGCGGCATATACGTCGATCGTGAGGGGGCGTTGTTCCATGGCTTTGGGGTTACACTGCCTTTGGTCATGCGCCAAGTCTGAATGAAAAAATCGCACAGTCATTTGCCCACCGCATGACACAGTGCTAGATCGCTTAGCGAAGACTTAACATAAGGAAAGCATCATGGATCTTGGGATCAAAGGAAAGCGCGCATTGGTATGTGCATCTTCAAAGGGCTTGGGGCGCGGATGTGCCGAAAGCTTGGCCGAAGCAGGCGTGAACTTGGTGCTGAACGCGCGCGGCGCTGACGCCCTTGAGGCGACAGCAGCAGAGATTCGCACCAAATACGGCGTCGATGTTGTTGCCGTTGCTGCAGATGTCGCAACCGAAGAAGGGCGCGCGGCTTTGCTCGCTGCTGCTGGCGATGTTGATATCTTGGTCAACAATGCAGGTGGCCCACCTCCGGGACTGTGGTCTGATTGGGACCGCGACGATTTCATCGCAGCACTTGATGCGAACATGCTGGCCCCAATTGCGCTGATGAAAGCATTGATGCCTAGTATGATCGACAAGGGCTGGGGACGTGTTATCAACATCACGTCTGGTTCTGTTAAAGCACCTATTCCGCAGTTGGGCCTGTCGAACGCAGCCCGCGCAGGTTTGACCGGATATGCCGCAGGAACCGCCCGTCAGGTGGCGCAGTTTGGCGTGAATGTGAACAACATGCTGCCCGGTATTCACGCGACAGATCGCGCAATCAGCCTTGATACTGGCGTTTCCAAAGCTCAAGGCATCGACATGGACGCCGCCAAGGCACAACGCCAAGCGACAATTCCAGCGCGCCGTTATGGCACGAAGGAAGAGTTCGGCGCGATGTGTGCATTCTTATGTTCACAACATGCGGGCTTCATCGTGGGTCAAAATATTGTTCTGGATGGTGGCGCGATCAACGCGACCATCTAAAAGCATCTGATGTTGAAAGCGGGCGGCAGCAACGCTGCCCGCTTTTGACTTGCGCTGACCTTGCTCTGCCGCCCATCTGTTGTTAGGTGCGCTATACCCAATTGTTTTCGTCAGGGATATTGCTGTAGCCATGCTCCCCCCCCGCCTTGAAATCAAAAACATCGTCAAAGACTTCGGCGGCCGCCGGGTCGTCGACGACGTGAGCTTGACCGTGATGCCGGGGCAGGTGACTTGCTTGCTGGGTCCATCAGGCTGCGGGAAATCCACGACATTGCGGATCATTGCAGGGGTCGAACAACAAGACAGCGGCAGCATCCACGTGGATGACGCGTTGGTCTGCGATGGCGATTTTCAACTTCCCCCCGAGGCGCGGAACATCGGTTTGATGTTTCAGGACTTTGCGTTGTTTCCGCATCTGACGGTCGCGCAAAACGTGGCCTTTGGTCTGAAGCGCGGCAAGATCACGGACCGCGTGCATTTGCTGCTTGAAAAAGTGGGCATGTCGGCACACTTCAACGATTATCCACATCAGCTTTCGGGTGGCGAACAACAGCGCGTGGCATTGGCGCGGGCATTGGCCCCCAAGCCGAGTATCATGTTGATGGACGAGCCCTTTTCGGGTCTTGATGACCGGCTGCGCGATGATATCCGCGATGAAACGCTTGAAGTGCTGAAAAGCGAAGGCACCGCCGTTTTGCTGGTCACGCATGAACCGGGCGAGGCGATGCGCATGGCCGATGAAATCGCCCTGATGCGGAACGGCAAGATCGTTCAGCGCGGCGCGCCTTACAACATTTACAATGCACCCGTCGATATCGAGGCTTCTGCTTTCTTTAGTGATATCAACGTCATCAAAGGCAAAGTCCAAGGCGCATTGACGGATACACCCTTTGGCCAATTTCTTGCGCCCGGCGTGCCGGACGGGACGGACGTCAACATCGTGATCCGCCCGCAGCACCTGAAAATCGACTTTGATCGCGGTGGACGTGGCCCCAACCCGACCCCCGCAGACGGCACCGCCGCGCGCGGCATTGTGGAGCGGGCGCGCTTTATGGGGGCCTCTAGTTTGGTTGAATTCCGGATGGATTTTGACGGCTCGATCCTAAAGGCGATCATCCCGTCGGTGTTTTTGCCCAAACCCGGTATGCCGCTGTGGATAATGATCCGGCGCGACCGATGTTTTGTGTATCCGGCCAAATAGGCTGCAAGGGGCAAATCAAGCATTTGCCTGAACCTAGGTGTGTATGCCAATCTGCTCGCATTAACACACAAAAGGATATTGCAATGTTGGACGCAAAAGCCGTGGCCCAAATGGCCGCAGATTATACCGCTGCATGGTGTTCTAAATCGGCCGAGGCCGTAGCCGCCCATTACGCCCCAGAAGGTGAGATCGTTATCAACGAAGGTGATCCTTGGTCAGGACGCGCCAAAGTTCAAGAAATGGCCGAAGGGTTTTACGCCGACGTGCCAGACCTAGATCTGAAATGCGACAGTATCCGCTGTTCGGGACGCCATGCGCTTTTCGTCTGGACCTTTACCGGACATGACGCCACCAGCGGTAACCCACTCAACATTGAAGGCTGGGAAGAATGGGAACTTGGCGAAGACCTTAAGGTTATTTCGTCCAAAGGTTGGTTCGACGCAGATGATTATGCGCGTCAGGCAGCAGGTCAATAACGCTACTTTAACCGTGCAGCGCGCCCGCCACGTCGTTTGGTGATTTGGCTTGCGCGAGACGGCAATTCGGCCATCACAAATTGACGCGCCTCAGGTGACATCAGCGACCATGCGCCAATTTCATCGATGGACCGCAAGCAGCCTGTGCAAAGGCGGCTTTCGGGGTGGATCACGCAAATTTTGATGCATGGGCTTTCGATTTCTTGGCGCGTCCAAATGTGATCAGTGTTCTCGGTGCTTTTCACGAATTCGCCCTCATATGTGCCATGCGGTCCAACATCCCTTGCAAGATATAGCCCGCGGCGACGTGATCAATGACCTCTGCGCGACGTTTTCGGGACGTATCCGCCTCAAGTAAGGCGCGTTCGGCGGCGACGGTGGACAGACGTTCGTCCCAAAACGTGATCGGCAGCGGGGTGAGCCGTTCCAGATTGCGCGCGAATGCACGTGTCGCTTGCGCGCGCGGGCCTTCTGATCCGTCCATATTGCGCGGCAGGCCAAGCACAATGCCCGTGACCAAGCGGCGCGTTGTCAGATCAAGCAGTTTTACGGCATCAACCCCGAACTTTTTGCGTTTGATCGTCTCGGTAGGCGTCGCCACCGAATGCAGGACATCAGAAATCGCGACCCCGATCGTCATCGTTCCCAGATCAAGCCCTGCCAATGCGCCCATTTGCGGGATTTCAGCCACGAAGCTTTCGGGTGTTTCGCAGATCATTCCAAGACGCCTGCGTCGCGTGCGGCATTCGTCAGGATTTCCATACCGCGCATACTGCTGACAAAAACCTGCTGCGCCTCAGTCCAGATAGCGCTTGCTGCATCGCGTTCGCCCAGCACCCCGTAGGCACGGATCAAGCGCGCCCAGTCTTCGGCTGGGCCGCCTTCGTTGGCCAAGCGGTCTGCAAGTCCTGAAACCATGCCCCCAATCATCGCCTGACGGTCTTCGGCTGACATGTCTGATGCGGCATCCATCTGTTCAAACGATGGTCCGCGCGCTTCGGGGACGGCGTATTCGACGCCTGCACGGAAGGCGGCATCGCTGACTTGTGCGCGCGCACTGGCGATGTGAAAATCGCTCGGGTCACCTGTTTCGATGATGTCACGCCAGAACCGCAAGGCCAGATCAGGTCGGTCGGTTTGGTTGTAAAGAGCGCCCAGATAATAACGGGCTGCGATATTGCCGTTGTCGCGGTCTAGAATGTCGCGGATCAATTGCTCTGCTTGTGGCGAAACCAGACCACCTGCGGCAACCACTTTCAGGTCAAGCAAGCGTTGGTAGTCAGAGACAAGTGCCGCATCCCCTTTGATCGCAATGACCTGCTGTTGTGCAATTGCAGCGCCTGCATAATTGCGCAATTCGACCTCGTGAAAGGCCAAGCGGTCCCACACCTCAAGATCGTCAGGGTGGGTCGGGGCAATAATACGCAACTGGTCAATCGCGGCTTTATATTCTTCGGGCAGGTCGGGGGCGGGCGGGGCAGGTGCTGCGGCTTCGAGAGCAGCTTGTTCAGGACGGTTCGCGCGCATTTCCTCGCTTGCAGCAAGGCGGGCGTTAAGGGGCATGTCGCCATAACCGGGTGCGCCAAGGCTATAGTAAAGTCCAAAGCTAAGGGCGGCGGCAATCACCCCGATGACCAGTGGCACAGCACGTGCAGGGGCTGTGGTGCCTGCATCGGGGCGCGCTTCTTTGTTGGCGGCCAGCAAGCGACGGGCGACCTCTGCGCGCGCGCGCTCTGCCTCGTCGGGGGCCAGCAAGTCGCGCTCAAGGTCGCGGTCAATTTCAGACAGCTGCGCGCGATAAATTGCAATATCGGGGTTGTCGTCACCGACCACTTTGGGCCGCAACAAAGGAGTGACGATCAACACCATGACAACAAGGGTCATAACCGCACAAACAAGCCAGAAAATCATGTGTCCTCACATCCTTTTGTCATGCTCACATAACCACCTGTTGCCTTGGTGAAAAGGGGCTGCGGCCTGATCGTAATTGACGCAGGCATTCCCATGTCGCAAATCGCCGGATATACGCCGCTGTCAGTATCTACTTGGTACCGCGTCCAGTCCAGATATGATGCAGGCAACTGCCCCGCCGCGTTCAAGGATTCTGGAACCCCGATGAAACGATATTCAGCCTTTGCTATTGCCCGTGAAGCCATGCGCAACCACACAGGTTGGGACCGCGCATGGGCCAAGCGTGAGCCCAAGAAGAAATACGATGTGATCATTGTGGGCGCGGGCGGGCATGGCTTGGCGACGGCCTATTATCTGGGTAAGAATTTCGGGATCACCAATGTGGCGATCTTGGAAAAGGGTTGGCTGGGTGGCGGCAATACAGGGCGGAACACGACGATTATCCGCTCGAACTATTTGCAAGACCCGTCTGCGGCGATCTACGAAAAGTCCCGCTCGCTGTATGAAACGATGTCGCAAGACCTGAACTACAACGTCATGTTCAGCCCGCGCGGCGTGATTATGCTGGCCCAAACCCAGCACGAGGTGCGCGGCTATAAACGCACAGCTCATGCTAACGCGCTGCAAGGTGTGACGACCGAATGGATTGATCCCGCGCGCGTCAAAGAACTCTGCCCGATTATGAACATCGATGGCCCGCGCTACCCTGTACTGGGCGGCCTGTGGCAAGCACGCGGCGGCACAGCACGTCACGATGCGGTCGCGTGGGGCTATGCGCGTGCCTGTTCCGACATGGGCATGGACGTCATCCAGCAATGCGAAGTGAAGGGCGTGCGCCAAGAGAACGGCAAAGTCGTTGGCGTCGATACGACTAAAGGTGCGATTGATTGCGATAAGCTTGGTTTGGTTGTCGCGGGCCACTCTGGTGTCATGGCGCAGATGGCCGGCTTTCGGTTGCCGATTGAAAGCGTCGCACTCCAAGCGCTGGTGTCAGAGCCGATCAAGCCCGCAATGGATATCGTGGTGATGGCGAACACCGTGCACGGCTATTTGTCCCAATCTGACAAGGGCGAGATGGTCATCGGTGGCGGCACCGATGCCTATAACAACTACACGCAGCGCGGGTCGTTCCACCATGTCGAAGAAACCGTGCGCGCACTGGTCGAGACATTCCCGATGCTCGCACGCCTTAAAATGCTGCGCCAATGGGGTGGAATCGTTGATGTGACGGGTGACCGCTCGCCTATTCTGTCCAAAACGCCGGTTGACGGTATCTTTGTGAACTGCGGTTGGGGGACGGGTGGTTTCAAGGCGATCCCCGGGTCCGGTTGGGCTATGGCCGAGTTGATCGCCAAGGGGCAATCGCCACTGACAGACGAATTCAGCATGTTCCGTTTCCGCGAAGGCAAGTTCATCGACGAAAGCGTTGCGGCGGGGGTGGCACACTGATGTTGTCCTTCATTCGAAACTCTACTTCAAAGGTCAAATCATGCTGATCCTGCATTGCCCCTATTGCGGCGTGGACGCCGATGAAACCGATCTGCACGGCGGTGGTGAGGCCCATTTGAAACGTGAAGGTCCCGCGTCCTCGGACACGGATTTTGAGGATTACCTGTTTATGCGCGAAAACCCCAAGGGTGTGCATTTTGAACGCTGGCGCCATGCATTCGGCTGCGGCAAATGGTTTTTGGCTGCCCGTTGTACCAACACTCTTGAAGTGTTCGGCACCTATCCGGCCCAAACGCTGGAACCACCACAAGATATCAAAGACAAAATCTCGGCTAAGCGCCCCGGTTGGTCTTGGGGAAACATCCAATGAGCACCCGTCTGGCAAGCCACGGTCGATTAATCAATAAAAACAAAGCGGTGTCGTTTACCTTTAATGGCAAGCATTTGCGCGGGTTCGAGGGTGACACGCTGGCTTCGGCCTTGTTGGCCAATGACCAGATGCTGATGGGCCGTTCATTCAAATACCACCGTCCACGCGGGGTTGTGGCCTCTGGCGCGGAAGAACCTAATGGGTTGGTAAGCCTTGGAACAGGCGCCTCTTTTGAACCCAACGCGCGAGTGACCACGACTGAATTGTTTGACGGCCTGACGGCCGCGTCGCAAAACCACTGGCCTAGCCTTGAATTCGATGTAGGCGCGATCAACACGCATCTGTCGCGGTTCTTGCCCGCCGGTTTTTACTATAAAATGTTCATGTATCCACGGTCGTTCTGGAAGCATGTCTACGAGCCGATCATTCGCAAATCTGCAGGCTTGGGCCGCGCGCCCAAAGACCGTGACCAAGACACCTACGAGCATTTCCATGCGACCGTTGATGTCATGGTTGTCGGTGGCGGTATCGCAGGCCTTGCAGCGGCACATGCCGCCGGCGCGCGCGGTGCGCGGGTTCTGTTGGTGGAACAAACCGCCGATTGGGGTGGCCGCGCTGTTGTGGATACACCCACGATTGACGGTATGTCTGCACAAGACTGGATTGATGCGACTATTGCCGCGTTGAAAGAGATGCCAAACGTTGATCTGCGCACCCGCTGTATGGGTGCTGGCGTCTACGATCACGGCTATACGTTGGCCTATGAGCGGCTGACCGATCATGCCCCAGACATGGATGGCCCGCGCCACCGTTTGTGGCGTGTACGTGCCAAGCAGATCGTGACAGCTACGGGTGCGATTGAGCGTCCTTTGTCGTTTGCTGCCAATGATTTACCCGGCGTTCTTCTGGCATCTGCCGTCCGCGATTACGTGGTGAACTTTGGTGTGTCATTGGGAGATCGCACAGTTGTTGTAACGAACAATGATGATGCCTACCGCACCGCGATTATCTTGAAGAAAGCAGGCCTTGATGTGCCTGCGATCATTGACGCGCGCACAGAGGTTGCAGGCGATTTGATCGAAAAAGCCCGTGATCTGGGGATCCGTGTTGAGTTGGGCAAAGGCATCGCCAAAGCCAAAGGCGGCAAGCGTGTGACTGGCGTGGCCCTGTGCGCACAAGCGGGCGAAGGTGCTGTTTTGGAAGAGATCGCGTGCGACTGCGTCGCCATGTCAGGCGGTTGGTCACCTGTGGTGCACCTGTGGTCCCATTGCGGCGGCAAGCTGAATTGGGACGCAGATCAAGTGATGTTCCGCCCCGATCCCGAACGCGCGCCAACTGGCCACGACGGGGAACCTTTCGTGATCACCGCGGGCATCGCCAACGGTCATCTGTTCACCGCTGAGGTCGTCAGCGATGGCTGGGCTGCAGGGCGTGCAGCAGCCAAAGTCGCAGGGCATACCAAACGCGGCGCGGCAGCCCCGATTGGCGAAGATGCCGCCGAAGGGCCTATTTCGCCAGTGTGGTTGATGCCGCAAGGGGCCAGCCATGCGTTGCGGTCAAAAGCGTGGTTGGATTTCCAGAACGATGTAAAGGTCTCGGACGTGCAATTGGCCGCGCAAGAGGGTTTTGAAAGCGTTGAACATGCCAAGCGGTATACAACGCTGGGCATGGCTACAGATCAAGGGAAATTAAGTAACATCAATGGCTTGGCAATCTTGTCGAAAGCCCTGAATGCCGACATTCCCAATGTTGGAACAACAACGTTCCGTCCGCCTTACACACCGATTTCGATGGCATCGATTGCGGGTGTGGCCAAGGACACGCTGTTCCAGCCCGTGCGCATGACGCCGATCTCGGAGTGGTCAAACGACAACGGGGCAGACAACGAACCTGTCGGGCAATGGCGGCGTCCGTTTGCCTATGTGCGCGCCGGTGAAACCGTCCACGAAGCCGTCAACCGCGAGGTTAAGAACACCCGCGAGAACCTTGGCTTGCTGGATGCATCGACCCTTGGCAAGCTGGTCGTTAAAGGGCCGGATGCCGGCAAGTTCCTCGACATGATGTACACCAACATGATGTCGACACTGCCAATCGGTAAATGCCGCTATGGCCTGATGTGTTCTGAAAACGGGTTCCTGTCGGACGACGGTGTCGTCGTGCGCATGTCCGAGGATACATGGCTGTGCCACACCACCACAGGCGGCGCGGAAAGCATCCACGCCCATATGGAAGACTGGCTGCAATGCGAATGGTGGGACTGGAATGTCTTCGTCGCGAATGTGACCGAACAATACGCGCAAATCGCTGTGGTTGGCCCTAATGCACGCAAGGTTTTACGCAAACTGGGTGGCATGGATTTATCAGCCGATGCATTGCCGTTCATGCAATGGCGCGAGGGCAAGATCGGTGACTTTGATGCACGCGTTTTCCGCATCTCGTTTTCGGGCGAATTGTCCTATGAAATCGCGGTTCCTGCAGGGCAGGGCGCTGCGTTCTGGGAGGCCTTGATGTCGGCGGGTGAAGAGTTCGGTATCATGCCTTACGGCACGGAAACCTTGCATATTCTGCGCGCCGAAAAGGGCTTTATCATGATCGGGGACGAAACCGACGGCACGGTGATCCCGCAGGATTTGAACTTGAACTGGGCGCTTTCGAAAAAGAAAGAAGACTATCTGGGCAAGCGTGCCCATGCGCGCAGCCATATGGCTGATCCAAACCGCTGGAAACTTGTCGGGCTCGAGACGGTCGATGGATCAGTCCTTCCTGATGGGGCCTATGCAATTGCGGATGGCGACAATGCCAACGGGCAGCGCAATACCCAAGGGCGTGTGACCTCGACCTATTACTCGGCGAATATGGAACGCGGAATTGCGATGGGGCTTGTGCTCAATGGACCCGAGCGGATGGGCGAGGTGCTGGAATTCAACAAAGTTGACGGGACAACGGTCGCCGCCAAAATAGTTGATCCGGTTTTCTATGACAAAGAAGGGGCAAAGCAAAATGTCTAATGCTATCAGCGCATTGAACGGTCGCATGGCCCCTGGAGAAGTCACAATCCGCGAGGCAGGCTTGCGTGGCATGATCATCTTGCGTGGTGATTTGAACGACAAGAAACTGCGATCTGTCTGCAAGAAACTCGTCGGCTTTGATGTTCCCGCTCAAGGCCAATCGCGCAGCGAAAGCGACAAGGGCTTGTGTTGGATGTCGCCTGATGAATTGCTGATGCTGGTGCCTTATGCGCAAGTCGCAGAAGCCATAGCACAGATCGACAAGGCACTTTCGGGCACGCATTATCTGGCAGAGAACGTATCAGATGCGCGCGCACTGATTATGGTCGAAGGACCTTTTGCACGTGAAGTGATCGCGAAACTTGCGCCCGCAGATTTGCATCCTGACAGCTTTGGCCAGGGTGATTTCAGACGGACACGTTTGGGGCAGGTTGCCGCGGCTTTTTGGATGCGCGACGCGGATACGTTTGCTGTGATTTGTTTCCGGTCGGTGGCGGCATATACGTTTGATTTGCTGACGGCGTCGGCGAAAGCGGGTGAGGTTGGCCACTTTTAAACGGTCTGCATTAGGGCTTGGTTTACCTGATCCACTCTGCGTTGGTCTACCGCGTCCTTCGCCATGAAGCTGCCTTGCAAGCGGGAAAAATTGGCTATTTTTCCCGACAGTTACCTCGAATTTTTACCATTGTTTCTTAAATTGCTGTAAATCACTCTTGCTAGCTATGCTTTTGGGGTCGTCAAACCATGCCAGCCTCCGTTAAGATGAAAGCATGAATTTCGTTAGTATTATTGGTATTTAGTGAGCCGGGGGATGAAGAGATGACCGTCAAAGAGATTAACCATGCGCTGCACAGCTGCATGAAAGGCAAAGGCAGTTATGCGGGATTGGTGCACCAGCTTTATAAGTTGGAATGCTCTGATGATCTGATCAAAGTGATTATTGTTGGTGCTTTCGGCGAGACATTGCGAGACCGCGTTTCACCGCTGATCGCAATGGTGCGCGCCTATGAAGACCTGTCTTCATCCGAGCAAATTGATCTGCTTTATTCCATCGTGAATGACCAAGATGAGCATCCGCAGGGTAACTCCATCAAGAAAATGGCGACGGCATAGCGCTGATGCGCGGTTAAAGTTAACACCGCGCAGTGCAGTCCCCGAAAGGGGAAACCACCCTGAACCCTTGACCTTCGCCGCGCATGTGACATGTACGGTTGTATCCCTGTCCTTAATTCAGAAAGACACTTGATATGGCTTTTTCACTTCCCGATCTTCCATATGCACATGACGCTTTGGCGTCCAAAGGCATGTCCGCAGAGACGCTCGAATTTCACCATGATTTGCACCACAACGCGTATGTGACCAATGGCAACAAAGCCATTGAAGGCACTGAGTGGGCGGGCAAGTCCCTTGAAGAGATTATTGTCGGCACATACGACAAGTCTTCTGTCGCGCAGAATGGCATTTTCAACAACATCAGCCAGCTTTGGAACCACAACCAGTTTTGGGAAATGATGGGTCCGAACGGCGCGGCTATGCCGGGCGAGTTGGAAAAGGCTCTGGTTGAAAGCTTTGGCTCTGTCGACGATTTCAAGTCGCAGTTCAGCGCTGCAGGCGCAGGCCAGTTCGGTTCTGGTTGGTGCTGGTTGGTCAAGAACGCTGACGGGTCTTTGGCTGTGACCAAGACCGAAAACGGTGTGAACCCGCTTTGCTTTGGTCAAACAGCTCTGCTTGGTTGCGACGTTTGGGAGCATTCGTACTACATCGATTTCCGCAACAAGCGTCCGGTCTATCTGACCAACTTCCTTGATAACCTTGTGAACTGGGAAAACGTTGCTTCGCGCATGTAATCCTTGATCAACTGGACAATTTCAAAGGCCCGTGGAACAGATGTCCCACGGGCCTTTTTCTATTGGAGAATACGATGATCGGACCAACCCTAGAAGCGATTGTTGCAGCCCGTACTGCGTTGCAGTCGGACCTGATCGAAACGCCAATTTTGCCGCTGACATCTGCACGTTGGGATGGCGTCCTGCCGAACTGCGCGGGTGTCACCGTCAAGCTTGAGTTGTTCCAGCAAGCCGGATCATTCAAAGCACGCGGTGCATTGCTGGGTATTCGCGGTCTGACGGATGCGCAGCGTACCGCAGGCGTTGTTGCGGCCAGCGGCGGCAACCACGCGTTGGCGGTGTCTTGGGCGGCCAAGGCTGCTGGTGTTGACGCGTTGATAACCATGCCAAAAGCCACTGATCCAGCCCGCGTTGCAGGTTGCGAGGCGCTAGGTGCAACTGTGGAATTATACGACGATATGGCCGCTGCCTTTGCGGCGATGAATGATGCCGCAAGCAATGGCCGCGCTTTGTTGCACCCGTTCGAGGCGGATCATATGATCCTTGGGTCGGCCACTTGCGGGTATGAATATGCAACCCAAGCCCCGCAAATTGATACCTTTGTGATCCCTATCGGGGGCGGCGGGATGATCAGCGGCATGGCCTGTGCGATCAAACAGATGCAGCCGGATGCGCAAGTTATCGGGGTTGAACCATTTGGCGCCGATAGCATGACCCAAAGCTTTGCCGCAGGGCAGGCGGTGCGCATCGACAAAGTAGATACAATTGCTGACAGCCTTGGCGCGCCACTGGCGATGCCGCTGACGTTTGATGTGGCTCGTGCGCATGTTGACCGTATCGTGCGCTTAGAGGATCGCGAAATGCTCGCTGCGATGGACCTTTATCAGCAAAACCTACGCATCACCGCAGAGCCCGCATGCGCGGCCTCGCTCGCGGCGATCCTTGGGCCATTGAAGGATGACTTAGCAGGGCGGCAGGTGGGCATCATCGCCTGCGGCTCAAACATCTCTTTGGATCGGTACGCGCAGCTTATGACGGCTTTATAAGGCAGCCTTGAGGAGCGTTTCGAGTTCCGCGACATTGTCGGCCGTTTGGACGAATGACAAAATATTGTCGCCCGCAAAACCGTTGTCGACGACATGTTGCAGCAGGTCACAAAGCGGATCCCAGAAACCGTCGATGTTCAGCAGAATCAGCGGCTTTTCGTGCAATCCTAGTTGGCGCCATGTCAGGGCCTCGAAGAATTCATCCAAGGAGCCCGCACCACCGGGCAACACAACGACCGCATCAGCGTTCATAAACATGACCTTTTTACGCTCGTGCATGGTTTCGGTGATCACAAAGGTATCAAGGTCACGCTTGCCGACTTCCCAATCCATCAAATGGGTCGGGATCACGCCAAATGTCGCACCGCCAGCCGCTTGAACCGCGTTCGCAACGCGGCCCATGAGGCCAACATCACCCGCGCCGTAAACCAACCGCCAATTATTTGCCGCCAGCATTGCGCCAGTAGCCGTTGCGGCTGCGGCAAATTCTGGACTGTTGCCATCGCGAGAGCCGCAATAAACACACACTGACTTCTGAAATGCAGACATTGAGGCACCTTTCGCCAAGCTTCGCTTTGACCGGTCATAGCCGCGTTGCTAGGGTGGCTCAACCACAAGCGGTGGGGGCAGCCGCAATTGGCACGATTTTAGGGGCGAGATTTGACCGAAGACGTAAAATCCGGTGTAAAACCGATGGTGCTTGGTGCTGGCTTGGCCGTGATTGCTGGGCTGGCAATATTTGCATTTTTGCCAGAACCGCAGATGGCGCCAGATTTACCGGCAAAAGTGATCCTGCCTGCTGTCGTAGAAGCCCCCGCGCAAACGACCGCAGACCCCGAACCTGAAGTTGCGCCCGTTGTCGCAGACGCGCCTGTCACTCCGGAACTGCCAGCAGGCCCAAAGTTTGATACATTCCGCGTAGAGCGGGATGGCAGCATGGTGATTGCCGGACGTGCAGACGCAGGCCAAACCGTCGCGATTGTTCTGTCAGGCGAGACGCTGGACGTGGTGACTGCTGATAACGGCGGAAATTTTGTGGCACTGCCGCTTGCTGGACCCTCTGATCAGCCGCGTAGATTGTCGTTGCTGGCAGATCCTGATGGTGCCGCGATCCCTTCCGAGACCAGCTTTATGATCGGACCGGTTGCTGCCCCTGTTGTTGTGGCGGCGCTGGTTGAGCCAGAGGTCGCTGTTGATGGCGCTGCATCCGCTGCCTTGCCAGATGCACCGCAAGCGCCCGCAGCACCCGTTATTGCCGATAGTCCTGCAGTTGCCCCAACCGTTTTGCAAGCCGATGCAGATGGGGTGCGTGTCGCTCAGGATGGGGCAAACGCAGGCGCAGGGAATGTTGCACTTGATGCGATCACCTATGACCCGACGGGCGAGGTGCAACTGTCCGGCCGCGCCACGGGGGACGGTGCTGTGCAGGTCTATATCGACAATGTACCGGTGACGAATTCGCCGGTGACGAAGGGCGGCGATTGGCAGATTGAACTGCCCCAGATCGAAACTGGCGTCTACACGCTGCGCATTGATGAAGTCGACGAAGATGGCGCTGTTGTGTCGCGGCTCGAGACCCCGTTCAAACGTGAAGAACGTGCAGAGGTTGCAGCCGTATTGGCAGAGGAAACGACAGTCGAAGGGTTCGAAGTGGCAGTAAAGACTGTGCAACCCGGCGCCACTTTGTGGGCGATTGCCGAAGAAAACCTTGGGGCCGGCATCTTTTACATCGAAGTTTTCGAGGCGAATAGCGATTTGATCCGTGATCCAAACCTGATTTATCCCGGCCAGATATTCCGAATTCCAGAAATCTCGCAATAATCCATCTGCCTCTGGTAAACGGCTCTGCGGCGCTCTAAATAAAGGGGCCGTAATCCGGAGTCTTTATGCGTTCTCTTTCCAAAACTGCAGAAAATCTTGATGATGCTCAGGTCCAAGGCTGGGGTGTGATCAAACGCGTCGCACCGTACCTATGGCCAGAGGGTGAAACTTGGGTCAAACGCCGGGTCGTGATCGCGATTGCTGTGCTTATCTTGTCCAAGGTGATCGCTGTCAGCACACCCGTTTTGTATAAGCAGGCCGTTGATACGCTGGCCCCTGATGGGGCTTCTGCGGCGACGATTTTGGGGTTTGGTGCGGTTGGTCTGACGTTGGCCTATGGCTTTGCGCGATTGATGACCGTAGGCTTTCAACAGCTGCGCGATGTGGTCTTTACCAAAGTGGGGCAGCGCGCTTTGCGGCAACTGGCGCTTGAGACATTTACGCATATTCACCGCCTTTCGATGCGCTATCACATCACCCGCAAAACCGGTGGTTTGTCGCGGATCATTGAACGCGGTGTCAAAGGCGTTGATTTCCTTTTGCGGTTCTTGTTGTTCTCTATCGGGCCTTTGGTTCTTGAACTACTGATGATCTCTGTGATCCTCTTTTTCTTGTTTGATGTCTGGTACTTGGCTGCGGTGGTTGTCACCATCGCGCTTTACGTCTGGTTCACATTCAAGGTGACCGAATGGCGCGTCAAAATCCGCAAAGAGATGAACGACCAAGACACCGACGCCAACCAAAAGGCGATCGACAGTCTGTTGAATTTTGAAACGGTAAAGTATTTCGGCGCAGAGCGTTGGGAGGCGGATCGTTACGACGTGGCGATGGCACAATATGAAGACGCGGCGATCCGGACCAATTATTCACTCGCCTTTTTGAACTTTGGCCAATCTGTTTTAATCACCGGTGGCTTGGTTGTTGTGATGGTCATGGCTGCTGTTGGCGTGCAGCGCGGCGACCTGACCGTGGGCGATTTTGTCATGGTGAATGCCTACATGATCCAGATCACGATGCCCCTGAACTTTCTGGGCACTGTGTACCGCGAAATTCGGCAGGCGTTGATCGATATGGGCGATATGTTTGACCTGCTCGAACAGCCTGCAGAAGTGAATGACAAACCGGATGCCAAAGCGCTGAACGTGACCGGTGGCCGTGTGTCACTTCAAAACGTGAGCTTTGGGTATGATGCCGCCCGTCCGATCCTAAAGGGTGTGACGATTGAGGTGGAGGCCGGTCAAACTGTGGCTATCGTTGGCTCTTCCGGTTCTGGAAAATCAACCATCGGGCGATTGTTGTTCCGGTTTTATGATGTGGGCGGCGGCGCGTTGTTAATCGACGATCAAGACGTACGCGATGTGACCCAAGCCAGCCTGCATGCGTTGATCGGTGTGGTCCCGCAGGACACCGTTCTGTTTAATGACACCGTGCACTATAACATCGCCTATGGTCGCCCAACGGCGGGCGAGGACGAAATTATCGCCGCTGCAAAAGCTGCTAAAATCCACGATTTTATTCAAAGTTTGCCGGACGGGTACCAAACCACC
>CBDTVI010000026.1:0-17503 GCA_965364065.1 uncultured Yoonia sp. | reverse complement strand
GCTGCGGTGACTTCTTCGCGGACGTCATCAAGGGGCCGCAGGGTAGGGGGTGTGATACTGTCGAGGGTCAATGCAAAGATGCCACCGTCTGCAAGATCAAAGATTTCTGCAAACTGGCCTTCTTGGACTTGGGCGGCTTCGCGGCGGAATGCGTCATAAGCGGCGATGCCTTCGAACATGTCTGCGGTCCAAGAAATCGTGCCAAGTTCCATATCGGTGCGATCTGCCAAGTCAGCCATTGTCGCGCCACCTGCAATCAGATCGACAATCGGGTTGGCATTGTCGTTGATATATTCGCGTGCAGCTTCTGCAGCCAATTCATCGCGCAATTGCTCTTTTGCATCATCAAGCGTGGTTTCTTGTGCTGCGAGCACTGCATTCATGCGGAAAAGTGCGGGGCCAAGGGATGTGTTAAAGGGACCGACAACTTCGCTGGTTGCTGCTGCAAAAACTGCTTCACCGGCAGCGCCCAATGCTTCTAGGTCCACATCACCAAGGTCGATATCGGTTAGCGCCAAACCGCGCTCTGCGACCAAATCCTCGAATGTAGCCTCGCCCGCGGTGACTTGTGCCAAAGATTCGGTTGCGCGGGTTTCATCCAGATAGACCAGACGTTCCACCAAGCGACGTTCGGGTTGGACAAACTGTTCAATCCGTTCTTGGTAAAGCTGTGCGACTGCCGCGTCTGACACGACCATGTTATCGATGATCATATTCGGGATCAGCCAGGCATAGGTAATTTCGCGGGTTTCTGGGGCTGTGAAAGCATCTGGGTTTGCGTCGTAATAGGCCTGCTGGTCCGCCTCTGTGGCACCCGGAATAGGCGCTGTCAGCGCTTCGGGCCCAACTGTCGCCCACGTCATGGCGCGGACTTCGCTGATGTATTGAACCAACACGTCGGCGTAAGTATCTGCCTCGGGCAGGCCACTGACCACGGCACCTTGCAGCAACGTGCGCGAGACTTCTTCGCGAATACTAGCTTCGAATTCAACGGCAGTTTGACCCGACTGTTGCAGCGCCAAGCGGTATGTTTCGCGGTTAAACCCGCCCGCACCTTGGAAAGATGGAATTGCTTGCAGGCGTTCAAAGACGCGTTCGTCGCCGACCGAGATGCCAAGTTCGCCAGCTTCATTGTCGAGCGTGCGCAGCAAAACGACTTGGTTCAACGCGACTTGGTCTAGTCCAAAGGACTGCGCTTGTTGAAAGGTGATCTGTTGGCCGACTTGCGCGGAAAATGCACGGATTTGTTCGTTCAGGGCACGCTGGTATGACGTGACTGAAACCTCTTTGTCGCCGACAGTACCAATCGTGCTGATAGTCCCATTGAGCCCGCCACTGCCGAAGCCTGCCAAACCTACTAAGAGTACACCCACGATGATCCATGCACCGTATCGTTTATTGTTTTTTTTCGCCATTTTGCCGAACGCTCCACCCGCTGATTGGCGCATGAATAAGCGGCACAGTGCAGGGGCGCAAGGGTCAGAGCGTCAGTGATGACAGCCTGTTGAAAAGGGTCGCCACGCCTGCGCGGTCAATGTTGGCAAAAGCGATGCGCAATTGCCGTTCTCCGCCAGGCATATCATCGGGCATAAACATCGTCCCGGGCAGCAGTAGAACCCCTGCTTCTTTCACCAAAAGTGGGGCCAGATCCGCCGAAGACATCGAAAAGGGGTGTTGGACGTAAGCGAAATAGGCACCACATCCGAGCAGTTTCCAGCCTTTAGCCTGCAATATATGGAAGTGTTCGGTAATCGCCGCGCGCCGATCAAGGATTTCTAGCCGCTCGCCTGCTAGCCAATCGCCAAGGTTCTGCATCCCCCAAAGTGCTGCGCGCTGGCCCAGTTGGTTTGGGCAGATCGTGACGGTATCAAGGAATTTCTCAATTTCGGCCAAACGGGCTGTACCTGCGATAACTGCACCGACGCGGTGGCCGGTGAGGCGGTATGCTTTTGAGAATGAATAGAGCTGGATCAGTGTGTCATCCCAATTGGGGTCAGCAAACAGGTCGTGGGGTGCGCCGTTGCGGCTATCAAAGTCGCGGTAGGTTTCATCGACGATCAGCGCAATGCCATGCTCGCGTGCTAAGTCCATGAAAGCACGCAAGGTGTCGCTAGGGTATTCCACGCCGCACGGGTTGTTGGGGCTGACCAATGCAATCGCACGGGTGCGTGGCGTAATTAGTTTAGCTGCATCTTCGGCACTTGGAATCATACCGTCGCCTGCGCGCAGCGGGACGGTTTTCACACCCGACATATCCATCCACATGCGGTGATTGAAGTAGTAGGGGACAGGGATGATGACCTCGTCCCCTTCAGCACAAAGTGTGGCAATAGCGGCTGCAAAGGCTTGGTTGCAGCCCGAAGTTATTGCAACTTGATCTGGCTTGACTGCTCCGCCGTAACTGGTGGTCCATTGTGCGGCGACTTCTGCGCGCAATGCGGGCAAGCCAAGCACAGGGCCGTAAAGATGTGCTTCGGCGTCGTTAATGACAATGTCGGCCAACGCATTGCGCAGGGCGACAGGCGGCGGATCAACGGGGGCGGCTTGGCTGACGTTCAAAAGTGGGCGGTCGGCAGGGTGCGTGACACCGTCCAGCCACCGTCGCGCCTCCATTACTGGTGGTGCGAAAGTGGTGGCTGTGCGCGGCAGGGTCATAGCGATTTCCCATTTGAGCGGCTGCGCCGCATTTTATGATTCTATGCCTCCGGCGGGGATATTTATGCTCGGAAGATGGGACGGATCAGTCTTTTCCGCGATACGGTTCAACGTATTGCAGCGCCATATCCCATGGGAAGAAGATCCATGTGTCTTGGCTGACTTCGGTGATGAACGTATCCACTTGTGGCCGGCCCTTTGGTTTTGCGTAAACAGTGGCAAAATGAGCGTTAGGATAGCGCGCGCGTACCAGTTCAAGCGTTTTACCGCTGTCGACCAGATCGTCGATGATCAAAATACCGGTGCCATCACCCATGAGTTCGGCATCGGGTGCTTTGAGAATTTTCGCTTCTGACTGGTCTTGGTGGTCGTAGCTTTTGACGCTGACCGTATCGACTGTGCGAATATCAAGCTCGCGTGCGGCGATCATTGCAGGGGCCATGCCGCCACGGGTGATTGCGACGACAGCACGCCATGCGCCATCATCGGGGCCTTTTCCGTCAAGCCGCCATGCCAAGGCACGGCTGTCGCGGTGAATCTGGTCCCAGCTGATGTGGAACCCTTTTTCATGTGGCAATTGATCGGTCATGGGGCTGGGGTCCTATTCTTTGGTAATGTCAGGTGCATCGACGGCTTTCATGCCGACAACATGATACCCTGCATCCACATGTAAAACTTCGCCGGTAACAGCGCTGCCAAGATCGGACAGCAGATAAAGTGCTGATTTCCCGACTTCTTCTTGGGTCACAGTGCGCCGCAGAGGCGAATTATACTCGTTCCATTTCATGATGAGACGGAAGTCGCCAATTCCGGACGCGGCGAGTGTTTTGATCGTGCCTGCGCTGATTGCATTGACGCGGATGTTATCTTTGCCCAAATCTTCGGCCAAATAACGTACCGATGCCTCGAGTGCGGCCTTGGCCACGCCCATGACGTTATAATGTGGCATGACTTTTTCGGCGCCATAGTAAGTGAGTGTCAGGCAAGAGCCGCCTTCGGTCATCATCTTTTCAGCGCGCTGAACAACCGCTGTGAATGAGTAGACCGAGATATCCATCGTCGTGACAAAGTTGCTGCGTGTGGTGTCAACATAGCGGCCGCGCAGCTCGTTTTTGTCTGAAAAACCAATGGCGTGAACGATAAAGTCCAATTTACCCCAGGTCGCCTCGAGAGATGTGAACAGATCATCGATGGACTGTTCGTCACCGACATCGCAAGGCAGTATAATGTCAGAGCCGACAGAAGCAGCCAGTGGCCCGACGCGTTTCTTGAGCGCCTCGCCTTGGTATGAAAAGGCAAGTTCCGCGCCGGCGTCAGCGCAGGCTTTAGCGATACCCCATGCAATCGATTTATCATTGGCGAGGCCCATGATCAGACCCCGTTTGCCTTGCATCAACTGTGATGTCATCGCTGCTATCCTTTTTGCGTATCGCTGCTTTGCTTATAGATCGTTTAGGCGATTGCAACCAAGCGGGCAAGGCTCTGAACAATCGCGCAAAAAGGTTGCTACTGTATCGATTTGACCCTAGCGTGAAATTGGGGGCAATTTATTTAGGGATCAGTGATGACTGACCGTACTGGTATTTTTGCGGGCCCCGATCCGTTTGTTATTGCAAGGCAATGGCTGGCGGATGCGACCTTGACAGAGGTGAATGATCCCAACGCTATTGCTTTATCGACGGTTGATGCGGGCGGTTTGCCAAACGTACGCATGGTGCTTTTGAAAGATATCGAAGCAGACGCCTTTGTTTTCTATACAAATTACCAAAGTCGGAAAGGTCAAGAATTGGCCCAATCTGGTAAAGCTGCCTTTGTTTTACATTGGAAATCCTTGGCCCGGCAAATAAGAGTACGCGGCACCGTCACCAAAGAAGATGGGGCAATTGCTGACGATTACTACAAATCCCGTTCCCTTCAGAGTAAAATTGGTGCATGGGCGTCACAGCAATCGCAACCTTTGGCATCACGCGGGACGTTGATGGCAGATGTTGCAAAGTTAACAGTACAAAAAGGGACGGACCCGGAACGGCCGTCTTTTTGGGGTGGTTTTCGTCTTGTTCCATCAGAGATCGAGTTTTGGTCTGATGGGACGTTTAGGTTGCACGACCGGTTTCGGTGGTCGCGCGAGATTGGTAGTGAAAATTGGTCTGTTATGAGGTTGTCACCTTGATTGCTCGCTTTGAGTTAATCAAATTTGGTGGTACTGTCACAGTCTGACGGGACGTAGCTCACGACGTTATTGAGTATCGGTAATTACAGCCGCTGCTTCGAAGGAAGAAAACATGGAAACGCACGACGCTGGCATACCACGCCAGGTGCAAGGACAAGTAAAATGGTTCGACCCAGGTAAGGGGTTCGGATTCGTTGTTGCGGAAGGTGGTGGGCCAGATATTTTGCTGCATGCCAATGTCTTGCGCAATTTTGGTCAGGGGTCTGTGGTAGACGGCTCTGCAATTGAAATTTTGGTGCAGGACACGCAACGTGGTCTGCAAGCGATCGAGGTCGTCTCAATCCTCCCGCCGGAAAGCGAAGACAGCGTTCCGCTGCGCGATATGGTTGAATTTACGGCTGATGATATAGCAAATCGCCCAATTGAACCTGCGCGCGTCAAATGGTTCGATAAGGGCAAAGGCTTTGGTTTCGCGAATATTTTTGGCAACAACGATGATGTGTTCGTGCATGTTGAAGTGTTGCGCCGCTCTGGCCTATCGGACCTGCAATCAGGCGAAGCTGTTGGTCTGCGCATGGTCGACGGTGAACGTGGACGGATGGCTATCGAGATTATTGGCTGGGAGGCCGCGGAAAAGTGAAGCCTGCCGCCTTTGCGATTGCTTTTTCAATACTGGCGGCGCCGGTTTGGGCCGTTTGCGCGGATGACAAAGTCACAGTGTCTGGTGATTGGGGGCAGGCAAGCTTTACCGTAGATGTGGTCGACGACAACGCAGCGCGCGCGCAAGGGCTCATGTTTGTCGAAAACATGCCCACGCTGACAGGAATGCTTTTTGTCTATGATCGCCCGCAAAGTGTGAGCTTCTGGATGAAGAATACATTGCTTCCCCTCGATATGTTATTCGTGGCCCCAGATGGCGAAGTTCTTAGGCTTCATGAAAACGCAATTCCAGGTGACCTGACCCCGATTCCCGGTGGCGACGGCGTGCAGATGGTGCTCGAGATTAATGGCGGACTTTCGCGCCGCTTGGGCATCGCGGTGGGGGATGTTTTGCAACATCCCAGCTTTGGAGCGGACGCTATTTTGCCTTGCGAGCAAAAGACTGACGGTTAGGGGTTTTCAAATCAGTTTCGTATGGCTAAAGACACGCCATGGTTCGGGGCGTAGCGCAGCCTGGTAGCGCATCTGTTTTGGGAACAGAGGGTCGGGAGTTCGAATCTCTCCGCCCCGACCATTTAAAGAAATATCCGATACGACTGGCGGCCCATCGGGCTGCCTTTTGCGTTTTGGGCTGGTTTTCTATGAAATGCGATATCTTGAAACAATGTTCAATATTAACGGCTATTGTCCCTGCGCCGCCTCAAAGCTGATTCTTTGCTGACCCAGATGTTGTGGTGACAAGGCGCACTGAAATCGCAGGACGGTGCGCAAAAAACACAATCGCCGAGGCGTTCACTAATATTAATATTTGATTAAGCTCATTTTGACGCAGTTCACGGTTTGGCTGAAGCTTTCAGGCTAAGTCTGCCGACTAAAAGGGTTTCTGCAAATCGCTCTGTGGGTACAAGTTTGTGGACAAACCTGTGTGTGAATCACTGCGCGGACTCCGCTCATTTTGGAACCCCGGCGTCAACAATTTTAATCTGCATTTTGTGTTAAAATTTCGTTGACCCACTAGGGCTAGTTGCGTCAAGTTGTGCGGACCAACAGTCACAACACAAGATGTGGTGTTGGCGCGGGGACAGCGCAGCAGGCCAGTGTTTAAAGCACACCAGTATCTTTTCATCTGATCATTGATCAGGGCTGGACAGATTTGGCAGCGACAAGAGTGTTCCCACTAATTGGCATCGCAACAGCGGTGGGTTTGATAGGCCGCAACGTCGGCAAGTTTTAATGGGGCAGACAGATGAAAATCGAACGCAATTTTACCACAGCCAAGACGGGCGCTTATGGCGCGCTGGAATTCAAGACAACCAAGTCTGAGATTCGCAATCCGGATGGCACAATCGTTTTCAAACTTGATGACTGCGAGATCCCTACAGGCTGGAGCCAGGTCGCATCCGATGTCATCGCCCAGAAATACTTTCGCAAAGCCGGCGTGCCGTCTGATGTAACGCCCGTCAAAGAAAAGGGTGTTCCATCGTTCTTGTGGCGCTCCGAGCCGACAAAAGACGCGACCTTTGATGGTGAAACCTCTGCCAAGCAGGTTTTCGACCGTTTGGCCGGAGCATGGACATATTGGGGTTGGAAGGGCGGCTATTTCTCGACCGAGGAAGACGCCAGCGCCTATTTCGATGAAATGCGGTACATGCTGGCGACGCAGCGCGCCGCACCAAATAGCCCACAGTGGTTCAACACGGGCCTGCATTGGGCGTACGGTATCGATGGTCCGGCACAGGGTCATTACTATGTCGATTACCAAAGCGGTGAGCTGACAAAATCTACATCTTCCTACGAGCACCCGCAGCCGCATGCGTGCTTTATTCAGTCCGTCGCTGACGATTTGGTCAATGAAGGCGGGATCATGGACCTTTGGGTCCGTGAAGCACGCTTGTTCAAGTACGGTTCCGG
This sequence comes from uncultured Yoonia sp., assembly GCA_965364065.1. Lineage (GTDB taxonomy): Bacteria > Pseudomonadota > Alphaproteobacteria > Rhodobacterales > Rhodobacteraceae > Yoonia. Next base: position 10,107 of record CBDTVI010000026.1, on the reverse strand, counting down.
AACAGGTACGAACTTTTCGTCCTTGCGCGGTGCTGGCGAAGCATTGTCCGGTGGCGGCAAATCATCCGGCCTGATGGGTTTCTTGAAAATCGGTGACCGCGCTGCTGGTGCAATCAAGTCAGGCGGCACAACACGTCGTGCGGCTAAAATGGTCATTATCGACAGTGATCACCCTGACATTGAAGAATTCATCAACTGGAAGGTGATCGAAGAGCAAAAAGTGGCGTCAATCGTCGCTGGTTCCAAGATGCACGCCCGTTACCTGAATGCGATCTTTGCTGCGATCAAATCATGGGACGGCGAGGAAATCGCAGCTTATGATCCTAAGACGAACGACACTTTGGCCTCGGCTGTGAAGGACGCTAAGCGCTCTGCGATCCCAGAGACATACATCAAACGTGTTCTGGACTACGCAAAGCAGGGCTATTCCAGCATTGAATTTCCAACCTACGACACTGACTGGGATTCCGAAGCCTATTCCAGCGTATCTGGCCAGAACTCCAACAACTCCATCCGCGTCACAGATGCGTTCCTCAAGGCTGTCGAAGATGACGCTGACTGGAAACTGATCAACCGCCGCAACGGTGAAGTCGCTAAAATCATCAAAGCCCGCGACCTGTGGGAACAGGTTGGACACGCTGCATGGGCCTGTGCCGATCCGGGCATCCAGTACCACGACACTGTCAACGCTTGGCACACTTGCCCAGAAGACGGCGCAATCCGCGGCTCCAACCCGTGTTCCGAATACATGTTCTTGGACGACACGGCCTGTAACCTCGCGTCGATGAACCTGCTGACGTTCTTCAAGGACGGCGCATTCCAATCCGAAGACTATATGCACGCCACACGTCTGTGGACGGTTACGCTAGAAATCTCGGTGATGATGGCGCAATTCCCGTCCAAGGAAATCGCGCAGCGATCCTATGACTTCCGCACGCTGGGCCTTGGCTATGCCAACATCGGTGGATTGCTGATGAACATGGGCTTTGGTTACGACAGCGACGAGGGCCGCGCGATGGGTGCTGCCCTGACGGCGATCATGACTGGCGTATCCTATGCGACATCCGCCGAAATGGCAGGCGAGCTGGGTGCATTCCCGGGCTACAAGAAAAACAGCAAACACATGCTGCGCGTCATCAAGAACCACCGCCAAGCGGCTTTGGGCAAATCTGACGGTTACGACAATCTGGACGTGAAGCCCGTACCACTGGACCACGCCAACTGCCCCGATCAAAGCCTGATCGGCCTTGCGAAAGCCGCATGGGACGAAGCATTGGCTTTGGGTAAAAAGCACGGTTACCGCAATGCGCAGGTATCTGTGATCGCGCCAACCGGTACCATCGGTCTGGTCATGGATTGCGATACTACAGGGATCGAACCTGACTTTGCGTTGGTGAAGTTCAAGAAACTAGCCGGTGGCGGTTACTTCAAGATCATCAACCAGTCGGTTCCCGCAGCCCTTGAAAAGTTGGGCTATGGCTCTGCACAGATCGAAGAGATCATCGCATATGCCGTTGGTCACGGATCAATCGGGCAGGCGCCTGCGATCAACCACACATCGCTGATCGGGCACGGCTTTGGTCAGGCAGAACTGGACAAGATCGAAGGCGCATTGGCGTCGGCGTTCGACATCCGTTTCGTCTTCAACCAGTGGACATTGGGCGAAGAATTCTGCACCAAAACACTGGGCATCCCTGCTGCAAAGCTGAACGATCCGACGTTTGATTTGCTGCGTCACTTGGGTTTCTCCAAGCAAGACATTGAAGCCTGCAACGATCACGTCTGCGGAACAATGACGCTGGAGCAAGCGCCGTACCTCAAAGATGAACACCTGACTGTGTTTGACTGCGCCAACCCATGCGGCAAAAAAGGTAAGCGTTATCTGAGTGTTGACAGCCACATCTACATGATGGCCGCAGCACAGTCATTCATCTCTGGTGCGATTTCCAAGACGATCAACATGCCAAACGATGCGACAATCGAGGACTGCCAGAAAGCCTACGAGCTGTCTTGGTCCTTGGGTGTCAAAGCGAACGCCTTGTACCGCGACGGATCAAAACTGTCACAGCCATTGGCAGCTGCCTTGGTCGAAGACGATGATGAAGCCGCGGAGATTCTAGAGTCGGGCAACCATCACGCGAAGGCCGCAGTTCTGGCCGAAAAGATTGTCGAAAAGATCATCATCACCGAAGTGCGCAATCGCGAACGTGAAAAGATGCCACAGCGCCGCAAGGGTTATACCCAAAAGGCGATTGTGGGCGGGCATAAAGTTTACCTGCGCACCGGCGAATACGAAGGCGGCGCTTTGGGCGAAATCTTTATCGACATGCACAAAGAAGGTGCTGGTTTCCGCGCGATGATGAACAACTTTGCCATCGCGGTGTCGGTCGGTCTGCAATACGGTGTGCCGCTTGAGGAATTCGTCGACGCGTTCACATTCACCAAGTTCGAGCCAGCAGGCATGGTCCAAGGCAACGACAGCATCAAGAATGCAACGTCGATCCTTGACTACATCTTCCGCGAACTGGCTGTCAGCTACCTTGACCGGACCGATCTGGCCCACGTCAAACCAGAAGGCGCGTCATTCGATGACATCGGACGCGGCGAAGAAGAAGGGGTTTCAAACGTCAGAACCCCAACTGAAAACGCAGCATCGCGGTCGCTAGAGGTGCTCAAGCAGATCTCGTCAACAGGTTACCTGCGTAAGCGCATGCCACAGGACTTGGTTGTTCTGCAGGGCGGCATGGGTGCCGCAGCAATGGCCACGGCGGCAGATGCCGCGGCAGTGCTGCAAACCTTAGTGCCCGAAGTCAGTGAAAGCATCGTGGCTACAGGTGCGGCGATTACAATCTCGTCCCGCGATAAGGCCAAGATGCAAGGCTACGAGGGTGATCCATGTGGCGAATGCGGCAACTACACATTGGTGCGCAACGGGACATGTATGAAGTGTAACACCTGCGGCGGAACGTCAGGGTGTAGCTAAGAAAGACAGGGCTTTTTGTAGGTTGGACCTTCGGTCCTTCCTCGCAATTGAAAGTTTGAAGCTATGAAGATCCGGGGCGGGTGCGCTCGCCCCCGGTGCGGATCAGGCCGCAGGCAAAAAAACCGAGCGGTATAAAAAGTGAGCCTGATCAGCAAAACTAACGGGGCCCCTTCGGGGGCCCCTTTTTTGTGGTTGGGCGGTCTGAGGCATCTATGATGCTTACGTCCTACCGAAACGTCACAGAAGTCGCAGTGCAGACGTTGACGTTGTTCAGCACTTGACTGCCGCCGTTGCGAAACTCGGCTTTCATGTCGAAAATACAAGCACCGGTACCATCGTCAAAGTCGATGTTTGTAGAGTTCCCGTTGGACAGGACCGAGGAACCAAGAATATCTTCTTCCCATGAAGACGTGGACACCCGCGATCCGTAAAAGCGCCAAATAGTCTGGCCTGTTGCGTTCTGAATTGTGACCACTCTGTTGGCTGATACACTTGAGGAAGAAGCATTGGTTGTTTCCATACAGGCGCTAAGGGCGACTGCGGCAACGCCGGCAGTTACAATAGATCTAAAATAAGACATCTGATAAAATTCTCCAAATATTTAAGAGCCCTCACACGTAATCGTGGGCCTCATCTAACTATCCGCCTAAGCGGACAGCGTAAGCAAACATTTTTAATTTGGCGAAATTACGACTGAAAAGTGGAGCCACCACGAGGACGACCAGAGTTGCGATACCCCCCAAAGAACAATGGGTGCTCAATTTTGGTGAATGCCCCTACCGCGCATTTCCATTCGTACAATCATTCAAAAAACCGCACGAGCGGGCTGGCAGAGCGGAAGGTTTCTATCAACAAATCAACCACCTCGTCGTCCAGCAAGAGCGCGTCTGGTATGTCTTTGCGGCACCCTAGACCGACCATTTTTAGATAGGTCGCAGCCGGATCGGTGCTATCAAAACCGACCGGTACGGCGGACAGCATCTTGCGCGTGACAATGCCTTCTGGGAACGCTGCGATGAACTCGGGATCGGCGACAACTTCTTGCAGACCTTCCGGATCATCGAGGAAACGTGCACGTAACCTTGCCAGTGCAATCTTTGAGGGTTGAAAAAGACCTGCCCCTGCGTGGCAATTCCCGGGCTCAATATGCAGGTAATAACCTACGTCCTCAGTCGGATTACCGGCGTTTGCGAACACATCGACATCAGTGCGGTAGAGGCCCCGACCGACCCGATCGCGCGATTCCTGAAAGAACTTAGAGTAACTTTGTTTGGGTTTGATCTTTGCATCAGCCACGTAGTGATCAAAGCGATCCGCATAGTCGTGGAGTGTAATAGCAATGCCCGTAAAATTGCGCATAGCGTCATCGCGTTCTTCGCGGTGGGTGTCCATCCAAATCTTGCGATTGTTCGATGCTAGATTTGCAAGGAAGGTGAATGTCTCTGGCTCTACCATGGGCACCGCTCCATTTGTGCAGTCGCCGTGAAGCGTTTCTGCGCTGATGTAAGAGCAGTGTAGGCGTTGCCTAATGGAACGGCCATGAGATAATGAGGGCTAGGCCATTGTTGCAGGCTTAGAACTTCGCAATGAAATTGATGAACAGACCTTGATCGTCTTGTGTCAAATCTGTCAGGTCGTCGGAGAAACTAGAAAAGTTGTAGCCAACACCGACCTTAGCATTGTTGCCAAAGTGGCGATAGACAGCGGCCAATGCGCCTGTTTCGGTCGCGTTTGCATCAACTGCGTCAAAGACGCGGGCTTCAACCAAGACATCCCAATTGTGCACCACATTGTAGCGCGCGTTCAGTACACCCAGCCAAGCATCATTGCTTGTCAGCGCCATGCTGCTGTCCGCTGCGCTGTCGGTCCAACGGCCACCTATCTTGGCGCCCAATGTCCACTGGCGCGACAGGTCATAGCTAAGCTGCAAATCGGCGACGTGGCTTTCTTGCACGGGGCCGGAACCTGCCACACCATCAATTTCCTGCCCAAACATGTCAAAGAGATAGCGGTAGCTGGCTATGATGTTCAGACGCTCGTTTTCGACGGGCCGCAGGGCATAGCCGATACTTGCATCGATCAATGCGCCATCCAAAAGAGAGCTGCCATCGGTTTTGGTCTCGGACGCATCAATCCGGAAGACCAAACGCTGTGCTTCATCAATCTGATAACGTGCGTCAGCGGTGAAAAAGATCGCGTCCAGATCATTGCGTGTGGATCCGTTGCTGGCCCGCTCTTGACGGTATTCGACCCGTGCACGTCCGGTGAGGGCTTCTTTGTCGAAACGAACACCAAAGGACAGCGCTTGGCGGTCAAAATCGCCGTTCACGTCATCAGCGATTTGTCCGATTTCAAGTGCGGCACTGTAAGTCAGAAAATCGTTTTGCGCGTATTCCACACCATACATGTTGGTCAGGTTTCGCGCGCTCCCAAAGATGTCGTAACTGTTCTCGGACACGACGGCCAAATCGGTGCTGATCTGGCGGCGACCACCCACAATGTACTTGCCGCCATTGTCACGGGACGACACGCCAGCATCGATCGCGCGGCCTGCGTCCAGCGCGTACCCGAAATACGTGCTGTTGCCAGCCTCATCCGACCAAGCTGCCAGTGCGCGCGCGCCAAAGCCGCCTGTACCGTCAGAGATTTCAGCAGAGAGCTTCCACCCATTGCCGACTTCAGCAGAGACGCCCAAGCCCAAGCGGTTAAACGCATCAAGACCGTCAGTGTTCACTGCGTTCTGGCCAAAGATGCTATAGCTCAGCCCGTCGCGCGGGCTGTAGGTTATGCGCCCAGCCACATCTGTCCGACTGCCGTTGGTTGTACTTGTGACCTCGTCAAGGTGTTCGACACCAACGGTGTAGCTAAGCTGCGTGTTGATATCGCCAGATACTTCGGCGCCGACTTCGGTCTTGTCATGGCCGACCGCATTTTCATAAAGGTCAGCATATACCTTATAGCCCAGACCCGCGTCCGTCGCCGATCGCGCGTAAACACCAGCGAGTGTCTCGTCGCCTGTCGTAGCCGTTACTTGATAGTCGAGTGTGGAAAAGCCCTCTGTGCGTTCTTCGTAATAGCCACCAACGACGCCAGATCGGTCTTCGCTAAAGTCGCCTAGATCGGCCTGACCTTCCAGCTTGAAAGCACGGCCTTTGCCAGCCGCACCGGCTGTGTTGTCGATCAACACGCCACCATCGGATGAGAACGATGCCCCATAACCCGGCCCGTCGGATTCCGCAAAATCAAGTTGCACAAAGCTGTTGTCGCCGCGTTCAACACGCACATCCACGCCGACAGATGTTTGATCCGCACCGCCCGTATCATCGCTCATTGCTGTTACGCCAAGACGTAGGTTGTCATTCGCCCAAGCCTCAATGCGGCCACCTTGCGAAAACCCGTCAACATCTGTCGCGACAGGGGTGTATTCATATTGTGAGACGAGGTTCACGACCACATCGCCGCCCGGGTTGGACTGGATCAGGTTCGGGTTGGTGGACGACGTCAGTGGATTGAAAAGCGTGATCACACCTTGCAAATAGTTGATGTCATAATCGCGTCCTGCCACCAGCGTCTGACGTGCAATGACGCGGCCTGTATCTGCATCGCGCTCTTCCACTGTCAGGGTCTCGGACCCGATGGTGATATCTTGGCGCTGTAGAAAGTAGACAGATCCGCCGGTGCCTTGGAAGACCTCACGGCCCACAAGTTGGTCGGGTTGGGCGGCATAAAGGTCCAGCGACAACCGTGCTTCGCCAGCGGCCGTGGTCGTGGGGCTGTCATAAGAGGCCTGTGCGCCGTAAAGCGAGCGCTCGTTGCGCAGATAGCCAGAACCGGTCAGGTCCGCCTGATAATCGCCCCAAAGTGCAAAGTTCCCATCGCGCTCGATCCGCAAATAGAACTTGCCCGAGGTCGGTGTGTTGTCCACGATTTGGCTGTCATCGCCAAAGTTCTGCGGACCTTGTGCCGCACCGATGCGGCGTAGCACTGCACGGGGGTCTTTCTCGTCGAGGCGTTCAAAGATTTCATCCAACGCGCCTTCACCTGTATCAACAGAACCGGTGATGCGGTAACCGCTTGCGGTTTTGCCGTCGGCATAACCTGCAAGACGGCCTGTTGTGCGCGTCTCGGTGTCGTCGCTGCCGTCTTTGCTGTAAATTCCGTAAGTCAGATCAGCGATGGCGGTGTAGAACCACTCGGATTGCGGAATGACAATCGGGCGTTCGACTTGGGTGCGCAGGCCATTGGACTGGACCGATACATCAACGTCATAGTCGCCTGGTGGCAGAATACGCTGCACAACCAAACGGCCTTGCGCGTCTGCGCGCACCTCTTCACCCAATGTGCGCAGAACCGATCCCGGCTCTGCACCGTCGGCGGCAACCGTCACAGCGCCACCGCTGACAGGGATGTTGCGCACAGCAGTAAAGTCTGTGCCTTCTTCATTGTCGGACATGCGCCGATCATCACGTTGCATCAGGGGCAACGCTTGTGTTTCGTCAAAGCGGCCATTGGCGTCATAAGCGCGGTAGACGGCTACAATATCGTCACCCTGCGGCAAGACAATCGACACAGACCCATTCACAGGGGCCGCGATGACACCGATCAAACGCGGACCACCAATGGCGGCACGATCAATCAGACGCATTTCGGTGCGCGCGATAAACGCCGGATAATTCGCCTCACTGCGCAAAGTGACCGTGTCACCGCCGCGGTACGCAGTATTGGCGCCAACGGTTTTGACATTCAAACGCGGGGCAACACCCAAGCCATCAAACGTGACCTGCACATTGGCTTGCGATAGCGCCACATCAGTGCGCCTGATCTCATCCTCAAACTGAGGATCACCAGTTATCGCGACACCGTCTAGCGACAAGGAAAACCCTGTTGCATCGGGTTGGCGTGCCTCAGGTTCAGTGTTTGGGGCCACTGGAATTGCGACTGTGTCGCCAGCATTTGGGGCTGTCTGTGGGTGCGCTGCACTCGAAAGAACAAGGCTGATTGCAGTAGCGCTTAACAAAAGCGCCCGTGACTTGCGGGATATAGTTGTCATTTTTATTTACTCACTTACTGCAACTGGTTCACGGATTTTTCGACTAATAAACGGTAAGTCCCGATATCCGCCCATTGTTCTTGGATCACTTGCTCAAGTGCCGCCAAGCGGGCACGGGCTAAATCAGGCGCTTCTTGGTCACGGTAATAGCTGATCCGGATGACTGTCGGCGTGTCAGTGATCTGACGCAGAACACCCTCAATACCTGTGACCAGTGCGGCAGACGGGGCGACCGCATCAGCGCTGTAGGCACGCCCGCTCAGGTCCACGTCAAATACCCGCCCGATTGCGGCCCCAAAATTCATCTCGGCCATCATGCCCGACGTCAAACGGATCACCCGTGGGTTTTCTGTCGTCATGCGGTAGCCCGTGGGCAACGTGCGCGTATCGACTTTGAGCATGAAGTTACTTCCGATTTCGCTTGGCAACTCTGCGCAAGGCACAGAATAGCGGCCGTGCGCATCTGTCGTGATCAGCGTGCCCGACGGTGTCACCAATCGCACGTTCGGAATGCCAACCTCAGCCTGCGGTGCGATTGCTGCAGGGGACAATTTGCCACCACTGCCCAGCTTATCAACAAAGATATCCTGATTGCTGACCTGAGCACCTGAAACAAGTGGTGCGTCCTGATAGCCATTGCCGTTCACATCATCAAAGACCTTGCCGATAACGTTGGAGCATTCGAACACACTTTCAACCTGACGCGTCACAGTGGCAGCGGCTGTTTCGCCTAACTGCGCACCCGACAACTCATCGATGATATCGGCCCTGTTGGTCAACTGACCAGCAGGGGCAGCCGACAACACGCGCGCTTGCAGCGTGACCGTAAGCGACGCATTTGCGGGCATGGTTAGCCCGCCAAAGGTCACTGTCTGACCAGATACAAACGGCACAACCGCAGTGCCATCAACCGTCGCGCTGCCGGAGACAAAGGCCATCCCTGCTGGCAACGTGTCAACAATCGCAACAGGCGAAAGATCAGCGGTCAGCGCAGAAGTTGCCACAATCTGATAATCAACAATCTGTCCCAAAAGCACCGTGGTTACTGGGGCCGACTTGGCCAAGACAAAGTCGCCCATGCCAGGGGATTGCAACGCCAGCACAGTTCGGTCATCGCCTTGTGCCGTTGCGGTATTGCCGTCGCTGTCGTTCATCTCGGGGTCATCAATCATCGTCGTCTCACCCGATGCACGGTCAAATGCGGTAGCCGTACCCGCATCGCTGAGGTCTCTGACCGGATCAACGCCCGGCAGCGGGCTGAGTGGCAATGGTACATTTCCAGCACCAGTTGCGACAGCGGTTGCAATAATCGTGGGCTGCGTGACGATCTCACCTGCGGTGACATCTTCGTCGACGATGATGTAGGTCGCAGTTCCGACCTCAATAGGTCCTTCACCGCGGCGCAAGTCCCCGTCAAAGTCTGCGTTCGAAACAGGCGTGTAATTCCAAGCGCCGATCAAAGTGCCAAAGCCCGGATCGTCAACGCGCACATCCGCAAGCGATGTATCGCCAGTGTCTTCAGCGGTGTAGGAATATAGAACCGTATCGCCAGCGTCGCCATAAATGCCATTGCCGTTGGTGTCATCAACACCAGTCACCAATTGAACCAACCTGATCTCGGAAGAAGAGATAGGCAGGTTGAGCATGGTTGGCGCGTCAGGATCGCTGTCGGTATCAGGGTCAATCTGTGCGATTAGCACCGATGTGCCCGCGTCGCCGTCTTGCGCGGGTAGTGCGGGATTTGATCCGGCATCGCTGACGTCGCTCACAGCATTCACGGTAGACAAGCGATCAAGCGGATCGGTACTTGGCGAGCCCGCACCGGTGGTTGCCGAAGCGGTTGAGACAACCGTAGATGAAGCGCTGATAAATCCAGCCGCAACATCTGTAGGCGTGATCATATAGGTGCCTTGCGCGACCAAAACGGGCGTATCTTGACCCGCACCAATCGCAAGCGTGCCGTCAAAACCGCCAAGCATGGCAAACGTGTTGCCGTTTACGCCAGCAACAAAGCCGGGGTCTGTGATGTCAATATCGACAAGGGCCGTATTGCCATTGTTTGCGGCGGTATAGT
>CBDTVI010000025.1:0-17749 GCA_965364065.1 uncultured Yoonia sp. | reverse complement strand
ATTATCATTCCACCATCGATCATCTTCATCGTTTATGGCTTTTTGCTGAACCTTCCGATCTCGGACTTGTTCGTTGCTGGTATCATTCCTGGCGCGTTGATGGTTCTGGGTATGATGACTGCGGCGTTTATCGTTTGCACAATCAACGGCTGGGGCGTTCTGATCGGTCTGTCGATCACACGTATGATCAAGACGGGTATCGGCGCATGGTTGGGCTTCTTTGCCATCGGTTTGGTGCTTTGGGGTATCTACACTGGTAAGTTCTCACCTACTGAGGCGGCTGGCGTGACTGTAGCCTTCTGCGTGTTTATCGGGCTGTTATCCTATCCTTTGAACCGGATGATGGGCAGTTCGACAAATGTACCTGTAGAAGAAAAAAGCTATGCATCGATGTTCGTTGTCGAGGGTTTCACGATTTTACAGATCCCGAATATTGTATCACGCTCTGCACAGATCTCTGGCATTTTGGTGCCACTGATTGCGGTGTCTGTTGCGATGCAGCAGGTTATGTCGTCACTTGGCGCAAAAGACTTTATCGGTGAATTCGTCACGGGAATGGGTGGCTACTATGCAGTTCTGTTCACGTCGATGGCTATTGTGTTCGTAACAGGGATGATCCTTGAATCCCTGCCTGTCACGATCATTCTGGCTCCGATCCTTGCGCCTATTGCTGCCTCCGTTGGCATCGATCCAATCCACTTTGCGGTTGTGTTCCTTGTCGGCGCATCGATTGGTTTCATTACCCCGCCCTACGGGTTGAACCTATACGTGGCATCGGGAGTGACGGGCGTGCCGTACTTTAGGCTACTGCGCTACATCATCCCATATCTGATCGCGTTGATCAGCGTTTGGTTCTTTGTTGCATTGGTCCCAGAGACTGCGCTCATGATCTTGCCTGATAGATAAGAGCGATATGACGACTAAAAACACTGAGGACACCGGCCAAATTCCGACCAACCTCCGGCTGCTATTGCTGCTGGAGGAGGTCGCGAAGGTCGGTGTTCCCGTCACCCCCTCGGTGGTGAACGAGGTACTTGGCTTGCCCAAACCTACGATCCATCGCCTGTTTGCAACTGCAGAGGCCGAAGGGTTCTTGCAGCGTGATATTGACGGGCGATCCTATAGCCCCGGCCGGCGTATGCGCCAACTTTCAATCAATACACTTTCATCCGAGCGGGTGCGCACTGTGCGTCTGGCCATTTTGAAAGGACTTGCCGTCAGTGTCGGTGAGACCTGCAATTTAGCGATCCCCGAACGTGATGGCATGTTCTATCTTGACCGTGTTGAAACGCATTGGCCGCTGCGCATCCAGTTGCCCGTGGGCACCCAAGTGCCATTCCATTGCACCGCCAGCGGCAAGATGTACCTGTCCACATTGCGCCCTGATTACCTTGCGCGGTTCTTAAAGAACTATGTGCTTGAAAAGCAAACCGACAAGACAATAACCGATCCCAAACTGTTGCATGAAGAATTGGAAATCACGCGCGAGCGCGGGTATTCAACGGACAATGAAGAATTCATGCCCGGAATGACGGCAATTGCGGTGCCTATTTTGGATAACCGGGGCAGGCTGCTATCGACATTGTCTATTCACGCACCAGAACAGCGCCGCCATTTGCCTGATTTGGTCGAATATCTGGACCTGCTTCAAGACGCCGCAAGTGAATTGGCGGCGCTTGTGGAGCGCTAAACCACTGTTAATTTGAGTTTTAATTATGTTTTATGAAATTGCGTCTGCCAGTTTCATTAAAGACAGTTCGGCGTCAGATTTTTTAGGTGGAATGGGGTCCTTAGCTGTTGCATACAGAACTCAGCCAAACGACTGGGGGATTCCAGATGACTCTTGCCGTTCCTACACTGAAGTCCTGTTCAGACTGCCCGATCCGCTACAGTGCCGTCTGTTCGAAATGCGAACCAGACGAAATGCGCGAGCTTGAAGATATCAAGTATTATCGTTCCTATTCTGCTGGGCAGACAATATTTTTTAGCGGCGATTCCTTGGAATTTGTAGGGTCTGTTGTGTCCGGTGTGACCAGCTTGACCCGCACTTTGCCAGATGGGCGTATTCAGATGGTCGGGCTTTTGTTGCCCGGTGATTTTTTGGGCCGTCCGAACCGTACGACGATAGAATGTGATGTCGTGGCTGAAACAGACGTGATGCTGTGTTGTTTCCGGCGTAAACCGTTTGAGCAAATGATTGAGAGCACCCCCCACGTCGGTCAACGCCTGCTTGAGATGACATTGGACGAACTTGATGCCGCCCGCGAATGGATGCTGGTTCTGGGTCGCAAAACAGCCCGTGAGAAAATCGCATCGCTGCTGCATATGATTGCTGTACGCATGGCTTCGCTGCAAGCCGGCGAGACGGCGGAGACGAGCTTTACCCTGCCAATCACACGCGAAACGATGGCGAATTATCTGGGGCTGACCATTGAGACTGTGAGCCGCCAAATGTCCGCGTTGAAAAAGGACGGGCTGATCGCGTTCGAAGACCGTCGCGATATTCGTGTGCCGGATCTTGAGGCGCTCAAAGCAGAAACCGGCGAAGACTTTTAGACCCTGGCTTTTGTAAAGAACCTGAAGGTGGTTGCAATCGCGGCAATGCCCAGCCCGATCCCGTAGCCGATCCAGACCCCATTGGGCCCCCAATCCCACACAAACCCCAAGACGTAGCCGATGGGCAGCGCGATGATCCAATAGCTGACCATCGTAATTCCGACAGGTACAAAGTTATCCATCATGCCGCGTGATGCGCCCAGCATTGTGCCTTGCACGCCGTCGGCGACTTGCATGGCGGCGATGACGATGAACATGGACGTGGCCAGTTTAATAACTTCTGTATCATCCGAAAACGCGTTGGCCAGATAGTCGCCACCAGCGAGAAGACCTGCCATCACGAGCGTCATCCATCCGATGATCACACCGAGGGCCGCTAGTCCAATCTGTACCAGTCTTGCGCGTTGATCTGCGCCAATGGCTTGGCCCACGCGAATTGATACCGCGATGGAAATTCCCAAAGGCACCATATAAAGGACACCTGCCACAGCCGACACGATCTGGTTGGCCGCCAGCGCTACTGCGCTAAACCACCCCATCATCAAACCAGCAAAAGCATAGGCAGCACCTTCGCCGATATAACCCATAGCAATCGCCGCGCCTTGCTTGAGCTGGATGCGGCGTTCCTGCCGTCTGTGCGCGACTTTTATGCGCGCATCTGCCGTCAGCGCAGATCGCTGCCAGATAATCCATGCCAAAACCAGAGACGCGCTCTGCGACAAAAGGCTCGCGATGCCAGCCCCTACCAGCCCAAGCCCGTCCCATTGGCCGACGCCATGGATCAGCAAATAGTTTGCGGGGACATTCAACACCACGGCCGCAAAGGCCAACATGACGCCGACCCAAGGCGCGTCGATGGCATCAAACAAACCCTTCAGCGCGTAAAAGATCGTGAAGGGGATCAACAGCAAGCTCATCGCGGTCCAATACCCGTCAAGCAGTGCCAACACTTCGGGCGGTTGGCCCAAGTGGACCAGCGCGGGCTGAAGGGCCAGCATCAAAGCGGCCCCCAAAATACCTGTTACAATCGCAATGCGGACACCAGTTTGGGTCGCATTTGAAAGGTCATCCGCACTTTGCTTGCCGCGCGCCTCGGCCATGCGGACACCAATCGCTGAGACAAACCCGTAAAGCCCTGAATAAAATACAATAATCACCGAGTTTGTAATCGATGCTGCGGCAAGCGACAGGGTGCCCAGCGGTGAAATCATGATCGTATCCACAACACCAATCAAGGTGGCCGCCGCCATAGAGATCACAATGGGAAAACCCAACCGTGTCAGTTTGCGCATCTCGCCCCAAATGGTCAGGGCGAGCGACGTCTGCGCATGCGTGATGTTGCGTTGCTGGGTCATGCACAGCCCCTAAAGGCTGGCCTGTTTATGTCAAGCATTCCGAACTGGGCCGCTTTGCCGCCTAGCGCGACATAAAGATTGGTATATCAGCAGTTTCCAACAGGTCTAGCGTGGCCCCGCCAAAGATAGCTTCGCGCATCCGTGAATGGCCGTATGCGCCGCTTATGATCATATGTGCTCCGACTTCTTGGGCGCGCCGCAGCAGGATATGACCCACATGTGTTTCGGTTTTCGCTAAGACCGCGACCTCTGATTTGGTGCCATGGCGCATCAAGTATTGTGCCATCGCACCGCCTGGATCGGACCTGTCGGCGGCGTGTCTGGGCGGGTCAATTATGCATATATCGGCCACATCGGCCTGTTTCAACAACGGCAGTGCAGCGCGCGTGGCTGCCAACGCCTCGTCGCCATCGTTCCATCCCATAACCACATGGCCGCCCGCATCGGGGGCTTTGCAGCCTTTGGGGATCATCAAGACCGGACGCTCGGCGGCGAATAGGCACGCTTCGACCAAAGTCGCAGCATCCGGGTTGTCCTGATAAGGCCGAGGGAGGACGACCAAGTCAGAAAATCTAAGTTTGCTTGCAAGGTAATCAGATAGGGCAGGGCCCTGAACAGTGGCTGCTTGCGAAGACCAGCGGGTGACTTCACCTTGCATACGATACTTGAGCCAGTTTTCGATCTTGTCGCGTTCCGCCATCGCATCACGGGTTTGTTCGGCAATCAACAGCGACTCGGCGCCCATATAGTGATGCATCGATTCTGTATGACTGATGGTGACCACGAAAACCTCGAGGTGGGCATCCATTCGGTCAGCAAGCGAAATCGCCCCGTCAAGCCCTTCGTTGGCTTGATCTGTGTTCGTTAAAATAGTCGCAATGACCTTATAAGCCATATTTCTGGCCTTCCCCGTATCGGTTAAACATTGGGGGCGATCGTTCGCGCAATACCGCTCCATTGTGATGAATATGGCAGGTCTGCAAAAGCCGTGTCTTGATCCAAATCAAATTTGCCTTTGATCCACATCAAGGACGCATCATGCCCCGCCCCGCATAAGCAAAATCACCAAGTAGCTGTCGGACCCATTTGTGATCCGGCGAAAGAAGGGGATCTCTTATGGGGAACTACATTAAGCTCATAGCATTAGGGGGCGTGACGCTCTTTGCTGCTATCGGGGCAAACTGGGGCCGTGACGTTGCATACATCGTTCACGCCATGATTATTATGGTTGTTGCAGCCTATATGTTTGTGCGCGTTTTGCGCAACATGGACGCACCAGCCTACGCCACACCGGATGGTTATATGGACGATGTCGTCCGTGCCGGTGTGATCGCCACAAGTTTTTGGGGTGTTGTTGGCATGTTGGTTGGCGTCATTATCGCCTTTCAACTGGCATTTCCGGTCCTGAACTTTGAGGTCCTGCAACCCTACGGTAACTTTGGACGCCTGCGCCCGCTGCACACCAGTGCGGTGATTTTTGCGTTTGGGGGCAATGCCCTGATTATGTCGTCGTTTTATATTGTGCAGCGCACCTGTGGCGCGCGCCTTTGGGGCGGCAATCTGGCGTGGTTCGTGTTCTGGGGTTACAACCTGTTCATTATTCTAGCTGCGACCGGCTATCTGCTGGGCGCCACACAATCCAAAGAATACGCAGAACCTGAATGGTACGTCGATATCTGGCTTACTATCGTCTGGTTGGCGTTCTTGGCAGTCTATCTTGGTACAATCTTTAAGCGGACAGAAAAGCACATTTATGTGGCGAACTGGTTCTTGCTGGCGTTCATCGTCACGGTGGCCATGCTGCATGTAATCAACAACATCAGCATTCCGGTCAGTATCTGGGGCAGCAAATCTGTGCAGGTCTTTAGCGGTGTGCAAGATGCGATGGTCCAGTGGTGGTACGGGCATAATGCAGTGGGCTTCTTCCTGACTGCGGGCTTCCTTGGCATGATGTACTACTTTGTGCCCAAGCAAGCCGGCCGTCCGGTCTATTCCTACAAGCTGTCGATCATTCACTTTTGGGCGCTGATCTTTCTTTATATCTGGGCGGGTCCGCACCACTTGCACTACACAGCGCTGCCTGATTGGGCTGCAACCTTGGGCATGGTCTTTTCGATCGTCCTGTGGATGCCAAGCTGGGGTGGTATGATCAACGGCTTGATGACGCTGCAAGGCGCTTGGGATAAACTGCGCACCGATCCGATCTTGCGGATGATGGTGATCAGCCTCGCGTTCTATGGCATGTCGACCTTCGAAGGCCCGATGATGTCCATCAAAGCGGTCAACAGCCTGTCACACTATACCGACTGGACCATTGGTCACGTACATTCTGGTGCACTTGGCTGGAACGGCATGATTACCTTTGCTGCACTTTACTTCCTCACACCGAAATTGTGGGGGCGTGCACAGATGTATTCCATGAGCGCGATTAACTGGCACTTCTGGTTGGCGACAATCGGCATCATCCTTTACGCGGCCTCGATGTGGGTCACCGGGATCATGGAAGGCCTGATGTGGCGCGAAGTCGACGCAAACGGGTTCCTTGTGAACAGCTTTGCAGACACCGTTTCCGCGAAGTTCCCGATGTACGTTGTTCGTGGTCTTGGTGGTGTTTTGTACCTGTCTGGCGCAGTGATCATGTCCTGGAACATCTTCATGACCATCCGGGGAGGGGCGAAAGTCACTGCACCGGTTGGCGTGCCAGCAGAATAAGGAGGTCAGAAAAATGTCTGATACAGAAAAATCACTCACCAAAGGCTTCCTTGCCAAACATGCGATTTTGGAGCGCAGCCCCACGTTGCTTTTGGTTTCGACCTTGCTGGTCGTGTCCATTGGCGGGATCGTGGAAATTGCACCGCTCTTCTACCTCGAAGGTACAATCGAAGAGGTAGAGGGCGTGCGCCCCTATTCCCCGCTGGAACTGGCGGGGCGCGACATCTACATCCGCGAAGGGTGTTATGTGTGCCATAGCCAGATGATCCGTCCAATGCGCGACGAGGTCGAACGCTACGGTCACTACTCATTGGCTGCGGAATCAATGTACGACCATCCGTTCCAATGGGGATCAAAGCGTATCGGGCCAGACTTGGCCCGGGTTGGCGGTAAGTATTCGGATGCTTGGCAGCTTGATCACCTGATTGCGCCACGCTCTGTCGTGCCGGAATCGATCATGCCGGGCTATGCCTACCTGCTCGATACACAAGTGAACGCGGAATATACCGCCGATCTTGTATCGACCCACCGCTTTGTTGGCGTGCCTTACACTGACGAAATGGTCGAAGTCGCCGCCGCTGACGTGCTGGCACAAGGCGATCCAGACACGGATGCCTATGACGAACTGCTGGAACGCTATCCTGGTGCACAAATTCGCAACTTTGATGACGCACCAGGCGTGTCCGAAATGGATGCTTTGATCGCATATCTGCAAATGCTGGGCACAACGGTCGATTTCTCGACCTTTACCCCAGCCGCAAGCCGCTAAGGAGGGCTGATAATGGAAACTTCATCTGTTCTTAGCGAAATCGCAGATAACTGGATGCTTGTGGCGATGTTCACATTGTTTGTCGGAGCTATTCTCTGGGCCCTGCGCCCGGGGAGTAAAGCCGTTCACGCTGAAACAGCCAACATCCCATTCCGTAACGAGGATCACCCGCCAAGTGCGACCCACAAGGCGTCATCCAAGAACGAGGAGCCGCAATCATGAGCAGCAATGATCAAAAAGACATTGATGAAGTCACCGGCACCGACACCACAGGTCACGACTGGGACGGCATCAAGGAATTGAACAACCCGTTGCCACGTTGGTGGCTGTGGTCACTTTACCTGACGATCATCTGGGCTGTCGCTTATACGATCGCCTATCCCGCATGGCCGATGATTAGCGGTGCAACCGCTGGTGTGCTGGGCTATTCAACGCGCGCCGAAGTCGCCCAAGAGATCGCCCGCTTTGAGGATGCCAATGCCGAGATTTCGGCACAACTGGCGTCTGCCGATCTGAACGTACTGAACGAAAACCCCGAGCTTTTGCGCTTTGCTAACTCTGCAGGTGGTGCGGTGTTCCGCAACAACTGTTCGCAGTGTCACGGATCGGGTGCGGCAGGGGCCTTGGGCTATCCTAACCTTCTGGACGATGATTGGCTTTGGGGCGGTGATTTCGAGAACATCGAATACACTGTGCGCCACGGCATTCGTAACGAGGAAGACTGGGATGCGCGATATTCCGAGATGACCGCATATGACGAAATCTTTAGCAATGAAGAGGTCGATCAGGTTGTCCAATATGTGCGCCTGATTTCGGGTCAAGAACATGATGCTGGCATGGCCGAGGCAGGAACAGAGCTGTTCTTGAACAACTGTTCTGCCTGTCACGGCGATGAAGGCATGGGCAATTACGATCTTGGTGCGCCCAACCTGACAGATGCGATCTGGCTTTACGGTGGCGATCTGGACAGCCTCGAAGAAACCGTCCGCTATGCGCGCTTTGGTGTGATGCCCCCTTGGGGCGAACGCCTGACCGAAGCCCAGATAAAATCCGTTACTGCTTATGTGCACCAATTGGGAGGGGGCGAATAAGCATCACCGATCCCGTACCATCTGTTCGCGCAAAGGTACGAGGATCAAGTGAAGGGAAGGGCGTCTGCGAAAGCGGGCGCCTTTTTCTGTTTGGGTCTGGTTCGACCTCGAGAGTGACCTTCCCACAGCGACAAGCGCCGGTAATCTTACAATACATCATTTGGTAAGTGAGACGTGCAGCCTAAAAAGCGCTTGGTAGGCATGGCCTCAAAGCGGCCATTTGTCGGGCGGGTAGAAGACACCTAAACTCGATTGCTATCGGATCTAAGCCTTCAGCGCCAACCGTGCTTCTAATACTTCGAACGGAACACCCGGATCATCCTTGGCCCCACGGATAACCAGCGAGGTTTTCACCGATGCGACGTTGCCGGCACTCGTCAGTTCTTCGGTAAGGAACCGTTGGAATGTGCGCAGATCAGGGGCCACGCATTTGAGGACAAAATCCACCTCGCCATTCAGCATGTGACATTCGCGGACCAGCGGCCAGCTTTGGCAAAGTCCCTCGAATGCGCTCAGGTCTACTTCTGCTTGACTGACCAGCCCGACCATAGCGAAAACCTGCACTTCGAACCCCAATTCACGGGCATTGACGTCGGCGTGGTAGCCTAGGATGAAGCCTTGCTCTTCCAATGTCCGCACACGGCGCAGACAAGGTGGGGCAGAGATTCCAACGCGTTTGGCAAGCTCGACATTGGTCATACGACCGTCCGCCTGAAGCTCTGCCAGAATCATTCGGTCGATTTCGTCTAGTTTTGCCCCTGGCATCGCATGCATCCCTGATATTTTTGCAAATACTACGCTCAAGTGTTTACTTGCGCAACAATATTTCAATGTTCCGCAAGAAAAGAACGTTGCGATTTTGGTGGTTGCTGGTCTTCCAACATACCTATTGCGGGGCTATATCGTAATGGACCAATTTAAAGAGGCTGCCATGACCGACACGCGACACATCAAAGTTCTGATCGTTGGATCAGGCCCTGCCGGCTATACTGCAGGCGTTTATGCCGCGCGCGCGATGCTGGAACCAGTTCTGATCCAAGGTATCGAACCGGGCGGACAGCTGACCACCACAACAGAGGTCGAAAACTGGCCCGGTGATAGCGAAGTGCAAGGCCCTGATCTGATGATCCGGATGGAAGCGCATGCCCGCGCGATGGGGTGCGAAATCGTTGGTGACATTGTGACCGAGCTTGATCTGCAGAATCGTCCGTTTACGGCCAAGTGCGATAGCGGCGCGGTCTATACCGCAGACGCAGTGATCTTGTGCACTGGCGCGCGGGCCAAATGGCTGGGCTTGCCCTCAGAAGAGAAATTCAAAGGCTTTGGCGTCAGCGCATGTGCGACCTGTGACGGCTTCTTTTATCGCGGCCAAGAGATTGTCGTCGTCGGTGGCGGCAACACCGCTGTGGAAGAGGCGTTGTTCCTGACTAACTTCGCGTCCAAAGTCACGCTGGTGCATCGCCGTGACGAATTACGCGCAGAGAAGATTTTGCAGCACCGTTTGATGAAAAACCCCAAAATCGAAACGCTCTGGTTCCACCAGATCGAAGAAGTTTATGGCGGCGACAGCCCGTTGGGCGTCGAGGGTGTGCGCGTCAAACACACCAAAACCGGCGAAGTGACGGACCTGCCCGCTAAGGGTGTTTTCGTAGCGATCGGGCATGCGCCAGCTAGCGAACTTGTGAAAGACCAGCTTGAAACCCACAACGGCGGATACGTCAAAGTGGCCGCAGGGACGACCAAAACGGCAATACCGGGTGTGTTTGCAGCGGGTGATTTGACGGATCACGTTTACCGTCAGGCGGTAACTTCGGCTGGGATGGGCTGCATGGCGGCATTGGACGCGGAAAAGTTCATCGCGGAAATGGATGATCCGTCCTAAGCCGTCTGGCTTTTGGCGCAATATGTTCTGATTGGCCGCGTTTTCGAAGATATGCGCCCTTTTCAATCTGCTTTGCTAGACAAATGACCTCATTGAGGTCTATGCCTCCGGCAATCGTATTAGCAGTTGATAGAGAATTACCATGGCGCAAGATCTGGCCCCAATCCCCGAACTTTATGTGTCTTACGAAAGCGCACAAAAATTAAAGACCGAAGCGGCTGATCTGATCAGCCTTGATCTGTCCCCGCGCCAAGTGTGCGATTTGGAACTGCTGATGAATGGCGGGTTCAACCCACTGAAGGGGTTCTTGTCCGAGGCAGACTACAACGGTGTTGTGGACAACATGCGCATGGCAGACGGCACGTTGTGGCCGATGCCGATCAACTTGGATGTCTCACAGAACGTCGCAGACACGGTCGTAGCTGGCCAAGACATTGCACTGCGCGACCAAGAGGGCGTGATCCTTGCGACCATGACCGTCACAGACAAATGGGTGCCGAATAAAGCACACGAGGCTACGATGGTCTTTGGGGCCGATGATCAGGCCCACCCTGCTGTGAACTACCTGCACAACACTGCTGGCGCAGTCTATTTGGGTGGCCCAATCACCGGAATTCACCAGCCCGTTCACTATGATTTCCGCGGTCGCCGCGACACGCCAAATGAATTGCGCGCCTATTTTCGCAAACTTGGATGGCGCAAAGTTGTGGCCTTCCAAACCCGCAATCCACTACACCGCGCCCATCAAGAACTGACGTTCCGCGCCGCAAAAGAAGCGCAGGCGAACCTGTTGATCCACCCTGTGGTCGGCATGACCAAGCCGGGCGATATTGACCACTTTACCCGCGTGCGTTGTTACGAGGCGGTGCTGGATCAGTACCCGTCTGCCACCACGACGATGAGCCTTTTGAACCTTGCCATGCGCATGGGTGGCCCGCGCGAGGCGGTTTGGCACGGGTTGATCCGCAAAAACCACGGTTGTACGCACTTTATTGTGGGTCGCGATCATGCCGGGCCCGGCAAAAACTCTGCGGGGGAGGATTTTTACGGCCCCTATGAAGCGCAGGATTTATTTCGAACCCATCAAGACGAGATGGGCATCGAAATGGTGGACTTTAAGCAGATGGTCTATGTCCAAGACCGCGCCCAATACGAGCCTGCCGATGAGATCGCGGACAAAGAAAACGTCACGATCCTCAATATCTCTGGTACGGAACTGCGGCGTCGTTTGTCCGAAGGGCTTGAAATACCAGAGTGGTTTTCGTTCCCGGCTGTTGTGGAAGAGCTGCGCAAGACGCGGCCGCCACGGGCACAACAAGGTTTCACCGTGTTTTTCACAGGGTTCTCTGGCTCTGGAAAGTCGACGATTGCCAATGCGCTGCTGGTCAAACTGATGGAGATGGGCGGGCGTCCGGTGACCTTGCTGGATGGTGATGTCGTGCGCAAAAACCTGTCGTCTGAATTGGGCTTTAGCAAAGAACACCGCGACCTGAACATTCGCCGGATCGGCTATGTCGCGTCCGAGATTACCAAGAATGGTGGCATCGCGATTTGCGCGCCAATCGCGCCCTACGCGACGACCCGCCGTGCAGTTCGCGAAGATGTGCAGGAATTCGGCGCGTTCATCGAAGTGCACGTCGCCACGTCGATCGAAGAATGTGAACGCCGTGATCGCAAAGGGCTATATAGGTTGGCCCGTGAGGGAAAGATCAAGGAATTCACGGGGATTTCTGATCCCTATGATGTGCCCCATGATCCAGAACTGCGCCTTGAAACCGAAAGCGTGCCTGTCGATAATTGCGCACATCAGGTGATTTTGAAGTTGGAAAGCCTTGGGCTGATCAAAGCGTAAGGTGGATCGTGATCCACCTTACCTTGGTCAATGCAGCGTAACTGGCTGCATGTCATTTTCGCGCGCCAGATGAAAAGCAAGCTTGCGATTTGCCACGAGAGCCAGCTGCTCGCCGGACGCGTTATGGACAGCAAATAGCTCCTTTAGATCACCGATTTCTTCGCGCATATCGTCGGGCAGGTCAGCGGCTAGGATCGGCTTAACGTAGACGATGCCTTGGTCGATATTTTCCAGATCGAATTTCGTATTCATGCTCTAGCCTTTCTTGATATTGATCGTTTGAATAATGCGTTCGGGCTCTGCCCGGGTCAGATCAACGTGAAGCAGTCCGTTTTCCATCACAGCCTCGCCCACATCGACACCATCTGCCAACACGAAAGAGCGTTGAAACTGGCGTGCGGCGATCCCGCGGTGCAGGAAGCTCCGCCCCTCGCTATCGTCGGACTGTCGCCCACGGATCACCAGCGCGCTGTCTTCTACCGTGATCGCAAGATCGCTTTCGGCAAAGCCCGCAACTGCCAGCGTGATGCGGTAGGACTGTGCGCATGTTTGTTCGATATTGTAGGGGGGATACCCGTCGTTGCCGCTTTTTGCGGTACGTTCAACCAGCCTTTCCAGCTGTTCAAATCCCAAAAGGAACGGATGCGTTCCCAAAGCCAATTTTGTCATAAGACATGTCCTTTTCGAAGCGACTGTCAGGTGTTGGCCCCGAATACGGCGACCGTTGATAAAAATATGGGGTCGGCGCGTGCATTGATCAAGAGGAAGTATTAGGTTCTTGGCACCAACCCGCTGTAGAGTAAGTTGAAATTGACGCTATGTTTGGACGCCCTTCCCATGAAATCTTCGAATGAGATGGAACAGCACGATGTGCTGCGTGTGAAAATGGAAGTTCTCAAGCAAGAACATCGTGATCTGGACATGGCAATTGACGCGCTACAGACGCGTGGTTCGCCTGATATGTTGACGATCAAACGGCTGAAAAAGCAAAAGCTGGCACTCAAGGATCGGATCGCGCAGCTGCAAGACCGCATTCTGCCTGATATTATCGCCTGATGGCATTGCCGCGCCGACTGCCTTGGCTATAGTGCCGCCTTCTTGGAACGATGGGACGACGACATGACCAAACCCCTTGTTGGCATTATTATGGGCAGTCAATCCGACTGGCCCACGATGGTTGAAGCCGCTGACGTACTGGATGAACTGGGCATTGCCTACGAAGCCAAGATCGTCTCGGCGCATCGCACCCCTGATCGGTTATGGGATTACGGCAAGACAGCCGTTGATCGCGGCCTGCAGGTCATAATCGCTGGCGCAGGTGGTGCCGCCCATTTGCCGGGTATGATGGCGTCGAAAACCCGCGTTCCTGTGGTTGGAGTGCCTGTGCAGACCCAAGCGCTGTCAGGCGTAGATAGCCTGTATTCAATTTTGCAAATGCCGCGCGGCTATCCCGTGGCGACAATGGCAATTGGTGCTGCTGGCGCTAAAAATGGCGGCCTGATGGCCGCTGGTATTCTAGCATTGCAAGACCCTGCATTGGCCGCTCGCCTTGATCAATGGCGCGCTGATCTTAGCGCCTCTATTCCTGATGAGCCCAGCAATGACTAATCCGCTGCCTGTGGGGGCAACCATCGGTATTCTGGGCGGTGGTCAATTAGGCCGCATGCTGTCTGTTGCGGCCGCCCGTTTGGGCCTGAAAACGCATATATTTGAACCGGGTTTGAATGCACCTGCGGGCGACGTGGCCCACCGTGTCACCACCGCGAGTTATGAAGATGCCATTGCACTGACGGCCTTTGGCAACAGCGTTGATGTGATCACCTATGAGTTCGAAAACATCCCGACCAGCGCGCTTGATCTGCTTGAGGCACTCGCCCCAATCCACCCCGGACGTCGGGCATTGGCAACCAGTCAGGACCGGTTGGTCGAGAAGAATTTTTTGCAAGACCTTGGCCTACAAACCGCACCTTTTGCGGATGTAACCAGTGCCGCTGATCTAGATGCCGCAATTGCCCAGATTGGTACACCCGCGATCCTGAAAACCCGCCGCTTCGGCTATGACGGGAAAGGGCAAGCGCGGATTATGACGCCTGATGCCGCCGCCACAGCATTCGCGGATATGGCAGGCGCCCCAGCAATTTTGGAAGGCTTCATTGATTTCAGCCACGAGGTTTCTATCATCGGCGCGCGGTCCCCTGATGGGGCAGTGTCTTGCTATGATCCAGGTGAAAATGTGCACGAGGACGGCATTTTGCGCACAACGACAGTGCCCGCTAAGCTGAGCCCGAACCAGCGCACAGATGCGGTTCTGGTCGCGGCTCGCATCCTGAACGCGCTGGACTATGTGGGCGTGATGGGGGTCGAACTGTTCGTGACGCCGCAAGGTCTGATCGTGAACGAGATTGCACCACGTGTGCATAATTCAGGTCATTGGACACAAAACGGCTGCACGATTTGTCAGTTTGAACAGCATATCCGTGCGGTCGCTGGCTGGCCTTTGGGGGATGGATCGCGTCACTCTGATGTCGTGATGGAAAACCTGATCGGCGATGACATGGACCGCGTGCCTGAATTGGCCAAGACAGATGCGGCGATCCATCTTTATGGCAAAGCTGACGTTAAAGCGGGTCGCAAAATGGGCCACGTGAACAAGATCGTACCAGCCGCCAAATAGGCGCTAGTCGTTCCCAAAAATAACGTCTGTCAGGCTCAGGTCGCGATCAAAACGCCCTTCTTTGAGGAAGACGATCACTTCTTCGATCACTAGCGGATTGTTCATCATAAATGTATGCGTGACAGGTAAGATAAGCTGGTCCTGCATCTCAGCTAATTCAGTTGAAGCAACAGAGACCTTGCCGTCGTCTGGTCCGTCAATCAAAGCTGAATATACTGGGTTGAGTGACCTGTTTCCTGCGATGATGCCAATCTCATAGGGCAATAAATCAAGCGTATTTGGCAGACTGTCTTCGTCGGTGCCAAGCTGCATTCCCGCAGGTCCGTTGACCCATTGGAACGGCTCGAAGTCACCGAAGATGTCGACCAATTC
Source organism: uncultured Yoonia sp. (assembly GCA_965364065.1). Lineage (GTDB taxonomy): Bacteria > Pseudomonadota > Alphaproteobacteria > Rhodobacterales > Rhodobacteraceae > Yoonia. The sequence continues at coordinate 2,486 of CBDTVI010000025.1, read as the reverse complement.
GGACCCTCCGTTTGGCGGCCCCAACATCACGACGCGGCCCATGCTTTTAGGGCGGTTGTCCTCTAGCCATGCGCGCGCAAGAATCCCGCCCATCGAGTGGGTGACGAAATGCACGGTCGCGTCGCCACACGCGGCCACATCTTCAGCGATATTATCTGCGACAAGGGTCTGAATGTCAGCCGTGGTGGATGGATAACCGCGGTTCACAACCTTATAGCCAGCATCCTCTAGGACCAGTTGCATGGGCGTGAATGAAATTTCTGTCCGCGCAAGCCCGTGCAGCAGCACAACGCAGTCCTGCGCGATCGCAGAACCCGCTGTGAAAACGCCAAAAAGGGCCGCCCAAAACAGTTTCATATCCTAGAGATAGCATCTCTGCGGCGCAGCAAAACCCCCTCGGTGTGAAAACCTAACGTCGCGCGGTCAGTGACACCGCAATTCCACCTAGAACCAATGCGCCCGCGATCACCAAGCGGAGGGTCAAAGGTTCGCTAAGGAACACGACACCGGCTGTGACAGCGATCACGGGCACACTTAGCTGCGCGATCCCTGCCACTGTTGTTGGTAGTGATGGCAGCGCGCGATACCACATCGCATAGCCCACGCCTGATGTGATTGCCCCAGCGGTGATGGCAGTGATGATCCCGTCCAAGGGCATCGTACCCATCCCCACCCAGATCATTGCGGCAGCAACAAGCGGGAAACACAAAAGGAAATTGCCAGCGGTTGCTCCCAGTGGGTCAGATTCAGCACGTCCCAGCAACGTATATGCAGCCCAAGCTATGCCTGCGATTGTCATCGATATGGCACCGCCCAATGGGACGACGGCGTCACCACTTGGCCAAAGCAAGACGCATAGCCCTGTCAGCGCTATACCCGCGCCGATCCACCGCAAAGGCGGGATTTTACTCCCTTCGATCACTGCCCAGCTAAAGACGACGATTTGCAGCACGCCAAATAAGATCAAGGCCCCAAGGCCTGCATCTAGCGTGATGTAGGCCCATGAGAAGCCGACCATATAGATTGCCAATGCCGCGGCACCTGCCATGCGTTTGGGTGTCAAAACAGGCGGGCGGGGGGCCTTGCGCATGGCAATCAACAGCCACAGCATAGCTGCTCCTGCAGCCGTGCGCACGGATGCGAAATCCAGTGGGTCCATGCCTTGAATTGCAACACCAATACGACTGAGGACCGAGTTGGCGGCAAAGAAACACATCGTTAGGGCAATGAATGCAAATAGCTTCATCTGTCGTCAGCCGTTGTTGTAGGCGGTGGATATAAGTGCTGCCGGATCATGTTCGCTCATGCCCGCTGTGATGGCTTCCTCTTGGCGCTCTGCACTGTGGCTCAAAAGTGGGGAAGCGAGGCTGTAGGCTTGTGCCACCCGTTGAAAGACATCGTTGTCCTTATGTGCGGCGGCGATGGTAAAGCCGACACTTTGGTCTTCACCTAGGATTTTCGGTATCCGGTCCTTGATCATGGGAACGCCCGCTGGCCCGTTGCATAGAATTTGCAACACGGTGTTCAACGGCAATCCCGCGCGCTTTGCCAGCGGCATCATCTCGTTTAAGCCGCTGAAATAGTATTGCAGCATGCTGTTGTTAATCGTTTTCATGACAAGGCCGGTACCAAGCGGGCCGACGTGAAAAACGCGGCCAGAGATTGCGGCCAAGGTGGTTTGCGCGCGTGCAGCCGCGTCGTCATCGCCGCCAACAAAGACGCCGCACGCACCTGCCATGACAAGTTCGGGGCCACCTGAAATAGGGGCATCAACGGCGGTCGCACCGCGCTGTGTAAACTGTGTGATGCGGTCTTGTAAGAGGGTGGGCACAACGGTGCTTGTGTCGATGATCTGTTTGCCCTGCAGATCGCAGGCCAAAATGGCGTCGAGGATAGTTGCGACGGCCGTATCATCAAGCAGACTTAGGATCAGAGTGTCGCTGTTGCGCACAAGCGTTTCAAGGTCTGCGGCTGCCGTTATCCCGTCCACGGGGCGCCCACTGCGGGTCCAGCCTGAAACCTCATGGCCTTGGGCCTGCATACGTTGCGCAATGGCGCTGCCCATGCGACCCAATCCTATTATGCCGATACGGTCCATTTCTAACCCCCAATTGCCTGAGAATGAGTTGATACTGGAATACCGCAAAAGAAAAGGGCGGCCCCAAATGGAACCGCCCTTCTTTATCTTAGGCCAGTAGGTTCTCTGTATTTGCAAGCAAACACCTGCCACCTACCAAAAGCGTTTGGGCTGCGCCCAAGCCGCTTTTTTACATCATGCCGCCCATGCCGCCCATGTCGGGCATGCCGCCGCCGCCGCCGCCGTCTTTCGACGGCTTATCAGCAACCATTGCTTCGGTTGTGATCAACAGGCCTGCAACTGAAGATGCGTCCTGCAGTGCAGTGCGTACAACTTTGGCTGGGTCAATGACGCCAAACTTGAACATGTCGCCATATTCTTCTGTTTGTGCGTTAAAGCCGAATGCCTT
>CBDTVI010000024.1:0-17929 GCA_965364065.1 uncultured Yoonia sp. | reverse complement strand
TCAAGCTCTGCTGCGAATTCGTCGGCAACCGCGGCCACGGTTGCGCGATCGACCCTGCGCAATGTGCCCAGTTCGCGGGTGAGAATCAGTTGGAGCGGTTCAGGAAGTTTATCAAGCGACAGTGCATTGCCGTCCCCGATAAGCATCTGCACTACCATCGCGGCCTTGCGGCGGCGTGTCAGCATTGATGGATCAGAGATTGGTGGTTGAAATTCCATAAGGAGTTTGTAGCGGCATGGTCGTAAACGTTAGGTTACGATTTGCCGCTTAAGAACCCGGATGGGTGACCATAATCGACATTTTTTTAAGCTGTTCGACAGTTTCCGGCGACAAGCGCGCGTGCGTCGCAGTGAATTCATGCAAGCGCATCACATCAGATTCCAACTTGGCAATCTCGGCATCGGTAAATTCGCGGTCCGCGTTAGCAAACCCACAGATACTGCGAATGTCACCAGAGGTTGTGGCAATCACAACACCGTAGGGCATTCCGAAGTCTGCCGCTTGGGTCATTACACCTGCCGGATCATCAAGGTCAGACCATCTGAAACTTCCAGAATGTTCGAACCCCCAAACCACCATCGGGTCAGACATAATTAATCCGTTACTTGAATAATGGTCGAGCCACGCTTTGGGGTATGTCTGAAACATGAAGCGAGGCGTTGTGAATTCGATATGCAGACCAAGCGCATAACCAACCGGAGCCTGCTTGTTCAGATCACCGAGGATTTCACTGATGTCGAGCTGGGTAGACGTCATAATTTTTTACTCGCTTTACGGTTGCCAAAGGTGCCGTACTTCCAATAGTATCTTACTTGGCCCGAGCACCAAATACTAGTGTCACGGCGAGCGTCACAAAAAGAACTTATTGTCTCTAATCGCTCTTTGAGGTTGATGAATGTCGACATTAGTCGGTCCAGACGAGATCGCGCAACTTGCTCCATCTGGCTATTATGTGGCCCTTAGGATCGGCTTTGCTTTTCCGATGGAAGAAGTGAACGCATTTCCTGCTGAATGGATCAACCACTATACAAAACAGAGATTTATGCTTTTCGATCCAGTGGTTAGATGGGCATACTCTAACGTTGGAACCATCAGGTGGAGCGAAATCCCGATTGAAGACCCAAAGCGGGTCATTGCACAGGCCCAGACCTTTGGAATGCGCTACGGGGTAACGGTTTCTGTCTTTGACAGCGGCGCAGATGCGCAGCGTTCGTTTGCGTCTTTCACACGCTCTGATCGCGAATTTACGACCCTCGAGACAAAGCTGTTCCATGCCTATTTGCTTCGGCGTCACAGCGAGACAGCACCACCCACAAACCTAACCAAGGCTGAACTCGAAGCTTTGGGAATGGTCAAGGACGGTAAGCGGCTTAAGGAAATCGCTTTTGAGTTGAGTGTCAGTGAAGGTGCCGTCAAGCAACGGCTAAAGAATGCAAAGCTGAAACTAGGTGCTAAGACGGGCACGCAAGCTGCGGCATTGGCCAATCAATTCGGCCTAATCTAGTTTATTCCATAATTTTTTTTAAAAAAAAGCATACAATTAACACTAAATTGTTTCAGTTGATGTAGTGTATCAACTGGCTGTGGTGGGACCGCTGCAAAATTTTTACACAACCAGAGGGACGACTATGGAGAATATTACTTTTAACCTGACAGAGCTGCACAAGCATGGATCTGCATTTTTCGAATTTCTTGCCCTGCGCAAGCAGTTCTTTGTTGACCAGCTCGGCTGGGATATTCCGCATGATGATGATGTGGAAATGGACCAGTACGACAACCCCAAAGCATACTATTCACTTGTCGTTCAAGATGGCAAAGTCATTGGCGGTATGCGTGCGATGGCCACAACGGCCCAGTGGGGTGCGCATACATATATGCTGCGTGACGCGGTTGATGGTAAATTGATTGGTATCCCTGCTGATATTATTCCGCATGCCGAAGTGACCCCAAATGTCTGGGAAGCAACCCGTGTGGTTATTTCAGACAAGGTGGCAACGCAGGCAGAACGTGCTGAATGTTTGTCGCTGGTGCTGGACGGTGTCGTGAGACAGGCCCGCGCGCATGACGCGACAGAGATTATTGCACTTTGCCCACCTGTTTTTGCACGCACATTGCGCCAGCTTGGTTTCCCAGCAAAAATTATTGGTCAGCCTTATGTCAATCTGCACGATGAACGCCGCTATGTCGCGATGCGTATGCCTGCTGTTTGCCGTAACGTTGCTGTGGAAGAAGCTGCGCCAGTTGTAACGCCTGCGCCTGCTGCGACCCATCTGCTGCAACAGCAAGCGGTCCATGCCCCGTCCAAGATTTGAATTTAGAGGCCCCATAAGGGGGCCCCTCATTCAGTTTATGCAGATGACCTGTCTGCGGCTGACCCTCTAGCGCGTTCCAAAGACGCGCGCAAAAATCGTATCAACGTGTTTAATGTGATACCCGAGGTCGAATTTTTCTTCGATCTCTGCCGGGGAAAGTGCGTCTACTACTTCCTGATCTGCAAGCAGTTCAGTTTTGAAGTCGGCGCCTTTTTCCCAAACTTTCATCGCGTTGCGTTGGACCATATTGTAGGCATCTTCACGGCTGACGCCTGCTTGGGTCAGGGCCAGCAAAACCCGTTGCGACATGATGAGGCCACGAAATTTATTCATATTAGCCAACATGTTATCAGGATAGATCACCAGTTTTTCGATCAACCCCGCAAGGCGGTGCAGCGCAAAATCAAGCGTCACGGTCGTATCAGGACCGATGGCGCGTTCAACGGACGAGTGGCTGATGTCGCGTTCATGCCAAAGGGTTACGTTTTCCATCGCAGGCACCACGGACATGCGCACCAGACGCGCGAGACCTGTCAGGTTTTCGGTGAGGACAGGGTTACGTTTGTGCGGCATCGCGGACGATCCCTTTTGGCCCTTTGAGAAAAACTCTTCGGCTTCCAGCACTTCGGTGCGCTGCATGTGGCGGACTTCGGTTGCAATGTTTTCGATGCTGGATGCGATCACGCCCAATGTTGCAAAGAACATTGCGTGGCGGTCGCGGGGGATAACTTGGGTGCTGATTGGCTCTGGCGTCAGGCCAAGCTGGGCGCAGACGTGCTCTTCGACGGAAGGGTCGATGTTCGCGAAAGTGCCGACAGCACCGGAAATTGCACCTGTCGCGATTTCAGCGCGGGCATTGACCAGACGCGCGCGACCACGGTCCATTTCCGCGTAAAAGCGGGCGAATGTCAGACCCATCGTGGTGGGTTCGGCGTGAATGCCGTGGCTGCGGCCAATGCGAACGGTGTCTTTGTGTTCGAACGCGCGGGTTTTCAGGGCGGCCAACACGCGGTCCAGGCCGGTGATCAACAGGTCTGTTGCGCGGACAAGTTGCAGGTTGAATGTGGTATCCAGAACGTCGGATGATGTCATGCCTTGGTGCACAAAACGCGCATCATCGGATCCGATGTGTTCGGACAGATGCGTCAGAAACGCGATAACGTCGTGTTTGGTGACGGCTTCGATTTCGTCAATGCGGGCCACATCGAATGTGACGTCTTTGGCTTTCCATACGGCTTCGGCGTTTTCTTTGGGGATCACACCAATTGCGGCTTGGGCGTCACATGCGTGTGCCTCGATCTCGTACCAGATGCGGAACTTTGTGGCTGGCTCCCAAATGGCGGTCATTTCTGGGCGAGAATAGCGAGGGATCATGTTGGGCACCTTTGTTGAAGGGGGTGGGCAGGGGGTTTCCCCCGCGTCATAAGGGGGCGGGGCCAAACCCTCAAGGGAGAGATGCATGTTAACGCGGGCTGATTTTGCGGGAACGTGGCTGTTGCGGCGTCAGATTGACGACCGTTTGAGCAAGCAGACCGGCGAATTTGACGGGACTGCAACCTTGTCCAAAGATACAAACGGCGGCCTGACATATTTTGAGACCGGCGCGATGAAGTTTGGCGGTGGTCCGGTTATGACCGCCGAGCGTCGCTATCTATGGGCGTTTGAGGCGGGCCATATTGATGTGAACTTTGCAGATGGTGCCCCGTTTCACCGTTTTATACCCAAAGGTCATGTGGCAGGTACGGATCACCCATGCGGGGCGGATTTTTATACTGTGCGTTATGATTTCAGGGCTTGGCCGGAGTGGTCTGCGGTCTGGACGGTCACCGGGCCGCGCAAGGACTATGTGTCGACATCTGTCTACACGCTTGCGCCGCGCCCTAGCATAGGCAATAAAACCTCAACGCAATAATAATAGGGGAGAGTGGCACATGGCCCTCGCGCTCAACGATAAAGTTCTCACCGAAGCATTTGGCCCATCGACCGGCACCGCACTGCGCGTCAAGCAGGCGTTGATGGTTGTTTTGGGGATCATGGCACTGGCCATCTTGGCCAAAGTGAAAATCCCGATGTGGCCTGTGCCCATCACCATGGGTACATTCGCTGTGCTGACAATCGGCGCCACATATGGCCCACGTTTGGGTTTGGCGACGATCCTTGGTTACATGATCATTGGCGCCCTTGGCTTTGACGTCTTCGCGGGTTCCTCTGCCGAAGCATACGGCCTGACATATATGATGGGCGGCACTGGCGGCTATCTTGTTGGCTACGTTCTTGCCACGCTCGCTTTGGGCTGGGCGGCACGTGCTGGTTGGGACCGTTCGGTTCTGATGATGGCGTTCGCGATGCTGCTAGGAAACGTGCTGATTTATGTACCAGGCGTTGCTTGGTTGGGTGTGCTTTATGGCTTTGACCAACCAATCCTTGCTTGGGGCCTGACACCGTTCCTGATTGGTGACGCACTGAAGCTGGTTCTTGCAGCACTGCTGGTGCCCGCGATTTGGAAGATGCTCGGCGACGCGCGCTCTTAAGTCATACGGTACATTGAATTTGAAAAAGGCGCTGCAATTTGCAGCGCCTTTTTTTGTTACCCAAGTACGGTGGTGACTGTCGATGCCCGTTCAAGCGTGCGGTGAACGGGGCATTTGTCCGCGATTTCGAGAAGTTTTTCGCGTTGTTCCGCATCCAGATCGCCGCTCAGGTGAATGGTTCGTTCAAAATGATCAACCTTTGCACCGGGATTTTCAGCGTCTTGCGCATGTTCTTTGGCGTGGCTGATATCGACGCTCACACCTTCCAAAGCCCAGCCTTTACGCCGCGCGTACATGCGGATGGTCATGGACGTACAGGCCCCAAGCCCAGCTGCCACAAACCCGTAAGGTGTAAGCCCTTTGTTCGTGCCGCCAAATTTTGCAGGTTCATCAGCAAGAAGATGATGGGGGCCCGATTGCACGTCTTGCAAGAAGCCGTTTGCATCCGCCTCTGTGACGCGCAGCACGCCTTCGGGCGCGTTTGCAGTGGCGACCGGTTCCGGCAGTTTAAGATAGCGTTTTGACCATGCTGCAATGACGTCTGCTGCATATTCAGCATCCACTGGTTTGGAGATCAAGTGGTCGGCGTCGTCCAATGTGACAAAGCTTTTGGGGTGTTTGGCAGCAAGAAAAATGTTGGATGCATTTTCGACACCAACTGTTTCATCACGCGGTGCATGCAGGACCAGCAGGGCAGCGCCCAGTTTTGCGATGGATGCGGTTAATGCGGCCTGAGAGATGTCTTCGACAAAGCCCTTTCCAATGCGAAATGGACGACCGCCCAAAGATACTTCGGCGACACCTTGGTCCACAATTTCCTCAAGAGCATCGGCAAAGTTGTGGGTGACATGCGATGGATCAAAAGGTGCGCCGATTGTCACGACCGCTTTGATGCTGTCCATCATTGGGGCCGCTTTAAGCACAGCAGCACCGCCCAGCGAATGGCCGATAATCAGTGATGGCGGGGTGCCACGCGCGACCAAAGCCTGATGCGCGGCCAGCAGATCATCGACGTTTGACGTAAAGCTGGTGTTTTCAAACTCACCCTCGGAATGTCCAAGGCCGGTGAAATCAAAGCGCAGCACGGCGATGCCCATGGATGACAGACGTGCCGAAATCCTGCGCGCGGCAGTAATGTCTTTGGAGCAGGTAAAACAATGCGCGAAAATTGCCGTCGCCAGATGTGGCCCGTTTGGCGTATCAAGGCGGGCGGCCAGCATGTGGCCTGCATGGCCTTTAAAACTAAGTTTCTCGGTTGGCATAGGGGTGACCTTTCCTTGGGCGCATCAGAATTTAACCTGACATGCGCCTGCGACGCGTCTAAAACAACGCTGTTACGCAATCATCGCGGCAAGGTGAGAGATGTTACCGGCCCATCAGTGCCGCATCGTGTGGGTATTTGGTCAAGTTTTCATAACCGTCTTCGGTGATCAGCACTTGATCCTCGAGCTTGATCGAGAAATCACCGCCCTCGGGACTAATCAGCGCCTCGACACACAGCGTCATACCTGCCTCAAGTTCGTAGTCAAAGGCACCGGGCTGAAAGCGATCAGGGTAAACCACCAAAGGCCATTCATCACAAAGCCCGACACCATGCATCAGGCAGCCGTATTTCTGCTTCATGTATTTGCCTGGCAACTGGTGGGCGTTATGCGTCAAATCGCTGATCGCCACGCCGGGTTTCAGCATGTCCATGTTTTGCGCGATGTGCTCGACACCAATTTGCATGGCTTCGATCATGTCTGCGCGTGGTTTTTCGTCGCCAATCCACCACGTGCGGCTGATATCGATGCAGATGCCATAAGCACCGACTAGGTCGGTATCGAAGGCTACGATTTCGTTGTTTTGCACAATTCGTCCGCCGCATTCTTGGAACCATGGGTTGGTGCGCGGGCCAGATGACAGCAATCGTGTTTCGATCCATTCACCGCCGCGCCGTATGTTTTCCGCATGTAGAACCGCCCAAATATCATCTTCGGACATATTTCCTTGTGGAACACCTGCGCGGGCTGCGTCTTCCATGGCGTAACAGGCTTCTTCGCAAGAATGCGAGGCGCAGCGCATCGCGAGGATTTCATCGGCGCATTTAATGCTGCGCGCTTTTTCTGTCAGCTCTTCGCCATCCTCGACGGTAAAGCCATGTGCCTCGAGGGCGCGCAGGCCGTGCAGCATGATCTTATCGACGGCGAGGCGGGAGTTTCCGCCACTGTGCTCGCGGATCAGATCTGCAACTTCAGTTGCGAAAGTATCGGCGGCAGGGTCAATCATGTCACCGCGCCCGAAATAGAACAGGTCCGCACCTTTGCGTTGTTCTGATATCAGCGGATTGAATTTGGACAGGAACACCGCGTTTTTATAGTCCCAGATCACCATATAGCCGTCGGCGCAGACCAGACAGGCGCGAAACGGGTTATGGGTGTTCCACAGTTGCATATTCGTGCTGTCGGTCGCGTAGCGGATGTTGAGCGGGTCAAACATCAAGATACCGCCGTAGCCGCGCTTGTTCACCGCATCCATAAGGCGTTTGTGCCGCCAAGCGCGCATGGTGGGCAAGTTCGGCAGCGTCAGGCCAGCGGCCGCCCATTCGTTAAAGGCTAGTTGTGTCGGCCCAATTTCAACGCGATCTTGGTCATTGGGGGTGCCGTCGCCAAGTGTCGCACCGCGTGTGGGATCGATCTTACGGGTGTCGCGGTAATGGGTGTTCATCGCAATTTCCTTTGGCCGGTTTGGACCAATTATGCGCGAACGTAAAACTATTGAATGTCAGAAATCGACATTTTCAGGTCTGGTCATGGCTCAAAGGGGGTGTTGTGTGGGCTGGGCTACCGCAAGAACAGCGATAGAAAGATAATACCCAAAACAATGGCGTAGATGCTTTTGACGGATATGGGCTTACCAGTCGTATCTTTGGGAGTTGATCCAGCCTTATCAGATGATGCCGCTTGTTGCTGTGGCTTGTCCTTTGCGCCGTCCCATGGAGAGGGTGCCGCGGCAGGTTCCGATTTAGTGGTTTTTGACGGCTTCACTACTTTTTTAAACGACGACGTTTGTTGTTTCGCAGAGCCGCGATAAGCCGTGGACGGGCCTTTGTAGCGTACATCGATGGGGTGGTATTTGGGCATGTTGGTATGTCTTGCCTGCAATTTCAGAATGAAGTTGCTGCTATCCTAGCATTTGGTGCGCGCACAAAAAAGCCCCGCTAGATTTCTCTAGCGAGGCTTTTTCGTTAAGTTTTAAGAATTAGCAGCTGTAGTACAGCTTGTATTCAATTGGGTGCGGTGTGTGCTCGTAGGCGAACACTTCTTCCCACTTCAGCTCCATGTAGCCTTCAAGTTGGTCTTTGGTGAAGACGTCACCAGCCAACAGGAACTCGTGGTCAGCGGCCAATGCATCAAGTGCTTCACGCAAGGAGCCACAAACGGTTGGGATCGCTGCCAGTTCTTCTGGTGGCAGATCGTAAAGATCTTTGTCAGAAGAGGGGCCTGGATCGATCTTGTTCTTGATCCCGTCAAGGCCAGCCATCAGAAGTGCTGCAAAGCACAGGTATGGGTTGGCTGCTGGATCAGGGAAACGTGCCTCGACGCGCTTGGCTTTCGGGTTTTCGGCCCATGGAATACGGACACAACCCGAACGGTTACGTGCAGAATAAGCGCGCAGAACCGGCGCTTCAAAACCTGGGATCAGGCGCTTGTAGCTGTTTGTAGATGGGTTGGTGATCGCGTTCAGCGCTTTGGCGTGCTTGAGGATACCACCGATGAAGTACAATGCTTCCATCGACAGGTCCGCGTATTTGTCGCCAGAGAACAGCGGCTTGCCGTCTTTGAAGATCGACATGTTCACGTGCATACCGGTGCCGTTGTCGCCTGCGATTGGCTTTGGCATGAATGTTGCCGACTTGCCGTAAGCTTGGGCGACGTTGTGGACCACGTATTTATACTTTTGCTGCTCGTCCGCTTGGTGCGTCAGCGTGCCAAAGATCATGCCCAGCTCGTGCTGGCAGGACGCCACCTCGTGGTGGTGCTTGTCGACCTTCATGCCCATGCGCTTCATTGTTGACAGCATCTCGGAGCGCATTTCTTGAGCGTCGTCGATTGGGTTCACAGGGAAGTAGCCGCCTTTGATGCCGGGACGGTGGCCAGTGTTGCCCATCTCGTATTCGGTATCGGTGTTCCACGCGCCGTCGATTGCATCGACTTCGAAGGAAACTTTGTTCATGGAAACTTGAAAACGCACATCGTCAAAGACGAAGAATTCAGCTTCTGGGCCGAAATACGCTGTGTCACCGATGCCGGTAGACTTAAGGTATTCTTCGGCTTTGACAGCTGTACCACGTGGGTCACGGCTGTAAGGTTCCATCGTGTCAGGCTCTACGATGTTGCAGTTAATGCAGATCGTCTTTTCCGCGTAGAACGGATCGACGTAGGCTGTTTCGGCCTGTGGCATCAGTTTCATGTCGGATTGGTCAATGGACTTCCAACCAGCGATGGACGAGCCGTCAAACATGAAGCCTTCTTCGAGGAAATCTTCGTCAACCAGATCGGACACGATGGTGACATGCTGCAACTTGCCGCGCGGGTCTGTGAAACGGATGTCGACATAGTCGGCTTCCTCGTCTTTGATCAGCTTCACAAGGTCTTTATTGTTCATGAGGTATTACCTTTCTCACGTATGGTTTTGTATGGACTGCGCAGTTGCCCGCGCGGGTATTAGAGTGCTTCGTCGCCGGTTTCACCGGTACGAATGCGAATGGCTTGTTCGATTGGTGAAACAAAGATTTTGCCATCGCCAATTTTATCGGTTTTGGCAGCGCCAATGATCGCTTCGATTGCACCATCGACCTGATCATCCGCTAGGACGACCTCGATCTTCACTTTGGGCAGGAAGTCGACAACATATTCAGCACCACGGTAAAGTTCCGTGTGCCCTTTTTGACGGCCAAAGCCTTTGACTTCGACGACGGACAGACCTTGAACGCCAACCTCTTGAAGTGCTTCTTTTACTTCATCGAGTTTGAACGGCTTTATGATCGCTTCGATTTTCTTCATCGGCTGCGACTCCCCCTTGTGTGTTTCGACTGTGGTCAGATCATTTCTGTTGCTTGTGAACAATTCAAGGGCGATGCTGCATGCGTTATGGATTGCTGAAATTCGAGACTGTGATTAAATTTTAAGCAGAATGATGTATTATCGTGCGGTTTGAAAACATTACTTACGCAAACCGGCACGAAGTATCTGCAGCCTTGAGTATACCTGAGGCGGGGCAGGCGTTGCTGTCTTAGTAATAGGTGATGAATTGCTGTCAAAACCGCACTGCAATCAGCCCCGATCACTGCTCTTTTGAAACTAGGTGCGTAGATGTGATTTTTCCCCTCGCATCCCCCGCAGACCTTTGCTAGACAGCCCGCAACCGTGGGGTAGGCCCAAAATCCTGCCCCATTTTGATCATGCGGGTGTGGCGGAATTGGTAGACGCACCAGATTTAGGTTCTGGCGCCGCGAGGCGTGGGGGTTCGAGTCCCTTCACCCGCACCAAAGTTTGAAAAAGAAGGACAGCACATGCAGGTCACCGAGACCCTCAACGAAGGCCTAAAGCGCGGATACGCGATCACCGTGACGGCTGCCGAACTGGACGCCAAGGTTCTAGAAAAGCTTAAAGAAGCGCAGCCCAGCATTGAAATGAAGGGTTTCCGCAAGGGCAAAGTGCCTATGGCTTTGTTGCGCAAGCAGCATGGTCAGCGTTTGATGGGCGAAAGCATGCAAGAAGCTATCGACGGCGCGCTGTCCACGCATCTGGAATCAACAGGCGACCGTCCAGCGGCTCAGCCTGAGATGAAGATGACCGATGAGAACTGGAAAGAGGGCGACGACGTGAATGTCGACGTTTCCTACGAGAAGCTTCCGACGATTGAAGAAGTCGATTTCAGCAAGATCAAGCTTGAGCGTCTGGTTGTAAAAGCGGATGACGAATCTGTTAAAGAAGCACTCGATAACTTGGCCGAAAGCCCGCAGGCGGTGACATACGAGCCGAAAAAGACCCAAGCCAAGAAAGACGACCAAGTCGTTCTGGATTTCGTGGGCAAAGTCGACGGCGAGCCGTTTGAAGGTGGCGCTGCCGAGGATTATCCACTGGTAATCGGTTCCAACTCTTTCATTCCGGGCTTCGAAGATGGCCTGTTGAAGGTTAAAGCTGGCGACGAAAAAGACATCGAAGTGACGTTCCCTGCGGACTATCAGGCTGAAAATCTTGCCGGTAAGGTCGCTGTGTTCTCTTGCACGATCAAGTCAGTGAACGGTGCTATGAAGCCCGCTCTTGATGATGAACTGGCCAAGAAGTTCGGCGCAGAAGATCTTGCCGGTCTGAAAACACAGATCACAGAGCGTCTGGAAGCCGAGTATTCTGGCGCGTCACGCGCGATTGCAAAGCGTGCTTTGCTTGATGCGCTGGACAAAAAGGTCAAGTTTGACCTGCCAGCATCATTGGTAGAAGCAGAAGCTGGCCAGATTGCCCACCAGTTGTGGCATGAGGACAACCCAGAGGTTGAAGGCCACGATCACCCTGAGATCACACCAACAAAAGAGCACAACGAGCTGGCAGAACGCCGCGTGAAGTTGGGCCTGCTGTTGGCTGATATCGGCCAAAAGGCCGACGTTAAGGTAACTGATCAGGAAATGACCCAGTCGATCATGAACCAAGCTCGTCAGTACCCGGGCCAAGAGCGTCAGTTCTTTGAGTTCGTGCAGCAGAACGCACAGTTCCGCCAGCAGCTTCAGGCGCCATTGTTTGAGGATAAGGTCGTTGACCACATCTTTGAAGCGGCTGCCGTGAAGGACAAAGAGGTCAGCAAAGAAGACCTGCAAAAGGCTGTTGAGAAGCTCGAAGAAGAGTAAATTCCAGCCTCACTGGTTAAGAAAGGCGTCCCTTTGGGGCGCCTTTTTTCGTTTCAGAGGGCAAAGTTCCTCGATCTGCGTCAATGTCGCCAAAAAAACAGGCATATGTCTAAAAATGGCCGTGCTACGATATTTCTATAGAGATTATTGAGTAATTTTAATTGAAGGAAAAATATCATGTTACGCGCTTTGTTATTCACGCTCGCTGCGTTTGCAGCCTCAACGACCGCAGCACTGGCCTGCCCAAATTTCAATATTGCGCCGCAAGAGTCCTATCAAACGTCCGGCAAGCAGCTCTATACCGCCCGCGGGTTCGACGTTGTTGCGGGTGGCAGTAATTACATTTGGGACTGCAATAACGTCCAGCCCGGGACGGATACAGGCGCCGGTTACTTCCCATCAGCACCTGATTTCTCGTTTCAGCTGTCGGACATGGGCCGTTACAAGCTTGAAGTACGCGTTGTGAGCGAATGTGACGCGGCCTTGTTGATCAATACTGCTTCTGCCAACTGGTATTATGATGATGACGACAACGGCAACCTGGATCCAAAGATTACGCTGACCCGCCCAGCAAACGGGCGTATCGATGTGTGGATCGGCACGTATGACGGCGAATTCTGCAACTCGCAGCTGCAGTTGGAAACGTTTGACAGATAAGCCCCTAGCGGCCTCACGTCGTTCGTCGTTGGAGCCGCCTGCGCTTATTCGTCGTAAAGCCGGTTCTTGTCGTTATGGCGCAACCGCGCATCGATTTGGTCAAAGCTCAGGTCGGATTTGCCCTGTGCATGCAACGCCTCTGCATATGTCGGAAGGCCAACGGTCGAGGCCGCCAGTTCCGGCTTCCAAAGTTGCGACCGGATAATCGACTTGCCGCAATGGTAAAAGGCTTCTTGGACGCGAACAAGAATTGCGAATTCAGGAACGCGCCCGCTGATTGCCATCGTTTCGCGCAATTGCAGGTCGCGCACAATTTGGGCGCGGCCATTGACGCGGACGACCTCATTTCGGTTAGGGACCAAAAAGATGATGCCTATCTGGCCTGTCTCAAGGATGTTCTTGAAGCTGTCAAAGCGGTGATTGCCTGGGCGGTCTGGGATCGCGAGGGTCTGGGTATCTACGACCTTTACGAAACCAGCGGGGTCGCCTTTGGGAGAGGCGTCAAGATTGCCGTGCTGATCAACTGTGGACACGACGATGAAGGGACTGCGTTCTATCCAGACCTGACAATGGGTGTCGATGTGATCGAGGACTTTGAGTTTCTGGGCGTCGTGAATGCCATCAATAGTAGATCTGATCTCGGCTTCTGAATGAACAACATCAGTTGGTTCGTATGGCATGATAACACCTTGTCTGTCTGAGCGTCCTTAACGCAAAGTATGGCAAGGTAGCCACATTTAGCCAGTGGTTTTGACACCCGAGTGTCCGCCCACGAAAAAGGCCGCCCCAAACAGGAGCGGCCTAAATTCTGTCACGCAAAGTGAAGATTATTCTTCGTCTTTTGCTTCTGCTTCAATACCAGCTGATTCAGCCAGATCGTCGTCGTCATTTGCAGCAGCGCCAATATCGTCGAAGAGCTCTTGAATTTCGAATTCAGCGGCTGCTTCTTCTTCTGCTGCCAGCTCGGCGATTGATTTGCCGGCTTCTTGCAGTTGGGCTTCTTCAACGGAACGTGCGACGTTCAATGTGATTGTGGCCGACACTTCTGGGTGCAGGTTCACGGTTACATCGTGCAGGCCGAGTTCTTTGATCGCGCCAAGCAGGACAACCTGCTTTTTGTCGACTGTGAAACCAGCTTCGGTTGCGGCATCAGCTGCGTCACGTGTTGTGACGGAACCGTACAGCGAACCAGCGTCGGATGCAGAACGGATCACGACGAACTTTTGACCGTTCAGCTTTTCAGCCAAAGCATCTGATTCTTGCTTGGTCTCAAGGTTGCGTGCTTCCATCTGGGCTTTTTCGGCCTCAAAGCGGGCAAGGTTAGCTGCGTTTACGCGCAGTGCTTTGCCTTGTGCCAGCAGGTAGTTGCGTGCGTAGCCGTCTTTGACGGAAACAACTTCGCCCATCTGACCCAGCTTTGCGACGCGCTCAAGTAGAATGATATCCATGGGATGATTTCCTTACTTTACAGCGTATGGCAGCAGGGCAAGAAAACGTGCGCGCTTGATCGCACGAGCGAGAGCACGCTGGTTCTTGGCACCAACAGCGGTGATACGGGCGGGAACGATTTTGCCGCGCTCAGAAACGTAGCGCTGCAAAAGGCGAGTGTCTTTGTAATCGATCGCAGGGGCGTTATCGCCCTCGAACGGATCGGACTTACGACGACGGAAAAATGGTTTAGTAGCCATGATTGATGTCCTTTCTCAGATCAACGATTAGCGACGTTCGCGGCGTTCGCCACGTTCTTCGCGCTTTTGCATTTGTACCGAAGGGCCTTCTTGATGTGCGTCGACCCTGATGGTCAGCACACGCATGACGTCTTCGTGCAAGCGCATCAGGCGTTCCATTTCCTGAATAGCAGGAGCAGGCGCATCTGTGCGCAGCAGGGCATAGTGACCCTTGCGGTTTTTGTTGATCTTATAGGCCATCGTTTTGACGCCCCAGTACTCGTTCTCCAACAGCTTGCCGCCGTTGTCGGAAAGAACAGTACCGAAATGTTCGATAAGGCTTTCAGCTTGCGTGTTGGACAAGTCCTGACGCGCAATCATAACATGCTCATATAGCGGCATGTGAACTCCAGTTCATTAATCAGCGCATTTCATAGGATGGGTGGTTCACCTTCTACGTCCCATCCACGAGAGTCTGCGCAGTTCATATACTTTGCAGAAGGTTGGGGCCTTATACAGCGCGCTAGGGTCGTTGCAAGCGCTGATCCCCCAATAAAAGCAGCGTTTTCTGTGTTATCTGTCTTTTGTGTGGGGCCGTTCGCGCACGATGCAGCACAGCTGGTGACTATCTCCGAACAGGATGTGTTCAAATTTGCAGAATTGCGGTCTGCGCTGGCGCACTGTCTACACTAAACGCACAGTAACCAAACATTAGAGAGACCTATGAAAACTTTGATCGCAACGGCAGCCTTGGCTGCAGCCACTCTTTCAACTCCCGCATTTGCGACGTCTGAAAGCTATGTCCTTGATGCAAGCCACAGCCAGATCGTGTTCACATACGATCACTTGGGATATTCGACCACATACGGCATGTTCTCTGGGTTTGAAGGCGAGATTGCCTTTAACCAAGCCGATCCTGCAGCGTCTTCCGTCAACGTGTCTTTTCCTGTGCGCAGCATGCTGACCGGCTGGGAAGGTCGTTTTGAGCATTTCATGAGCGGTGATTTCTTTGCGGCTGCCGACGATGAGATGGTATCGTTTTCTTCAACAGGCATCGAAGTGACTGGCGAAGCGACTGCCCTGATCACCGGCGATTTGACGCTGAACGGTATCACAAAGGCTGTTGTGCTTGATGCGACGCTGAACCAGGTCGGTATGCACCCGATGGCCGAAAAGCCTTGGGCTGGTTTTGACGCGACAACAACAATCTTGCGGTCGGATTTCGAAGTTGGTGCTTTCGCGCCATTCGTGAGCGACGAAGTTGCGATCATGATCTCGATCGAGGCGATGAAAGCCGAATAAGCAACGACATTGCTTTAGGCTAAATAAGGGCCGCACCTGATCACAGGTGCGGCCCTTTTCCGTTCATTCGCCGCGTGTGGCCGTCAAGCTGATCGCAATATCAACTGCGAAGGCGAGGTTGGTTTCATCACCCATGCTTTGGCCGACCGAAAATGTGCGGCGGTCTACCGTCACTTGCCCAACCATCTGTGCGACATCACCGTCCAAAGTGAGGGTGAAGGGCAGGGAAACTGGCATAGCGATATCTTTGATCGTCAGTGTGCCATCCGCGAGATACGCGTCACCATCTGCGGTTATTTGTGCGGCAAAAGTGGCCGTTGGAAAGCCTGCCGTGTTAAAGAAATCAGCGCCAAGTGCTTGGCTGGTGACTGACCCCAAGGTGAGTGATCCGGTGGCGATTGTTGTTTCGACATCGCCCAATATCCCATCTGCGTTTTCGTCAAAGGTAATCGCAGCGGTCCAATCATCGAAGCTGCCCGTGACGGGGCTGCCCAGTTGGGTGATGGTAAGTACTATTTCGCCCTCTGTGACGGTCCAGTCGGATGACACTTGTGCCAACGCCACTTGGGAAGCTGTTGATTTGGCTGTGTAAAGACCGGCTGCTGCGCCGATAATTGTCACAACAATATAGACAGCGACGGCTGCCAGCGGTGCCGTGCGCGTGCCTTTGTGTGCCTGCGCAGTGCTGGCGACTGATGTGCCGAACCACATGCGTTTCATGGTCGCGTCTTTGTCGATGAACTGGTGTTTCAGCGCGCCTGCAACGTGCAGCAAGATAGAGCCAACCATGATCTTGCTCCAAGTCCAGTGCAGCCCTGCGAATAGTTTGGCGATGCCTTCATCTTTGGGAACCAATGGTAGGTTTTGGCCAATTGGCAGCCAAATCGGCGCAAACCCCGATGTGGCTGCGTGATGAATCCATCCGGTCAACGGAACGGCGACCAGCGAGATATAAAGCAGCCAATGCACCATATCTGCCAAAAACGTCTCGGCTTTGCGATCAGGATGCAGCCCTGCGGGTTTTGTCTGTGTCAAAGCCCAAAGAATACGCGCCAATGCGACGGCAAAGACGATCACACCAAGCGTTTTGTGGAACGAGAAAAGCTGTGCCTTGAAGGCCAACTGCTCGTTTGTGTCGTAGGGCAGGCGGTTGGCAATCGCTCCCAGCGGTACAATCGTCAGAATTAAAAGGGCTGTCAGCCAATGAAAGGTCTTGGTGACGGTGCCGTAGGTTGTTGTCTGGGTCGCGTTCATGGGGTTCTCCGATTACTTTGTGCCGCTAACTATCAGCAAATCAATGGCAGGCACAGCATCGGGTCTGTGCGGTGATGCAGCAAAGCTGTGCACAAACTGCGGGGTCTGCGATTGCTTGTGCGGAGCGGCGGGGCAGGGTAAGTCTTTGGGAAGTTGAAATATAAAAAGGGGCGTCCCATGCGCGCATTTGTTTTTCCCGGACAAGGGGCTCAGACCATCGGAATGGGAAAGGCGCTTGCTGATGCCTATCCTGCGGCCAAGGCCGTGTTTGATGAGGTGGACGCAGCCCTTGGGCAGGATTTGTCTGGTTTGATTTGGGATGGCGACATTGCCGACCTTACGCTGACAGCGAATGCGCAACCTGCGTTGATGGCGACGTCGATGGCAGCGATGCGCGCGCTTGAAACAGAAGGTGTCACGATTGACGCTGCTGCGTGCGTGGCGGGACATTCATTGGGTGAATATTCGGCTTTGGCCGCATCTGGTGCGCTCAGCATCGGTGATACGGCACGCCTACTGCGCGCCCGTGGCACTGCAATGCAAGAGGCGGTGCCTGTTGGTGTTGGTGCAATGGCCGCTATTTTGGGGCTAGATTTTGCGGCGGTGCAAGCTGTCGCTGCTGAGGCGGCGCAGGGCGAAGTGTGTCAGGCGGCCAATGACAATGATCCGGCGCAGGTTGTTGTGTCCGGTCACAAGGCCGCTGTTGAACGCGCGATCGAGATTGCGAAAGCCAAAGGCGCCAAGCGCGCCTTGTTGTTGCCCGTCAGCGCGCCGTTCCATTGCAGCCTGATGGCGCCTGCCGCTGACGTTATGGCGCGCGCTTTGGATGCAGTTGAAATCAACGTACCTGCTGTGCCTTTGGTCGCCAATGTCGTCGCGGATGCGGTGACTGATCCTGCGATGATCCGGACGTTGTTGGTGGATCAGGTCACAGGGTCGGTGCGGTGGCGCGAAAGCGTTTTGTTTATGGCCGCCCTTGGTGTGACAGAAATTGTTGAGATCGGCGCAGGCAAGGCATTGTCGGGGATGATCAAACGGATTGACCGCGCGATTGCGACCACGGCTGTAGGCACGCCTGATGATGTGGTAGCCGTTGCTGCTGCCCTGCAAGAATAGATGAAGAAGGAATTATAGATGTTTGATTTAACAGGAAAGAATGCGCTGGTTACAGGTGCATCCGGTGGCATTGGTGGGGCGATTGCGAAGTCTCTTTATGACGCAGGTGCAACTGTTGCATTGTCAGGAACCCGCGTTGCCCCGCTAGAGGAATTGGCGGCATCTTTGGGTCCACGCGCCCATGTGTTGCCGTGTAACCTTAGC
>CBDTVI010000023.1:0-18409 GCA_965364065.1 uncultured Yoonia sp. | reverse complement strand
CGTATTGATCTAAAACGCGGCCTTGCTAAGTCATTGGTCCGCGCACAACGGCCTTCCGATGCCGTAACCAGTTGGCAGGAAGTCATCGCCCACGAGGAATCGACGAACTCTGACCGGGTCGATTTGGCTGATGCATATGTGCGCAGCAACCAGTGGGACGCAGCAGCCGCTACGTTGAACACGGTTCCGCCAACCTACGAGACCTTCAAACGCTACCGCCTTGAAGCGATGGTCGCAGACAGCAAGCAGCAGTGGAGCAAAGCAGATAGTTTCTATGAAACTGCCGTAGGCCTGACCACGCGGCCTGCCACGGTTTATAATAACTGGGGTTTCTCAAAGCTGACGCGAGGCGATTACCCAGCAGCCGAGCGGATGTTTACGGATGCCCTGCGGTTTAACAGCAATCTTTTCACGGCTAAAAACAACCTTGTTCTGGCGCGCGGTGCACAGCGTAATTACACGATGCCTGTCGTGCCCATGACCCAGATTGAACGTGCCCAATTGATGCACACGATGGCACTGGCCGCGATCAAGCAAAACGATGTGATCATCGGCAAGTCGCTCTTGAATGATGCGATCAACACCCATCCCCAGTTCTTTGAGGCCGCCGTGCGTGCGCTTGATGCGCTTGAAAACAACAGTGGAACATAGAAATTGGGCATGACAGCCGCAAGTGCGTTGTGGTTTTTGCCTGCCGTGACGCCAATCGCAATTTATATCGCATGGAATGATATGCGATCGATGAAAATCACCAACGCCTCTGTTTTGGCCTTGGTGATTGCTTATGCGGTCATCGGCCCATTTGCATTCGGGCTCGAGGTTTACGCGTGGCAATGGCTGCATCTGCCGGTCACCCTTGCGGTCTGCATGGCGCTTTGGGCATTGCGTGTCATGGGTGGCGGTGACGCAAAAGTAATCGCAGCGATGTCGCCAATATTTATGGTTGGTGATCTGTTGTTGATCGTACAACTTTTCGCGGCTTGCCTGTTGGGCGCGCTGGCCGTTCATAGCCTGTTTCGTTTTACCGCACTGAAGAATTTTGCGCCTGAATGGAAAAGCTGGACGGCTGGGCGATACTTCCCCAAAGGCCTACCTCTAAGCATGACGTTGCTATTCTACCTGCTGATTGTTGCCATTTATCGCTGAAAATGGCTGCTATTCCTTATGTTGGCAGATGTTTGTTCACTATTTTGCCATAAACGGGCTTATAATGAAGGGGTAGGCTGCGCTAGCGCGGCTGTTGTGTGATTCTAGATGGGCAGGACGAAACTATGAATATGCAAACAACTGGTGTTCTCGCACCCCCGGCCCCGCGCGACCTCAAAGGCATGCTTTTGCCGATGTCGATGATGCGCGATATTTTGATTAAAACCATCTTTCGGATGAACCTTGAACTGGTCTCTGACATTAGCCGCGCGATTTGCTTGCCTGTTCCCGTCACGCAAGAATTGGTCGACTTGGCGCGCGGACAGCTATTGCTTCAGGCAACCGGTACCTTGAACGCCAATAGTGCAAATGAAATGGGCTACCAGTTGACCGATGCGGGCCGTGCCCGTTCGTTGGACGCACTGGGGCAGTCGGAATATTATGGTGCGATGCCCGTCCCGCTTGATATTTATCGCCAACAGATCGAACGCCAATCAATCCGCAATATCCAGATCACCCGCGAACAGCTGGAAACTGCGATGGGCCATCTGGTTTTGCCTGATGATCTACTGTCGAACCTTGGACCAGCGGTCAGCGCTGGCCGCTCTATCTTGATGTATGGACCACCGGGCAACGGTAAGTCGTCCATCTCAAACGGTATTCGTGACGCCCTTGGTGACAAGATTTATGTCCCGCGCGCGATTGAATATTCTGGTCAAGTTATCACTGTCTATGACCCCATCGTGCACAATGCCGCTGAAGACGATGTTGATGATCCGGGCAGTTTGCGCCGGACCTCTGGCCGCTTTGACACCCGCTATGTGCGCTGCGAACGCCCGACCGTAATTACCGGTGGTGAATTGTCATTGTCGATGCTTGATCTTGTTTATAATCCGACTGCGCGGACCTATCAGGCGCCACTGCAACTGAAATCTACCGGCGGCATCTTTATTGTGGACGACCTTGGCCGTCAGGCTGAACCACCACAAACACTTGTGAACCGCTGGATTGTTCCACTCGAAGAAAACAAAGATATTCTGGCGCTGCAATCGGGCGAAAAGTTCGAAGTGCCTTTTGATACGCTTGTCATCTTTTCGACCAACTTCCACCCGAACGCGATCTTCGACAAAGCGGCGCTACGACGGATCTTCTTTAAGATCAAAATCGATGGTCCCAACCAAGAAGATTTCCTCAAGATTTTCGCGATGGTCGCCCGCAAGCGCAAGATGCCCTTGGACGAAGACACGCTCGTGCATTTGCTGAACGTACGGTATCCTGAGATCAATGATGTTTATGCGAACTATCAGCCGATCTTTTTGATCGATCAGATGATCGCGATGTGCGAATTTGAAGGCATCCCTTACCAAATGTCCCCTGAATTGGTGGATCGTGCATGGGCCAACATGTTCGTCAAAGAAGAAGACATCGTCCACTAACAGCACTTATGCTGACAGTTCATCACGTATCCCTGAGGGTAACCACACATGTCTGACATCATCGGCGTGGCGGGATGTGGGCGTATGGGGTTTGGCATGCTGGCCAATCTGCGCAAAGCTGGACTGGATGCAAAAGGCTTTGATGTACGCCCGATTGATGGGGTTGAGATAGACATCAACACCTTTACACGCGACCTGACGACAGTCTTTACGGTGGTGCGGGACACAGCCGAAACTGACGCGCTGCTGTTTGATACTCAAGGACTGGTGCGCAAGGCAGACAAACTGCAACGCATCGTTATCAGCTCAACCCTGTCGCCCAAATATGTCAAAGGCCTGCGCGCCCGCGTGCCTAACACCATCACATTAATCGACGCCCCCATGTCAGGGGCGCAAGTCAAAGCAGATGCAGGGACTTTGACGTTCATGACGGGTGGCCCAGCCGCCGAAGTCATGCCGGCCCTGCGCGCAATGGGCCGCGAAATTCACGAAATGGGCGCGTTTGGCGCTGGCATGACGGCAAAGGTCCTGAACAATTTGCTGGCCGCATCTAATACGGCGATGACACGGCTGGTCCTTGATTGGGCCGATGCGGAAGGCGTGGACGAAGAGAGGCTTTTGGCCTTGATTGGCACCGCGTCCGGTCAGAACTGGTTTGCTTCGGGGTTTGACGAGATCGAGTTTGCGCGTGATGGATATGCAGTCGACAACAGTATCGGCATCTTGTTCAAAGATGTCGCATCAGCCCTTGATATCGCGCCCAACGGCGAAACCGACCTGCCCGTCGCGGTTCAAGCTGCGATCCGTGGGCTTTCCCCCCGTCGCAAACCGTAAGACGCGTCTTGACGTATCTCATATCCAGCACAGTTTAGACTTATGAACCCCCTCCCCCCCATTTTTAAAGACTGGTTTCTTAGTCGTGGTTGGGACGTTCATCCGCATCAACAGGCGATGCTGGACCAATCTATGGACCCTGCGCTGATGTTGATCGCGCCCACTGGCGGGGGCAAAACGCTTGGTGGTTTTCTGCCTTCCTTGATCGAGTTGGCAGACGGTGCACATGCGGGTTTACACACGCTTTATGTCTCGCCACTCAAGGCGCTGGCTGCTGATATCAAACGCAACCTACGTACCCCCGTGGACGACATGGGTCTGCCAATCAGGATCGAAGACCGCACCGGCGACACCTCTTACACGCAAAAGCGTCGCCAACGCGCTGATCCGCCGCATATCTTGCTCACTACACCTGAATCGCTGGCACTGCTGCTAAGCTACGAAGATGCACCGCGTATTTTCAAAGGCCTCCAGCGGATAATCGTCGATGAAATCCACGCCCTTGCAGAAAGCAAACGTGGCGATCAATTGATGCTGGCCCTCAGCCGCCTACAAACCCTTGCGCCCAATCTACGCCGCGTTGGTCTGTCCGCCACGATTGAGGACCCGCAAGCAATTGCCGATCAATTAGCCTGCCATCCTGATCCTTGCGCGATCATCAACGCCGACCCTGGACCCGATCCTGACATCGCGATGCTGCTGACCGAGGAAAAGCCGCCATGGACCGGCGGGGGCGCAAAGTACGCCATTCCCGCCGTTCTAGAACAGGTCAAGCAACACAACACGACGTTGATCTTTCACAATACCCGTGCCCAAGCCGAAATTTTCTTTCACAACCTCTGGCTCGCGAATACAGACGACCTGCCCATCGGCATCCACCATGGTAGCCTGTCACGCGAACAACGCGAAAGGGTCGAGGCCGCAATGGTCGCAGGCCAACTGCGCGCGATTGTGTGCACCGGTTCACTAGACCTTGGCATCGACTGGGGCGATGTCGATCTGGTCATTCAGGTCGGCGCACCAAAGAACGTCAAACGCCTTGTCCAGCGGATCGGGCGCGCCAACCACCGCTACAATGCGCCATCAAAGGCACTGCTGGTGCCTGCAAACAGGTTCGAAGTCGTCGAATGCGTCGCGGCCCTCGAGGCCGTCAAAGCACACGACTTAGACGGCGATCCCAAAGGCCCAGGTCCACGCGATGTCCTTTGCCAGCACATCCTGATCACGGCCTGCGCGGGTCCGTTCGATGAAAACAGTTTGTATTCAGAAATCAAAACTGTCGGCGCATATCGCGGTCTGTCACGCGCCGCCTTTGATGATTGCCTCGATTTTTGCGCGACCGGTGGATATGCACTACGCGCTTATGACAAGTGGAAACGCTTGCTCCAGACATCCGATGGGCTGTGGCAGTTACGCGATCCCCGCGCATCCCAACGCATCCGTATGAATATTGGAACTATCCAAGACACCGATACCCTAAAGGTTCGCCTAAAGGGCAATTTCAAACAACTAGGCGAGGTAGAAGAGGCATTCGCTGCCACACTGACCCAAGGTGACACCTTTTTGATCGGCGGGCAGGTTGTGCGCTATGAAAACCTTAAGGAAATGACCGTTGAGGTATCCCGACGGGCAGACAAAACCCCAAAAATAGCGACCTTTATGGGCACCAAATTTGCCAATTCCACACAGCTATCGCAACGCATCTTGCGGATGTTCGCGCAACCCGAATGGCCCGCACTGCCATCGCATACCTCCGAATGGCTAAACCTGCAGCGGCAGTTTTCCAAGCTGCCCGAAGCAGACCGCATATTGGTCGAGAGCTTTCCGCATGACGGCCGCCACCACATCTGCGTTTACGGCTTTGCAGGGCGAAACGCGATGCAAACGCTGGGCATGCTGCTGACCCAGCGGATGGAAGAAAAAGGATTGCATCCACTGGGGTTTGTCGCGACCGACTACGCGACATTGATCTGGGGACTTGATCCTGTGATCGACCCTGCCCCGTTATTCGAGGCGACCAACATCTGTGCTGATTTTGAAACATGGCTGTCCGGCAATGCCGTGATGAAAAAAACATTTCGCGGGGCCGCCACCATTGCGGGGCTCATCGAACGCAACTTGCCACAAGCGCGTAAATCGGGCCGTCAGGCAACGTTTTCTTCGGATATTTTGTACGATACCCTAACGAAATACGACCCTGACCATCTGATGTTGCGGATTACACGCGAAGAGGCACTGCGCGGTTTGGTCGATTTTGGCCGCATCGAAGAGATGCTGTCACGCACCTCTGGGCGGATAGATCACGTGGTCCTAGATCGTGCGACGCCCCTTTCGTTGCCGATGCTTTTAGAACGCGGACGCATCGCGGTTGCGGGTGCGGGGCAAGACCGTATTCTAGAGGAAGAGGCCGCGCGACTGATGCAGGCCGCAGGAATACAATCGCATTGAACCTTGATCTATGGACCCAGTTACAACACAGAGCGGATCATGAACGGCTATCAATTCACCTTTTGCGGAACACGATGCTTGGCGATGCCAAGTGGTGCTTTGTATTTGCCGGAACATGCCTTGCTATGCGTCTCTGATCTGCATTTGGGAAAATCAGAACGCATTGCACGTCGCAGCGGCGTAATGTTGCCCCCATATGAAGTACAGCAAACCCTGCAAAAACTTAACGATGATATCGCCGCAACAGCGCCTGATAGCATTGTTTGTCTGGGTGACAGCTTTGATGATTTGGAAGCGGCAGCGCATTTAGGCGATGACATGCAACTATGGTTGGCTGGCATGCAGGCGGGGCGTAATTGGACTTGGATCGAAGGTAATCACGACCCAGGGCCTATTGAATTGGGCGGCACCCATCGCCGCGAGATGTGCATTGGAACCTTGACCTTACGCCACATCGCAACAGATGCGTCGGCAGAGGTTTCAGGCCACTATCACCCCAAACATCGGTTGGCGGGGCGCAGCAAGCCCGCCTTCTTGTTCGACAAAGACAGAATGATCATGCCCGCATACGGGGCCTACACTGGCGGTTTGGCAAGCAATTCTCCTGCACTACGCCAGCTTTTTCGCACAGCACCGATCGCGGTGATGACCGGCCACAAAGCCATACCTGTGCCGACCAAGTAAAGGTTAGGCAGTCAGGCCTTCGGGCTCTTCCAAGCCGTTCGCGCGGCAACATGCGGTGAGTGTATTGGCAAGCAAGCATGCAATCGTCATCGGACCGACCCCGCCCGGCACAGGCGTGATCGCGCCGGCAACCGCAGCACAGCTTTCATAGTCGGCATCACCAACAAGGCGCGTACCGCCCTCGGGTTTTTCGATCCGGTTGATACCCACATCAATGACAGTCGCACCCGGCTTGATCCAATCACCCGTCACCATCTGTGGGCGACCAACAGCGGCCACGACGATATCAGCCTGACGAACAACCGATGGCAAATCCTTGGTGCGGCTATGGGCAATCGTGACGGTGCAACTATCGCCTAGCAACAATTGGGCCATAGGTTTTCCAACAATATTCGAGCGGCCAATCACGACGGCATTCAAGCCTGACAGCGAACCATGATGATCACGCAGCATCATCAAACTGCCAAGGGGCGTACAAGGGACCATGCTTTTTTGTCCCGTGCCCAGCAAACCCACGTTAGAAACATGAAACCCGTCCACATCCTTGGCAGGATCAATACTATTGATGACCAAATCGCTATCAATCTGATCAGGCAACGGAAGTTGGACCAAAATACCATGAATGGTCGGATCATTGTTCAACTGATCAATCAATGCCAGCAGGTCAGCTTCGGACGTTGCAACATCCAGCTTATGCTCGACCGAAGTCATGCCGACTTCGACGGTCATCTTGCCTTTGGAGCGAACATAAACCTGACTTGCCGGATCTTCACCCACAAGCACAACGGCCAAACCCGGCGTGATTCCATGCTCGGCTTTGAGTTTGGTTACACCTTCGCCGACCAAGCCACGTACCTTGGCGGCAAAGGCTTTTCCATCAATCACTGTCGCTGTCATATCATTTCTTCCGAGCATAAATATCCCTGCGCAGCGCGCAGTAGTGGGTGGGTGGGCGGGGCGACAGCGCAAGCTGAGCGTCGCACCGCCCAATCAAATTAGAACAAGCCTTCGATCTCGCCTGCATCATTGAGCATGATCTGCTCTGCTGATGGTACACGCGGCAGACCCGGCATCGTCATGATCTCACCGCAAATCGCGACGATGAAACCAGCGCCAGCACTCAGGCGCACTTCGCGGACCGGCACGGAAAACCCTGTTGGCGCGCCGCGCAGCGTTGGATCTGTTGAAAAGCTATACTGGGTTTTGGCCATGCAAACAGGCAAATGGCCATAGCCTTGCTCTTCCCACATTTTCAACTGATCACGAATTTTGCTATCTGCAATGACGGCGTCCGCGCGATAGATCTTTTTGGCAATCGTGTCGATCTTGTCAAAAAGGCTCATCTCATCTGGATAGAT
Source organism: uncultured Yoonia sp. (assembly GCA_965364065.1). Taxonomy (GTDB): domain Bacteria; phylum Pseudomonadota; class Alphaproteobacteria; order Rhodobacterales; family Rhodobacteraceae; genus Yoonia. Next base: position 10,503 of record CBDTVI010000023.1, on the reverse strand, counting down.
CGGTGCAAAGTTGGCTTCGTCTGCATCCGCGATCTGCGCGACCCGTGTTGCCAGCTCTTTTGTGCCTTCGGAACCTAGTGCCCAATGCTTGCACAAAATCGCCTCTGATTTCTGCGTTTCAACATAGGCTTTAACGGCGGCCACTTCGGCATCTGTATCCGTCACAAAGTGGTTAATCGCCACAACGACAGGGACACCAAAGCTTTTGATGTTCTCGATGTGACGCCCAAGGTTGGCACACCCCGCATTCACAGCATCGACATTCTCGGTGCCCAAATCAGCCTTAGCCACGCCACCGTTCATTTTCATCGCACGCACTGTTGCGACAAGAACGACACAAGACGGCGCAAGACCCGCTTTGCGGCATTTGATGTTCATGAACTTCTCAGCGCCCAAATCCGCGCCAAAGCCTGCTTCGGTCACAACATAGTCAGCCAACTTCAGAGCAGTCGTTGTTGCCGTGACAGAGTTACAGCCGTGCGCAATATTCGCGAATGGACCGCCATGCACAAAGGCAGGGTTGTTTTCGAGGGTTTGCACAAGGTTCGGCTGCATCGCGTCTTTCAGCAGAACAGTCATTGCACCATCAGCTTTGATATCGCGGCAATAGACAGGCGTGCGATCACGGCGATATGCCACGATGATATCGCCTAGGCGCTTCTCAAGATCTTTGAGGTTCCGGGCAAGGCACAAGATCGCCATAACTTCGGACGCCACAGTGATGTCAAAACCTGCTTCACGAGGAAAGCCATTGGCCACACCGCCCAAGGACGCCGTGATCTGACGCAGCGCGCGGTCGTTCATGTCGAGGACACGACGCCAAACGACACGGCGGATATCAATGTCCAGCGCATTGCCCCAATAGACGTGGTTATCGATCATCGCTGACAGCAGGTTGTGCGCAGATGTGATCGCGTGAAAGTCACCCGTGAAGTGCAGGTTCATGTCTTCCATCGGCACAACTTGCGCGTAACCACCACCAGCAGCCCCGCCCTTCATGCCAAAGCAAGGGCCAAGGGACGCTTCGCGGATACAAACCGCAGCTTTTTTGCCAATCGCGTTCAGTCCATCACCCAAACCAACGGTTGTCGTAGTTTTGCCTTCGCCTGCAGGTGTCGGGTTAATTGCCGTTACAAGGATCAGTTTGCCATCAGGGCGATCTTGCACGCTGTTGATCAAACGCTGGCTGACCTTGGCCTTGTCGTGGCCATATGGCAGCAGATCATCGCTATCGATGCCTAGCATTGCGCCGATTTCTTGGATTGGACGCTTGCTTGCTGCGCGTGCGATTTCGATATCTGACTTATATTCCATGAGAAATTCCTTAGGTCTTGGCAGATGCCACTCTTGTTCACTGTCGCTTCTATCGGGTGAATGCAGTCGCATGCACAGTGATTGCGACATTTTCACCCTCGGAATCGTCGGAAGGCATCGTGTCTGTGTCGGATGGGAAACCTAAGGACGCCAAGCACGTTGATCTGGGATGTGTAGCCGCACCGTGTCACCAACCTGAATTTGCCCTTCACGTTCGACCCAAGCCGTCACCCCACGCTTGCCTTTTGCCGCCGCTTTGAACTTGTCGCCGGCACTCGGGTGGTCAGCATTGATGACTTTCGCTGGCAAATGGCAGGGCCGGTTTTCCATATCCACCACAATGGCTGATCCGTCAGGAAACTGCAGCCGCGACGATGGCGGAAGATGCGTAAGATCTGGGATGCCCGCTATAACAAGTGAAGCGCCGATATGTTCAGGGTTAAAGCTGTCCAAACCGCAATCGCTTGCAACTTCGGCAAGTTCTTCAGCTGACATCACCGACAACTGCCGCACATTGCGGATTTCAGTATTCTTGGGGTACTGGCTGCGCACACGCACGCACGCGGGCCGCGTCAGACCGCCATGTGCTTCGTTAGGGATACCTGCGTAAGTCAGTTGCGCACTTTGGGCGGGCTGCGACCGTAGCGACGCATCCCGATCCGGTACATGTCCGATCCAGACGACTTCACCTGTGATTTCAGTTGGCGCAAGTGCGGGCATATTCGTCTCTCCAAAGTGGTTGAACACTCTGCTTAAGGCAGGCTGGTACAGGCTTCAATTGATCTGGCCAAGTTTGAACAGTAGAACGAAAAACGCCGCCCCGTAGGGCGGCGTTTTGTTTTCTTAGGTCGAAGGTTCCGGTTCCATCCCGTCATCAGAAGCGCTCGGCTTCTTCGGTTTGGTCTTCGGGATCGCCGTTACCGACGGTGTCCCGCCAGAGGGCGGCGCGCTGTCCGCATCATCGCTAAGATGCGGCGGGTCGCCTGCCATCACGCGCTTGAGCTCTTCGCCCGTCAGCGTTTCATACTCCAACAGACCTTGCGCGAGACGCTCGAACTCTTCGTTCTTTTCAGTGATGATCTTGAATGCAAGGTCATAACCATCTTGAATAAAGGTACGAACCTCTTCTTCGATCGTCTCTTTGGTATTCGCAGACACAGACAAACCAGCGGTGTTTCCCGAATAGCCTTCATGCGCCTCAGCGTAGTCGATGTTGCCGATCTTGTCCGACATACCCCAACGCAGCACCATCGCGCGGGCCAGTTGGCTGGCTTGCTGGATATCACCAGCTGGACCGTTGCTGACCTGTTCTGGACCGTATTTGATGATTTCAGCGGCCTTACCCGCCATGGTCATCGCCAAACGCTGGTGGCATTCGTCTTTGAACATGTTCAGACGGTCCATCTCTGGCAGGCTCATCACCATACCCAGCGCGCCGCCGCGCGGAATGATCGTGGCCTTATAGACCGGATCACATTTCGGCAGCGTGATGCCAACAATCGCATGGCCCGCTTCGTGATAAGCGGTCATCTCTTTTTGCTCTGTCGTCATCACCATTGAGCGACGCTCTGCGCCCATCATCACCTTGTCTTTGGCAGATTCGAAATCAGCCATCGTGACAAAGCGGCGACCAATACGTGCGGCCGTCAATGCGGCCTCGTTCACAAGGTTGGCTAGATCAGCGCCCGAAAAACCAGGCGAACCGCGCGCAATAATGCGCAAATCAACATCTGGGCCCAGTGGGATCTTGCGCGCATGCACGCCCAAAATCTTTTCACGGCCTTTGATGTCTGGGTTTGGCACAGTGATCTGGCGGTCAAAACGGCCCGGACGCAGCAGCGCAGGGTCAAGAACATCGCGGCGGTTGGTGGCCGCGACGATGATGACACCTTCGTTTGCTTCAAAACCGTCCATTTCAACCAGCAGCTGGTTCAAAGTCTGTTCGCGTTCGTCATTGCCGCCGCCGATACCGACACCACGTGAACGACCAACCGCATCAATCTCGTCGATAAAGACGATACATGGCGCGTTCTTTTTGGCCTGCTCGAACATGTCGCGGACGCGCGATGCACCCACACCAACGAACATCTCTACAAAGTCAGAACCAGAAATGGTGAAGAATGGCACGCCAGCTTCGCCTGCAATCGCGCGCGCAAGCAAGGTCTTACCAGTTCCTGGAGGACCCACGAGCAGTGCGCCCTTAGGAATTTTACCACCCAATCGTGAATATTTCTGCGGGTTGCGCAAAAATTCTACGATTTCTTCAAGCTCTTCTTTGGCTTCATCAATGCCGGCCACGTCGTCAAACGTAACGCGCCCTTGCTTTTCGGTCAGCAATTTGGCGCGCGATTTGCCAAAGCCCATCGCACCGCCTTTGCCGCCGCCCTGCATGCGGTTCATGAAGTAGACCCAAACACCAATCAAAAGAATGAACGGCAAGAGACCAACCAAGAACGACTGGAGCGCCGATGTCTCTTGGCTGCGTGCCTCTACTGGGACACCTGCATCAATCAACAGGTTCGTGATTTCTGCGTCTCGCGGCATAATTGTTGTATAAGCGCGCCCGCCTTCGGCAAAGCTTATCGTTTCGCCGTCGATCACAACATCGGTGACGCTGCCGGCGTCTACTGCGACTACAAAGTCAGAATAACTGCGCACCTGACTGTTTGCAGTTCCCTGAGGGCTACTGAAGAGATTGAAAAGGGCCAGTACCATTAAGAAAAGTACGACCCAAAAGACCATGTTACGCGCGTTGCCCAAGGGGAAGGCTCCTTTAAAATGGGGAAGTGAGCAACAGAGTCGCACCACAAGCGTTTCCTCTAAAATAGAGGCGAAAGATTATTCTTCAATGGCAAACGCCATCGAATGGAAATTCGCGACAATCTGCGCAGACCATCCATTGGATAATCCGGCAATCGGGGCAGCGATAAGCGCGGTTTCTTGCCACACTGCGGGCGACGCCAATAGCGAAACACGCGGGATGCCGGTTTGCCGCCAATTGGGACATAGCTTGATGCCCTCGCCCAATGATTTGACGATCAGGCCCGCGCCACTCGGCCCTATCATACACCACCGCTGATCCCAGAGCAATTCGCGGTCCTTAGGAGAAGCAGCCATTGGTTTTGTAGCGGCAGCCTCGCGTGACAACCGGACCGTGCCGTCAGCTTGGGATGTTAGAATGCAGCCGTTCAATGTGGCCGTCTGGCCAAGCATGGCGCGGGATGCCACGTCTTTGAGTTGTTCGAACCGGGGCCTAAATCCGCGTGCGCCGACCCACCCGATTGCTGCGGCCAGCGCGCGTCTGGGCGCATCAGCCTGCGTGATCTGCAACGCTGCATGGCTGACAATCAAATCACCACCTTCTTGATGGATATGGTCGCGCGCAAAATCAAATGCGCTGCTCTGCAAAGTCCGCTGTGCAGCCTGCATATGGTCGATGGTTTGCAAAACCCGTTTGGTGGATAGGCCAAGATCGCCAAGCTGGTCCGCCATTTGACGCGCACGCACCCGGTCAAAACGCGCGTCTTCATTGCTTGGATCATCGCACCAAACAATTGCGTGATGGGTCAGCCATGCCCGCAGGTCAGCGCGGTTGATATCCAGTAAGGGTCGAAAAATAGCGAGACCGTCGCGCTTTGACGCCATCTGCATCGCCGTCAGACCGTCAACACCAGACCCACGCGAAAGGCGCATCAGGAACGTTTCTACCTGATCATCCTCGGTGTGGCCCATCCAGATCGCGTCAGCTTTATGCGCGCCCGCCAGTGCGACAAGCGAAGACCAGCGTCCTGCACGCGCGGCGGCCTGTAGATTTCCACGGTGATCCCAGTCCCATTTGGCGACAACGTGTCGCAGCCCCAAAGCATCTGCCTGCGCCTTGACCAATGCGATTTCTGATGCAGCCTCAGGGCGAAGTCCGTGATCTATTGTGAAAATAATCAAGCGCCCTGGCGCAATCGCCGATGCGGCAAGATGCATCATTGCGATGGAATCACCGCCACCAGAAACCGCCAGCCCAATTGTCCCATCAAATGTCGCCGCATGCGCGGCAAGTGTCTGTTGAAAGCGGGCCGCAACGTCAGTGATTACTGACATCCCAGCGCTTGCATTTCCCTTTGCGCAAGCGCGACAGCGGGATTGCCCGGAAAGCGGACATTCACTTCAGCCAAGGTCAAACAAGCATCTTGCGTTTGACCGATCCGGCCAAGCGATGCCCCAAGTTTATAAAGCGCATTCGGTGCCGCAGGTCCGGTTGCGTCGCCTGAAAACGCCTCGAGAAAAGCGCGTGCAGCTTGAGTGGTTTCCCCCAAAGCCTCGTGTGCTTCGCCGCGCAGGAAGTTGGCATCAGACGCTAGCGGACTGCCGGGGTAGGTCGCGACAAAGGCCGTAAGCTGGTCAATGGCGCCGCGAAAGTCACCAGAGGCGAGCGACCCCTGCGCCGCCGCTATATCGCTTTGTTCACCTATGGCGAGCGCAGGCCCGCCTGTGGTGGTGTCGGGCGTCACAACCGGCGCAGGTGTCGTTTGCAAACCACCCAAAGGGGTATCGTCAAGCTGGCCAATATCGCAGCCTGCCTCAAGTTCGCAAAGCCGGAAGTTCAGATCACCGATCTTGTTGTCGGCTTCGGTTGTGATCCGACTGATGCGAAACTCTAGCTGCTCTGCGTTCGAGGTCAGGCGCTGCAACTCTGTCTCGATCGCGTTGAGACGATCAAGCGGTGTGTCGCCAACCGTCCCTGCGTTCAATCCACCTGTGGTGGACAGTTCGCGGCGCAAACGCTGTACGTCAACAAAAAGTACGGTCAGTTGCTGGCGAATGTCTGCCAACGTCTCTTGCTGCGCGATAGCGGGCAGAGGCGACAGCAAAAGGGCGCAGACAATAGCGATACGGTGCAACATAACCATTCCTTAGGTATTGATCAGCTAGTAAGAGCCGAGAAAGACAGCACGGTAACCGCACGGCGGTTCTGCGCATAACAAGTTTCATCCGAACAGATCTCGATCGGACGCTCTTTGCCAAAGCTGGTCACCTCTAGGCGGCCAGTCGGTACGCCGCGGGACACAAGATATTCACGCACGGCATTTGCGCGGCGGAAACCAAGGGCAAGGTTGTATTCACGTGTACCCTGCTCGTCTGCGTGGCCTTCGATGACGGACCGATAATCGGCGTTTGTCAAAAGCCACTGGGCTTGGCCGTCAAGGATCACCTTTCCTGCAGGTGTGAGGGTCGATGTATCAACTGTGAAAAGGACGCGGTCGCCGATTGTCTGATTAAAGAACACTGGGCTGGTCGGATCACTGGCTGATCCTGCAAGGCCGCCATCTGCACCAAAGCCTGCGCCGGCACCGCCGTCTGCGCCATTACCCCCGCCAAAACGATCTGGGTTTGTACAGGCCGCTGTTGCCAATACCAAAAGCACAACCGCCACTGTTTTAAAAAATGTCATAGGTTTTCATCCTGATTTTTATTTGCTCGATTTTTTTCGATCATAGCATGTCTTTTGCCATTGGGGAATCACGCTTCGTTACGGCTGTAACGGCCCCCATGACGGATCGGACGCGCCGCCCTGCAAAGGCACCGCCTTCAAGTTACGCCCCGAGATATCCACCGAATAAACCGAGGACGTGCCTCCTGCCCCTTGGGTTTCGCGGGTGAACATGATCACGCGCCCGTTTGGGGACCAAGTTGGGCCTTCATCCAAGAAGGACGAGGTCAACAAACGTTCCTCTGATCCATCGATCCGCATCACGCCGATATGAAAGCGGCCCGCGTTTTGCTTGGTAAATGCCACCAGATCGCCACGCGGCGACCAAACAGGCGAGCCATAGCGACCTTGGCCGAACGAAATCCGGCGCGCTTCTCCGCCGTTGGCTGACATAATATAAACCTGCTGCGCCCCTGAGCGGTCACTTTCGAAGACGATCTGACTGCCATCGGGTGAAAGGCTAGGTGCCGTTTCAATCGAAGGCGCACTGGTCAACCTGATGTGCTGACCGTTGGACAGATCAGTGCGGTAAATATCTGTGTTGCCACCATTTGACAGGCTATAAATCACCTGCCGTCCGTCACGTGAAAAGCGCGGACTAAAGGCCATTTCGCCCGCAGCGGTCTGCAATTGCTGACGTCCTACGCTCGCGACATTCAGAACGTTGATGCGCGGAAAACCACTTTCAAAGCTGGTATAAAGAACGCGATCACCATTTGGGGAAAAGCGCGGTGCCAGAACAATGCTACTGCTATCAGTCAGGAACTGCACATTCGCTCCGTCGAAATCCATGATCGCTAGACGCTTTTGACGGTTATCCTTAGGACCACTTTCCGCAACGAAAACGACGCGGCTGTCAAAGTAGCCGCCTTCGCCTGTAATGCGCCCATAAACGGCATCGGCCACTTTGTGACCCATGCGACGCCAACCAGACGCAGTTCCTGCAAACTGAAGCCCTGTGCCAAGTTCCTGGCCGGAAAACACGTCATAGACCCGGAATTTCACGGTCATCTGGTCGCCTTGAACATTAACAGCGCCCACAACCAACGCTTGGGCGTTGACCGCGCGCCAATCGGCAAAAGCCACGGGCTGCGCAAATGATGAAATCTGCGAGATAAAAGCAGAGGCTGGCACTTCGCGGAACAATCCGGTGCCTGCTAAATCCTGCACAACAAGACGCGACATTTCTGCAGCGACTTGGGCCGCGGCAGGGTTTTCAGCTTGAAAACTGGGGGCCGCAAAGGTGATGGGTTCGATCACACCATCGGTAATCGTCAGCCGCAGCGGCCCACTTTGTGCAAATACGGGTCCGGCCAACATCAACGCCACCAGACATGTAAGTAGTCGTTTCATCATCTTTGCCTCACTGTGCGCTTCACTATTGCAACGCATTTTTTCTTCTTTGGTTCATTTCTAGCAGCGGGTGAAATCATTTTCACTTTGACTGCGCGTAACTTTGCCTATCTCAGCCGCATTCCACTTGGATCAAAGGTAATCACAACTTCTTGCCATTGGTCATATTTATCTGCAGGCAGCTGATAGCCGCCAGATTGGCATCTCAATATTGCACGTCTCGCGGCATTAAAGGCAGTATCAACGGCACCTGAATCACCTTGAGACGAAAGCAATCTGACATTATTGCCCTGTACCGCGCCATCGCGGTCCAGATTAAACGCGACCTCAACCGTCACACGGGCAGCAACTGAGCCGGGGTCCACATTCCAACACCGATTGACCGCAATGCGAAAGCTGTCACGTTCTGCCCCAGTCATCGGCGGACCCGCCGCAATCGCAGGGGCCGCAGCACCTGCAAGCGCGGCCTCCAATGCGGCAGCAACGTCTTCTTGCGGGGCCGATGTATCAGCGGGCTCGGGCGCGGGTTCAACCGCCGCGGTTTCCGTCTGCGATGAGACAGGAACAGGACGACTAGGCCGCGTCGATGGACGGGCCGAAGTAGTTGGGGCCAAATCTTGGATGACAATCTGGGTTGTCGTTTCTTCAGGTGCGGTCGCGTCTTGCTCTTGCGCCACAACTTCTGCTTCAGCGCTATCATCAGGCACAACAGCATCGCGGACCACATCATCAATCTGCGCGTCTTGCGGCGGAGGCTGTGAAATCGTGGATGCAACCGTTGGCGCCTGCGGTGGCGTCGGCGCATCACTAACCGCCACATTAGGGGTCGGTGGTGGTGCAACCGGTGGCGCGGGTGGTTCCGGTGCTGCATCGGTCACTTCGGCCTGCGACGCTTCAGGCGGCGGTGGCGGCGGTAGCTCAGCTACTGGTTGCTCGACTTGATCCGGCGCTGGGGTCGATTGGGCAGGTGCTTCGGCTGCAGGCAGCGGCGGCAGCGCCTCGTCAATCTGGGGTGGCACTGGTGCATCTGGGCTTGCGTCCCCTGGGTCAGGGGTCGCACGCGCACGCATCTGGTCAAATTCTTCGCCCGAAATGACAGAAATATCCATCGTCTCAATGCGCAAGGGTTCTGCATTGAAACCCCAGCCAGCGACCAGCCAACCGATCAGCCCAATGTGGCCAAGTCCAGAAAAGATTGTTCCCGGCGTTGCCATGATCTACCCGTCAGCGCCATCCGTGACGGTGCTTGCAATATCCGTCACAAGGCCAATATCGGAAAACCCGCCCGCATTCAGCAGACCCATAATCTGGGCGACACGGTTCCATTCGTTGCGGCCATCCGCGCGCAGAAAAATCTTTTCGCTGGTACGCTCTGCCGCGATCCCTTGCAGACGTCCCACAAGGTCGGCTTGAGCGACTTCGGTTTCCTGGATCATCACCCGACCGTCATTGGTGATCGTCACGGTCAGCGGTTCTTCCTCATCACCGGGCAAAGCTGTGGCCGAAGTTTCGGGCAGCTCAACAGGGATGCCGACAACAGACAATGGTGCAGCAACCATAAAGATAATGAGCAAAACCATCATGACATCCACAAAAGGCGTCACATTGATTTCTGACATCGGCTGCCCACGGCGCGACTTACGGCGGCGGCGTCTGCCACCGTCGTCGTCGTTTTTCATGACACCAGCGCTCATCTTTAGCTATCCAACTGGCGGCTTAGGATCGTCGCGAACTCGTCCGCGAATGCCTCGTAGCCGCTTACAATTCCGTCGCTGTCAGACGAGAACTTGTTGTAATAAATAACTGCTGGAATAGCCGCCAACAGGCCAAGACCCGTAGCAAGTAAGGCTTCGGCAATACCGGGCGCCACGACTGCAAGGTTGGTTGTTTGCGCCTCAGCGATTTCGATAAAGGCATTCATGATGCCCCAGACGGTGCCAAACAGGCCAACAAAAGGCGCGGTCGATCCAACCGTTGCCAAGACGGGCAGACCCTTTTGCAAGACTGACGATCGTTTGGCGATTGCCACATCCATTGATCGGTCAATGCGCGCTGTCGCCCCAGCGATCAAGCCGCCATCCTGCCGATGCGATCTGCGCCATTCCAACATACCTGCGGCGAATATCTTTTCAGACGAGCCTTCGGGTTCTTCGCCAATCTTGTCAAAAAGCGCATCCAGTGGTTCGCCAGACCAAAAAGCGCGGTCAAAGACCTCTGCTTCAGCGCGGGCTTTTCGATATTGAATTGTCTTGTCAATAATCACTGCCCAGCACCAAATAGAGGCTGCAATAAGCAAGACCATGACGATTTTAACGGTAATTGTCGCGCGTGCGAACAACGCCCACATTGTG